>JBEKVR010000064.1:0-24573 GCA_049513815.1 Roseiarcus sp. | reverse complement strand
CTAGTGGATGAAATCTGACGCTTGGTGCCCGCACCGACGGAGCGGAGTTGACCCACTGTGGTCATTGACGCTGGGGCCGAGGCTATCACGTTGCAAAAGGCAGATTCTTTTCGCAATGAAACCCTCTACTCAGACTTGGAAACAAAATCGGATACCTCGAAAGCGCCTCTTGGCCAACCAACAAATCGACGAACCCTAAGTGCGAACCAAATCCAAAATGGCGAAAGAAGCGTGACACAAGCTATGAATATAATAAAACCGTAGTCTGCATAATTATCTCCAGCTATTGCCACCTCAGCGGCGACTGCAATTGCAAATGAGCCAATTATATCAAAGACGAATGCCATTAACACGACAAGAATGAACGCTAGGAAATCAATTGCATATTGGCCAACCGTGCTTTTGTTGTTTCAGGAAGAACCATATCCGCTCTGACCAGAATGTGAAATGACTACTCCCGGCCCCACGCAGCGGGCACCAAGCGTCAGATTTCATCCACTAGTTCTAGTTCACGCGATAATGAAGGCGACGCAAGCACGTTCTCTTGAGACGGCACAAGAAAAGCTGATGCAAGAAGTCACCAAGGTGTACTGCTTAGTGACTGACCTTTTTGATGACATTGGGCATGGCTATATGGCAAAATATTTCCCCAACCCTATCCCTGGCTACCGCGTGGCCGAAATAGGGGACGCGCCCAATTTTTACGAGTTCTCGCTTCCCTTTTACGCGGCTGTTGATGAAGCCGACGGCAGGTAATAACGATCACGTGGTCGAAATATTCTAGTGGGGTGCGGGCTGTCGTGGACCGAACCCGCAAGCGGTTTCGGCCATCTGGCTTCCATCCCCAACGCGCATCATCAGCCCAACGGGGTAGCAACTTGCCCGCTTAGCCAAGCGGCGACGCAATATGCGTCGTGCTTGTCGGGGGCGCGGCCCTCAGGGCGAAGCTCCGGCTCCACAGCGCCGGATAGACTTCCGAATTATCCGAAGGGCGCTAGCACCAGCCTCGATAAACCAGGCCGCGGCAATTTCATTGGAATTCAGCGTGTAAGCCGCGCTGCCAACGCTGCAAAGAGCCTCTGCGCCGGTTCGTTCAGCACGTCTAGGAACTCGTCGGCCGAGCATATCGCCCGCAACCCTTCCTCGATTGCGGCGAGGTGCCTTGCGTTCTCCTTGGCCAGCTTCAATGCCTCGATCGCCGTGTCGGACGCTATCGGCAACTCGGCTCGAAATGAGTGCTCAAGACGGGCCGTAATTTCTGCATTCAATGACCGCGAATTCGCGCGTGCCGACGCCTCGACGCGCTGTTTCAGATCGGGCGTGAGCCGCAGACCAAAGGGCGGAATGTCCGCAATCCGTTCGGAAATTGGGGTTTTAACCATGTAGGCAGAATGTACTAAGAATGAAGTGGATACAATGGCTACATTTATGCTACATTCTGACTTCATCCGTCACGGAGGATTGCAGGATGAGCAAGAGGACGAAAACCATGTCCGTCAGGATCGACGCCCGGTCCTACGAGTTCGCTAGAGCGTACGCGCTTTCCCGAGAAATGAGCATTGCGGATGCCCTAGCGGCCATTGTCGCCGCCGCCGAAGAGGCCAACCCGATCGAAATCTTCGTTCGCCATTGCGTGGCCGCCGATGGGGATTTCTTCACGGCTACCATCGGGAACGGCTTCGCCGACTTCTACTCCGGCAACTGCAAGGAACGGGCTGAAAGGGCCGTTCCGGGGTTCCTGCGGGCGAATGGCCTCGACCCGCGCCGCTTCAAGATCGTGCATGAGACGCAGGACTTTCGCCTGTCCCCGCACGGCTACGAAGACGGTAGCAAGTCTGCGTGACGGGGGTGGCCGTGGGGTTGAGCTTTGTTCGGACGTTAGCGGAGCCTGTCGCGAACTTCCCCGCGCACGCGACGTTGGAGAAGTATCTCACGGCCAAGCAACTCACAGCGGCCGGGATTTTCCCCATCAGTCAAGCCGCCCTGCTTCGTCACGCTCGAAAGCATGGGATCGGAAAGAAGTTCGGCCGCAACCTTATCTTTTCGCAGTCCGACGTCCCGGCCTTATATGAGGCATTACCGTCATGCTCAAAGTCGTCAAGCGGCCAAAAAGCCCCTACCTGTACCTTCGCGGGACTGTCCGGGGCCTCAGCATTGAAGAAAGCACAGGCGTTACTGATTGGAAAATTGCCGAAGAAATCAAAGTCAAGCGCGAAGCCGAACTCCTGACTGAAAGCATTTGGGGTAAGGCCACGACTGTCACCTTCGCGCACGCGGTCGCGGACTACCTTGAGCACGGCGCAGGCAATCGGCGCTTCCTCCGACCGCTTCTGGACCATTTTCAGACAACGTTGCTCCGCAACATCGACCAGCACGCGATCGATACCGCCGCCACGAAGCTCTACCCCAACGCGAAGCCGGCGACACGCAACCGCCAAGCCTATACGCCGATCTCGGCGATCCTGCGTCACGCGGCGCGGAAAGGCTGGTGCGACCCGCCGCTGATTGCTCGGCCCAAGCAACCCAAAGGTGTTATTCGTTGGATCAAGCCAGATGAAGCCGAGCGCCTAATCGAGGCGTGCGCCGAGCACCTGAGGCCACTTGTCGTCTTCATGCTGTACACCGGCGCGCGGGCCGGCGAAGCGGTTTGGCTGGACTGGTCGAACGTCGACCTGGGCAATGCCCAGGTGACCTTCCCTAAGACGAAGAACGGTGAGCCGCGAAGCGTGCCGCTTCACGCGCGGGTCGTCCAGGTAATTGCAAACCTCTCGCATCGCGAAGGCGAGGTCTTCCGCAAGCCCTCGGGTGAACCTTACGCGCCGCCCAAGGGCGACGCCGACACGTCGGCCGGCTCCCGTATCCATACGGCGTTCTCGGGCGCGCGCGAGCGCGCGGGCGTCGAAAATTTCCGCGTCCACGACTGCCGGCACACCTGGGCGACTTGGCATTACCAAGCCAACCGAGACCTAACCGCACTGCAAACCCTCGGCGGCTGGAAATCCGTCGCTATGGTGCTCCGCTACGCGCACACCAATGTCGCCGAGCATGCTCAGGGGATCGAGAACCTTCCCTGGGGAAATCCTGGAGGGCAGAGTAAGGGGAAGGCCGCAAATGGTTCATAATCAATGGGCTAGCGCAGCGCCGCCTTCCCTTGGTAAGGGAGAGGTCGAGAGTTCAATCCTCTCCTGTAGCACCATAGGATTCATTAGACAAATCAACGGCTTAAGCCGCTTAAGTCATTCGTGGCGACAGCGCTGGTACGCACAGTCGGGTCACATTGGCAGTCGCCCTTTGTCAAATTCTCTTTGCTCGGCTTAAGCCGCGCGGTCAACGACCGCAACGCTGCGCCTCAGAGCGGCGAGATTGGCGGCGTAAGTCGCTCGGCTGCATCTGCACTTTTCTGACCTTTGAGCGCCCGATCGGCGTCGATCGGGGCTCGTCAAGCCATCGGTTCGTTGCTGTGTCCCCATTGCCTACCCAAGACTGAGTCGCGATTCGCAGAGTGCGTCGATTCACAAATGGACGACCCTGCCGAAGAGAGAAGGCCCAAAACTGCACGCCGAAACACACCGCTCAACCAACCGCAGTTGCCGCTGGATTCCGCGTGCCAATGATCCTGATGCGCATCGATGGTGAATCGCGGAATGTCCTTTTTCCTCACCACCGCTGGTGAACGAACGGTTTGATCCGGCTGGCGTAGATCACTGCGATCTTCTGCATCGCCTCGGCAGTGATCGGCGGCAGGGCGGCGGCGGCCACGTTCTCTTTGGCCTGCTGGGCGCTCTTGGCGCCGGGAATGACCACGCTCACCGTGTCCTGCATCAAGATCCAACGCAGGGCGAACTGCGCCATGGTCGCGCCCGGCGGCGTCAACGCGCGGATCTCCTCGACCGCCGCAAGTCCCTCCTCGTAAGGAACGCCGGCAAAGGTTTCGCCGACGTCGAAAACCTCGCCATGCCGGTTGTAGTTACGGTGGTCGTTGGCAGGGAACTGGCTGTCGCGCTTGAATTTGCCCGACAGCATGCCGCTGGCGAGCGGCACGCGCACGATGATCGCGACATCACGCCGTTTGGCCATATTGAAGAACTGTTCGGCTGGGCGTTGGCGGAAGATGTTGTAGATGATCTGCACGCTCGCAAGCCCCGGAAACTCCAGCGCCTTGACGCCCTCTTCCACCTTTTCGACGCTCACGCCCCAGTGGCGGATCTTGCCTTGCTCGACCAGGCCGGCCAATGCCTCGAAGGTCTCGGGGCGGTAGTAGACTTCCGTCGGCGGACAGTGGAGCTGCACGAGATCGAGCGATTCGACGTCCAGGTACTTGAGGCTGCGTTCGACGAAAGCCGTCAGGTTCGTGCGATTGTATCCGTCGGCAACATGCGGGTTGAGCCGCCGGCCAGCCTTGGTGGCGACCATCGGCGCTTGCTTGCCCGCACGCGATTTGAGGACCTGCGCGACGAGCTTCTCGGCGCGCCCGTCGCCGTAGACGTCTGCGGTGTCAATAAAGTTGACGCCAAGGTCGAGCGCTTCGTTCAGCGCCGCAAGCGCGTCGCGCTCATCGACCGATCCCCAGTCCGCTCCAATTGCCCATGTGCCAAATCCAATCGGCGAAACCTCTCGACCGGTTGAGCCGAACCGTCTTGCTTTCATGATTGCCTCTCCGATGGGTCATTCCCCGGCCGCAGCGCGCTACTCGCCGAAATAGTTCCCGCATTAGTATCGGCTCCCGCGGTTCGCCGATGACCGGGGAGAGGGAGCGCGCAGCCCGCACCAGCGCCGGCGCCCTCTGCGATGAACGGGTCCATGCAATTCCCGCCACTGTTCCTAACATTTCGTTTGCTCAGCGCCGCCCGTCGGCTCTCGCCCAATCATTTCCGCCTCGCGCCCATTGCAGCCGTTCAGCCGATAGTCGCTGCGACTCAGAAACGGACATGGCCGCCCGCATTTCGTCGGCGAGATTATGCGCGCGCTACAGCACGCGTCCAGTTGCATCGCCTCATGCTCAACGTCGAGGAGGTCGGGCGGCTGACTGGGGTGTAGCTGGCCAATTTCACCTGTCAGTTGCCCGCCGATTGGTCGACGCCGAGCCCGCCTCCCCTTGATTAGACAAGCCCTTCGTCGTCGCGCATGATCGCATCGGGGTGAAAGGCGCCGCGGATGGTCAAGGACAGCGCCAGCGAGACTGCGTTGCGCCCGCTCGATCTCAATCCCGAACGCTCGGGATGGACCGATCGCGTGCCCTACGCGATCGTCGACATCGGCTCGAATTCAGTACGGCTCGTCGTCTATGAACAACTCGGCCGGGCGCCATTGCCGCGCTTCAACGAGAAGTCGCTGTGTCGCCTGGGCGACGGCCTCGCGCAAACCGGCGCGATCGCGGCACAGGGCTTTCGCCGCACGGTCGAGGCGGTGCGGCGGTTTCGCGCAATTGCCGATGCGATGGGCGTGACCAAGATCGACGCGACGGGAACCGAAGCGATTCGGCGCGCGTCGAACGGACCGGCGCTCGCCGCCGCCATCGCCGCCGAATCCGGTCTCAAGGTTCGTATCCTCAGCGGCGCGGAGGAAGCGCGCTTCGCCACGCTGGGCGTGATCTCCGGCTTCTTCCGCCCGGTTGGGTCGGTCGGCGACATGGGCGGCGGCAGCCTTGAAGTCGCCGAGGCGCTCGACGATCGTGTCGGCGATCATTGGGTCAGCCTGCCGCTCGGAGCTTTGCCAGTCGAAGCGATGCTTGCCGACGGTCTGCCCGAAGCCAAGCGCCGGATTGACGCGATGCTGCAAGCGAACCTTCCACCTGCACTCGGCAATCCGGTGTTCTATCCGGTCGGTGGCGGTTGGCGCGCGCTGGCCAAGGCGCATATGGAAGCGGCCAACGCGCCGGTCAAGGTTGTTCACGGCTACACGCTGGTGACTGAGGAAGTGCGCAACTTCGCAAAATTGCTGTTGCGGCTGACGCCCGCCAAACTGGCGGCGACGCCCGGCGTGCCCGAACGGCGCGCACGCACATTGCCGGCGGCGGCGCTCGTGCTCGATCGTGTGCTGAAGCAGCTCGCCCCCAAGCGCGTCGTGTTTTCCGCGCTTGGCTTGCGCGAGGGCTTTCTCTATTCGCAGTTGAGCAAGCTGGAACGCTATCTCGATCCGCTTGTCGAAGGCGCGCAGCTTGTCGGACTGCCGCTGGCGCGCGTGCCTGATTTTGCGCCCGCGCTGGTGGCCTGGACGGCCGATATTTTCCCAGGGGAGACTCCGGGCGATACGCGCCTGCGCGTTGCGGTCTGCGCGCTCTCCGACATCGCTTGGCGCGATCACCCGGATCTGCGCGCCGAGGAGAGCTTTCGCCGGCTGCTGCAATTTCCGTTCATCGGCGTCGATCACGCTGAGCGGGTTTTCATCTCGACAGCGATCCACGCCCGTTACGCCGGCCGGCCGGACGCGCCCTGGCTCAGCCCGGCGAACGGTCTCCTCACACCGGCGATGTGGCGTCGCGCGCAGATTCTCGGCCGGGCGATCTTGCTGGCTTACCGTTTTTCCGGCGGTGTGCCAGCGGTGCTCGCCAGCGCGCGCCTGTGCATCGAACCCGACTGCGTTCGGCTCGAAGTCGGCGCCGCCGCTCGCGCGCCCGATAGCGAAGTTGTCCTCGACCGTTTGAGGCTACTCGCGGCAGCCATCGGCGTCCGGCGCAGCGAGATCGTCGTCGTTGAAGAAAAGTCGTAGTCCGAACCCTGTCAGCAATGCGCCCACTTCAGCCATTCAACCGATGGTCGCTGCGCCTCCGAAGCGGAAATTGAGACGGCGGGACCGCTCGGCTCGTTGAGTAACAAATTCGCCTTGACTGTATTGGAGTAGGCCGCACGCCTCACGGCATTGGTCGTGGCTCATATCGCGACCTCGCTGCGATCGAGCATCGCCAAGCAATTCCCGCTGCCCTTCCTGGCCCGCCGAAGCCGCTCGTCGGACAGCATCCGCGACGCTGGCCCGTGGCCTCTTGGCGGCGCCGCAGCTCCGGGCGATCATTCCCGACGCGACTGCGCTTTCCATACCGCCAGGAGACTGCCTCCCTCGTCGTCACCAGATCGGCGCGGCTTCGCGATTCTATTCGGCGATTCGGCTGACACCAGCGCAACGAAGAAGCCCCAAAATCGGAAGAGGACAAGAACAGCCACCAAGCCACAGGCTGACTGATAGGCCTCCGTGACGCCAACCAATGACCAGGCCTGCCAGGGAACCAGTATCGGCTGTTGTCCAGCAAATGCTTCGATCAGGGCTCCCAACGCGGCTAGCCCAAGCGCAAGACCATACGCGGCCGCGACCCACTTCCAACGGTAGGATCGCCAGCCGCCCCAAGCTACCATAAGCAGCATGAGAAAGATCATGAACTGGGCTACTGCGGCTGCGCCGTTCGGCACCCCCAACGTGAACATGTTGGCGAAAGTGCTCGGCGAAACGTCGACACCTGTTCCGAAGGTGGCTGCGAGCCCTTGATCGTTGACCGCGAGTGCGGTGATCAGATGTTGCACATCGCCCCACCCCCGAAGGCAAGACGTCCATCCGAATGCGCCGACGCCAAACGCCAATGCGGGCAGTCCGGCCTTATCGCGAGGCGTCAAAATGGCGAGTATGAACACCCCAAACGTGAGGTGTACTAGTGCGCTTACCGCCGGATGGGCGAAGCTCAGCTCGAAAACAAGTAAGAAGCGAGATCCAGGCACGCTTTTAGTCGTGATTGCGCCAATGAGGACGTCCACTGCGCTCAGAAACGCGAGAAAGACGATTGGAAACAGGTAAGACTCGGCGATGGTCGTCATCACGCCAAGGACGACAAAACGTGGCTCGATCAGGAACCGTCGGCGAAGGGCGAAGAAAATAAGAAAAGGCGACAAGATCGCTGTAGCGGCGCCAAGCGTTAAACCCGCGATGTCCCACCATGGCACCATGCTACGTCCTCGTTTCGACCGCCCAAGAGCCTCAGGCGTGCGTCATGATACACCAGAGTAAGTGACTCCGGCACTTCGGCTCCCGCCTGCCTGCCGTTCCCGGACACGCTGTGTAACGCAGAGCCATGCACCGCACTGAGCGCCGGCAAGGTATGGGAACGATCGAGAGCCAGTCGGACCCTAAGCAACAGAGAATTTCCACTCCGATCACCCCAAGTAGCCAGTCAGCTTCCGGCCAATCACTACCGCTACGCGCCCATTACGGCCCGTCGCGGTCGATGGGGCGGTTTTCGATAGCAGACGCGACGCAGGCGAGGCGCTTTCGGTGCCGGTGGACGGAAAGCTGTCATTGGCCCGCCGGGGATGATTACCCTACGAAAGCTTCAATCATGGTTCTCTAACGTTTAGACCTAATTGATCCGTCGCTGCCTATCACAAGTGTTGCAATATGATTGTCAATTTCATCTGCAACCTTATCCTTATCGCGCACATTGCCGTAGTTGCCGAAGCCGCCGCCTCCTGCTCCGTCGTCACTACTGCCATCGTCGTAACCAAAGCAGACGAAGACGCGAAGAAAATCCCACACCGAGCCAACCGGACCGATCATCTTAGCCCCCCGCCAGATACCATTGCCCGTCTTTCACAGGTAGGTGTTCATCAATTTCAGCCGACTCCAACGTAACCTAACGCATACGCCGTATTGCGCGGAATAGCGCTAGCACTATAAGGCCCATATTCACTCCAGAGAACCCGAGCAGGACCATCCCTACTACAACTCCCGTCATCGAATCTCGCTCAGCGACGACGACGCTATAGTCGTTATAATGACTAACAATATACACCAAGCCAGGCGGAACTATAATAAATATCAATACGACGTAGCACAGCATAGATACTATTCTCATAATATTAGTACTGACTAAAACGAGTGTCGCCATCGGCTGGATCGCCAAGAGGATATTTACCGCTATTACCCGAGGGGACATCCACGTCGTTGCACTGACGCAATATCCAAGCAAGTACTTAGTTACATCGATTGACGTGCAATGTTCATCAAAGAGGTACGTTGCCAAATGGTTGTTGGCAAACGCGACACCTCCGGCCGCAATTGGGAACGCAAACCAGCGCTTATTAACACTTTTGAATAGACGATACATCGCTTCAGCTCACCCACCCGATCACGGTGACACGCCCATCAAATCCTAATTACGGTGGCGCTTGCACAATTACTCAATTCTCAACTGGCGCTTCGAGAGCCCGCTTCAAGCACTCCCAGTTTAAGCGGTGCCGTCGCCAGAGAACATTAGAACGTTATGAGCGGCTGAGAGCCTCCCTCCCATATCGAAATCGGCAATATATTGACTGTCAATGCAAACGAAAACGAGCGATTTATCCCCTCCGTTACGCCACACGAAACTGTCAACCCTCTTTGCGTCATCTTCTGTGAAAATAATAGCAATTTGTCGCATTACTGCGCCGCTAAGCGGATCAATTTCGAATGCACTGTGATTGAGACCTTTATACTGGACTTCAATGGCAGGAAACCCGTCGCAAGTTAGGGCTGCACCGCCTGAAAGTCCGTCCGGTTCTACAGTTTGGGCCGCCGCCGAGGCGAAGCTAACGATTGCCACGCACGTGAGCAGCAACGGATATGTCTGCACCTCTCGGCCCCATAGCCAGCGCTGTCGACGTTTATCGGCCAATTGTCATCCTCAGGTTTCGGCACGTCAATCGGCCCATCCTTGAGAATGCGGGACCTGTGGCGCGACTGTAGGATTGGCGCTCGCTAGTGACCACAAAGGGCTGAACTGTGTCGTTCGATCCGCGCCCACCGAACGTCCGCTTGATCGTCTCATCATCCGAAACCCGCCAGTCCGCCCTCGGCCAGCATAAGCCAGCAACTGCCCGACGGCATCGCGCCCATTACTGCCGGCCCTGGCCAATTCGGCGGTTCTCGAAAACTGACGCAACGCCCGGCCAGGCGCTTTCGGCGCCCCGCTTTCAGCGTCCTTCCACCGTTGAAGCTAGGACGTAGCCGCCGCCACGAACCGTCTTGATGAGCGCCGGACTCTTGGGGTCGGCCTCGATCTTCCGCCGTAGGCGTCCAACTTGCATATCGATGGCGCGATCGAAGGGTCCCCCGAATCGACCGTGAGTTATGTCGAGCAACTGGTCGCGCGTGAGCACGATCTGTGGGCGTTCGAGAAAGGCGAGCAGCAGCTCGTACTCTCCGCCGCTGAGATCGACGAGGACGTCGTCGGGGGCCCGGAGCTGGCGGCGACCGGTGTCGAGCGTCCAGCCAGAGAAGCGGACAAGGCGCCCGGCCGCAGCCGTCTCCTTGTTTTGAGAGGAATCGGTCTCGTCGGGAGCGGCGCGGCGCAATACGGCGCGAATGCGGGCCAGGAGTTCACGGGCGCTGAACGGCTTCGACAAATAGTCGTCGGCTCCCATTTCAAGGCCGACGACGCGGTCCGCCTCGCTGCTGAGGGCGGTTAGAAATATGATCGGCATGCGGCTGGAGATGCGCAATTGCCGGCATAACGCTAGGCCGTCCTCGCCGGGCAGCATCAAGTCGAGGATGACGAGATCCGCGGGGTCGGACGCCAGAGCGGTTCGCATCGCAGCGCCGTCCGCGACGGCGGTGACGCGGAAGCCGTGCGGCTCGATATACTGACTCACGAGGTCGCAGATTTCGGCGTCGTCGTCGACGATCAGAATGTGCGGTTCGACGGCCAAGACTCAAACTCCCTCGGTCGCGCGACGAGGCAGGGTCACCGTCGTTCGCAACCCCCTTTCAGGCCGGTTAGCGACGACGACGTCGCCGCCATGAGCGCGGGCGATCGTGCGTGCTGTCGCCAACCCCAAACCGATCCCTCCGGTGCGTTTGTTGCGCGACCGCTCAATGCGGAAGAAGGGCTTGAACACGTTCTCCATTTCGCTTTCTGGGATACCAGGGCCCTCGTCTTCGACGACGACTTGTAGGTTTTGGGTGTCGGTCGAGACTCGCACCACGGCGCTTCGCCCGTAGCGGAGCGCGTTGTCGACAAGATTGGCGAACAGCCGCTTAAGCGCGAGCGGCCTGCCTGGGAACACAAGCCGCCCGTCGAACGCAAATTCCGCACGATGCCCTGCGTCGACGGCGTCGTCGCAGATCGTGGCGAGAAGCGCGGCGAGGTCGACCGGTTGGGAAGCTTCAGTCGCCGCCTCGTCGCGGGCGAAAGCGAGACTCGACTCGACCATCTGCGCCATCTCGTCGAGGTCCGCCAATATCTTGCGCTGCGTTTGGTCGTCGATGGCCATTTGCTCGACGCGCAAGCGCACCCGAGTGATCGGGCCGCGCAAATCATGGGCGATGGCGGCCAGCATCCGCAAGCGGTCGTCGACGAAGCTGCGGATGCGCGTCTGCATCTGATTGAAGGCGTGCGCGGCGACCCGCACTTCCTCCGGGCCGTCTTCGACCAGAGGCGGGGCATTGACATCCAATCCAAGCCGTTCTGCCGCGCGGGCGAAAGCCGAGAGCGGGGCCGTGATCCATCCGCTCGCCCACCACGAAAATACGACAATCGCCGCCGCCATCACGAACGTCGAGACGATCGAGCCCGCTGACAACGCCCCGCCGCCCATGCTCCAGGCGCCGAGCGGAGCGATCGCAGTGCTGGCGAGGTGAGAGGCGGTGAGGCCGACGACCAGCGTCACGACAGTGCGGGAGCGAATGGAGTCAGGCAGCAGTTTCACAGCGACCTCTTGGGAAACAGTCCGGTCTCTCGATAGCAAGCGGCGGTCGTCGATTCGAGCGACAAATCGTAACTGCGCCAGCGTCGGTTGTTACAATTTCTTACAAACGCGACGTCGCCGCGTTACCTGCCCAGCCCATCCTTTCGGCCATAGACACACCAGACCGAAGGGAAAAGCGCTGAATTTTCAGTCCGCCCGCTTCGTCTTTCGCCTGCAACGTTCCCGGCCGCTACGAGGCCGGAATGAAGGGGGTCGTCACCTCCGGTGAGGCTGGGAAGCGCAGGGCTCGCTGGAAACGGACCTCCAACCCCAGTGTGTCGCGGCCGTTTGAAGGAGACTTGCCATGTCTATCGACACGATTGTCAGCCTTGGTTTGTTCGCGGCCGCGTTGTTTCTGATGGTCCGGTTCGGATGCGGCCGTCACATGATGGGTCACGCCGGTAGCCACGCTCACGCCGGAGCGCAAGGCGGCGGAGGCGCTTCTCCGCTCGCTGCCAGCAAAGATGTCGATCCGGTTTGCGGCATGACCGTCGACAGGTCGTCAGCCAGCACTGCAACGTTCCAAGGCAAGACCTACTACTTCTGCTCAGAGTCCTGCCGCAGAAAGTTCGAAGCGTCCCCCGCGGCCTACACGGCAAAGGTCGTTAACCCGTCGGGCGAGCCCGCTCAACGCCACGGCTGCTGCTGACCCTAACGCTCGATGGCGAGGTCGCCGGAACCATCTCAGACCGAGGCGACGCCGCCAAATCTTCCTACTGAGGAACACCCGCCCATGATCGACTTGAACGCTCTTGCCCAGTCGGTTTTGGCGTCACGCACGCGCACGGCGCTTCTGGCGCTGACCGCTGTTGGCGTCGCGTTCATCGCCTACGACCACCGCGTCCATGTCATTGCCGCGTTGCCCTACCTTCTGTTGCTCGCCTGCCCGCTGATGCATCTTTTCATGATGCACGGCCACGGCGGCCATGCGCACGGCGACAGGGTTCCAAGCGACACTCCGAAGCTGCCGCCCGCCAACCACGACGATCACGATGTCTGAGCCGACCAATCGCGCGGAAGCGCAGCGGCGCAGGCCCTGGCGGCCGATCTACTACGCGCCGATCGTCGCTTTCGCGGCCCTGTCAGTGGTGCTCGCCTGGGGCCTGACCCGCGATCCGAGCGCGATCCCGACGCCACTGATCGGCAAGCCGGTTCCGCAGTTCGCTCTGTCGCCGGTCAAGGGTCGCTTGCTCGGCCTGTCGAGCGCCGACCTTGTGGGCGAGCCGTCAATCGTCAACGTGTTCGCCTCATGGTGCGTCGAATGTCGGATTGAGCATCCGCTGATCATGCAGATGAAGGCGCGAGCCGTCGCGCCCATCCATGGGCTCAACTACAAGGACCATCCCGACGACGCCGCGCGTTGGCTCAACACATTTGGCGACCCCTATACGCGCACAGGTGCCGACCTCGACGGCCGCGTCGCGATCGATTGGGGCGTCTACGGGGTGCCCGAGACGTTCGTGATCGGCGCGGACGGCCGCATCGCCTTCAAACACATCGGACCGCTGACAGCGGAGGTCGTCGAGCGGACGATCATTCCGTTGATCGACAGCCTGAAGCAATCGCAGCCGCAGGCGCACAAGCAGAGCAGCACGGAAGTCTCATTGGCGCGGGACCGGTCAGCCGACAATCAACCCACAGAGACGGAGAAGCAGAAATGAAGACCAAGTCACACTCGAAAGGGCCGCTCCTTCATGCACGTCGTTGGCTGTTTGGCGCGTTGGTGCTGGCCGCCGTTGGCGGGCTGGCCGCTGTCGGTTTCTCCGCTCTTGCGCAACAGACCGCGTCGGCCGAGCCCGCCATCCCCGCGGGCGCCAACTTCAGCTCATGGGCGGACAACGGCAAGGATGGGCAGCGCGTGCTGCAACTGGTCAAGGGCGACATGCCCGCGGCGGGCGCAATCGTCTCCGGCGTCGTCAAAACGGACACGAATTGCGATCCGGACGCTCAGGGTATTTTCCATTGCCATAACGTCATCGCGCTCGCCAGTGGCGGCGAAATCGAGGTCGTTCATAACCACATGATGATGAACTTCCCCTGCCTTGCGCCCGACCAGAAGCTGACGCTCGCACGTCTCAATTCGGATTGGGTCGTCGCTAAGGACGCTCAGTGACAGGTGGGGAAGCGGCTCGACGCTCGTTTGCCCTCTCAGGCTGACGAACCGCCGGGCGCTCAATGGAGGTAAGAATGGCGATCCCCTCCCTGCGCCAGACGGCCTTGGTCGCTGGGTCGGCGTTTGACGGTGGTCGGCGATGCTGTTCGGCGGAAGGCGATCAGCGCCGCGCGAGCCCGCAGACGGCGGTCGCCGCCGCTGCCGCTGCCGCGGGGGCGCTTGGATGTGCGCTCATCCTGACCTTCTATTTCGCCATCCTGACACTCGTCTCGGGTTGGCGATTCACGATCGAACAGTTCGTCGAGTGGCGGCCGTTCGTCTTGGCGTTGGCGATCGGATTTGGCGTCCAGATCGCCCTGTTCGCTTATCTCCGCCGAGCCTTTCACACGGCCGCCTCTGGCAAAGTCGTGACAGCGACCGGCGCCACTTCGACCGCCGCGATGGTGTCGTGCTGCACGCACTACTTGGTCAATTTGCTGCCGGTCTTGGGCGCGACCGGCTTGGTCAGCTTTGTCGCTCTGTATCAAGCCGATCTGTTCTGGCTCGGCATCGCCTCGAACCTGGCCGGGATCGCCTATCTCGGCTCACGCGTCATCTCGCTCAGCAGGGGAACCTGACACCATGAAACGCCATCACCTGTTTGTCGTCGCGGCCGTCGCGATCGCCACGGCCGCGGTCGGATCGCTTTTCGCCCTGGCGCAGACCACGCCACCGGCGGCGCAGGACAAGGCGGTGTTTGCAGTGAAAGACAACGACGAGGGCGTGGTCAAAGTGTCGGTGACGCCACAGGACGTGTCGAAGGGCGCTGGCGCGTGGCGCTTTGCGGTTCAGTTCAACACGCACGTGACGCCGATCTCGCAAGATATGATCGCCGTTGCGTCGCTAAACGGCGGCGGGGACGCCGAGGACTCGCCAACGGCTTGGGAAGGCGATCCACCTGGCGGCCATCATCGCCACGGAGTCCTGGTGTTCAAGCCACTGGACCCGACTCCGTCGACCCTCACGCTGCATATTCGCGAAGTCGGCGGCGTCGCCGATCGCACTTTCACATGGAATCTTGGCGGCTCATGACCTGCGTGCGCCGTCCTTCCGTGCATGCTGGGAAACGGCCGGAGGGAGGTCCGCTTTGAACGCACGCTCCCACCGCGCTCGTTGAGGAAAGAGAAGATGAGTGATTGGCCTAATTATCTCGTCTTTGGCTGGTATCCGTATGTCGCCTTCGCGGTGTTCCTGGTCGGCGGTTGGCTGCGCTTCGATGGCGAGCCGCACATTCAGCCCGACGGCTCGGGCCGGCTGTTCAGCCGCCGGCAAATGACGCTGGGCGTCACCCTCTTTCACGTCGGCGTCCTGATCCTATTCCTCGGCCATCTCGTCGGCCTGCTGGCGCCGATCCAGGTTTTCGAGTCGCTTGGAATCTCGCACGGCTTCAAGCAATCGATGGCCAATGTCATTGGCGGGACTGCCGGAACCATCGCCTTCGTTGGCCTCGTTTTGCTGCTGCGCAATCGGTTGAACGAGTCGCGAATGCGGCCGGCGTCGCTGTTCGGCGACGTCGCAATTCTGCTGCTCATCCTGGTCCAGCTCGGCCTCGGCCTCAGCTCGATCCCTGTCGCGCTCGCCAAGATGAGCAGCGGTTGCGAGGCCCTGCCGCTCATGTGGTGGGCGCAAAGCATCGCGACTCTGAAGCCGGCCGCCGCGGCCGGTTATATCGCAGCCATGCCGCTGATCTTCAAGCTGCACATCGTCAATGGCTTGACGATCGTCCTGGTGTTCCCGTTCACGCGGCTGGTGAACATCTGGAGTGTGCCGATCTGGTTCCTCGCTCGCCGACGCAATGTCTTGCAGCGTCACCAGCCGAGCCCGGCGGGGTGACTGGACATTGGCGGACGAACGCGCAGCGGCTTTCTCGAATTCTTGGTGACGCCATGCCTTCTCATCGTTTCACACAGGAAGCACATAGATCTTCAGTGCGCGCCGTATGCGGTGGCCGCCGCCAATTTCTTGGCATGCTGGCCGGCTCGATTGGCGGCTTCGCGGCAACTCGGGTCGGCGCCTATCCGCTCGCGCCTTCGCCCGCCCCGCTTCGCTTCTCCGAGCCGACCTCCGACGTGTTCGCTCAGGTCGCCCCCAGGTCCGGGATCGCTACCGGAGTCACGTTCTCAGATTCCATCGCGAGGCTGGTCGCGGCGGGCGTAATCGATCCGGCCAAGTACCGCGACTATGCGGGCGACCTGCCGGGTTGGGTCGAAAGGGCGTTGATTTCGTCATCCGACGACCCGATCGTCTTCAATCGCGAGACGGCGCCCTTTCTGCTCGTTCTGCTGTGGGCGGTAGGCCTGGCGAACAAGGCTGCCATCAACGCCAAGAGCCCAATCTCGACCGTTCGCATACCTGGCTTCGCCAGCACCGGCGGCTGGAGCCTCGGACGCCAGGAGAGCGGCTACGTCTATTTCAACAGCGTCGAAGCCGTCTCATTGACGACGCCGCAGCAAGCCGCCGTCCTGGAGGTCGCAACGAAGACGTATCGTCCCTGCTGCGACAACTCGACCTTCTTCCAAGACTGCAACCACGGCTCAGCCATACTGGGACTGCTGCAAATCGCCGCGTCGCAGGGCGCGTTGACGAAGGACCTCTATCGAATCGGCCTAGTGGCGAATTCCTACTGGTTCTCCGAGAACTACGCCAAGACGGCGCTCTACTTCGCTCATTTCCACCTTGTGACCTGGCGCGAACTCGACCCGAGCCTCGTTCTCAGCGGTGAGCTGTCGTCCGCCAGCGGCTGGGTGAAAAACATTGACGAACCGCTGCGTCGGGCCGGTCTCAGGTTGCCCGGCGCATCAGACGATCAGCAAGGGTGCTGAGGCGTCTCGCGATCGGCTTAAGGCGCCGCTTGCCTCTTTAGGTCTGGTGCGAACGCGGGCGGCGAATTCGGGATTGATCCATGGTCCGCGAAAACGGTGGGAGAGTCGGGGACTGGGTCGAAGTCCGACCCCTGGCGGAAATCATGGCGACGCTCGACGAAAACGGCGCGCTCGAAGCGACGCCGTTCATGCCGGAGATGGCCCGGTACAATGGTCGCCGCTTCCAGATCGTCAAGTCCGCTCACAAGACCTGTGACCCGACCGGCTCGTCCCAACCGCACAGGATGTCCCAACTGCGCCGCATGCCGGACACCGTGCACCTAGCGACGCGCTGCGACGGCGCCGCTCATGACGGCTGCGAAGCGCGCTGCCTTTTGTTTTGGAAGAAAGCCTGGCTGCGGCCGGTCGAGGGATCCGGGAGCAGCGAAACGTCGCCTGCGCCGGTGGAAGGGATCGATCTTAGCCGACTGCGCGCGGCGACGCGCCGAACGACAAAGTCCGGCGAACTCCGCTATCGCTGCCAGTTGACCGAGATCGCGCCGGCGACGACGCCGCTGCCGATCCTAGAGCTGCGGCAATATTTCGAGGACGTATCCTCGGGCAATGTGTCATTCGTCGATCTCGTTCGCGAGTTCGCGCGCGCCTATGTGAAAGCGATTGTCCGAAAGGCGCTGGCATTGGCAGGGCACGGCGGCTCGCGTTACGCGGATCGCACGCCGGCCGCGGCGGCGAAGCTCGATCTTCGGGTCGGCGAACGCGTGCAGGTTCGGCCAGCGAAAGAAATCCTCGCGACGCTCAACGCGGAGTGGAAGAATCGCGGCTTGGCGTTTGAGCGGGAAATGCTGCGCCACTGTGGCTACACGTATCGCGTGCTGGCGCGAGTATCGCGGATCATCGACGAGAAATCTGGCCGAATGATCATGCTGGCGAACGAGTGCATCGCCCTCGAGGGCGTAACCTGCCACGGCCGCGACAAATGCCGGCGGCTGTTCTGCCCGCGGGAACCGTACTTCTACTGGCGCGAGGCGTGGCTGCGGCGCGCCGACGACCTAAGCTCCGGAGCGACGAAGTGAGCACGCTCTCGACTCTCAAATGACTTCTCGGCCCGGCGGCTCGCATGGATCGTGTTGGCTTTGAAGTGTCCTTTCCGTCATGCCAATCGGGCGTCCGGGGCGCGGCAAGACCGCTTCCGTGGTTACAAAATCTGCCGCAGTCAAGTTACAGGACTCTTCGCGCGGGAGATGGCGCGCCAAGGAAGATGAAGATGAGAGCTTGGCCCGTGAGCTGCTACGACGCTACGCACGAGCGAATGTCGGCTTCGACAGTTTCGATTGCCGGAACCTGCCAGTCCGTTCACGGCCAGGATCTGCAATTGAAACTGGCGAGCGAATATCCTCGCGTACAAGTTCAAGCGCATCCGCTTCGAAACTCCGCGTCTACCGTCATGTAGTTCGACCAACAGTGTGGGCAGCGCGACTTCGACCACCTGTGTGTCGAATGTCGGCAATCAGTGCCCACGCACCGCCGGTCGCTCCAACCGCACGTCGAAGGCGAGGAAGCGATCGAAGAGCGGAGATTTCCGATAGAAATGACGCTGTCCCAGACGCACTCCCGGAATCTCTTCAGACCGGTATTCCAAAAGGCCGAACCAAAGCAGTGGTCTCAAGATGCGGGCTTCCATCAGCATCGAGCTGGTGTCCCAAGTCGATTCAAGGACGCCGATCACCGGTACGGCGCAGAGGCGAGTCAATTTCTCCGGCGTTTGCCAATCCGCAGCGGAAACGCTCAGAGACCAGAGCAGGACGCCCGAGTCGAATTGCGGCCACGAGCCAAACATGCCTCGGCCGAAATAGCTGAGATCGGCATGCCAGAATGTGATGTGGACGAGAATCGCTTGGAGGCCCCGCTGTCGAGCCTCTTTCAACAGATCACGTCCCAGCCGCGTTGGCTTCAGAACGCCTCGATAGGGCCGAACGAGCCTCGCCAAAGATGCGATGTGGCGGACAAAGAAAAGCGGCATGAAGTCCGGCTCATTGACGACCCTATTCAACCGAAAGGCTTCAGACCGTTCGAAATCTGGCCATTCAAAGCGGTCGATCATTTCGACGACTACTGCGCGGGACAAGTTGCCCGTCGCGGTCAATTTCAGCCCCTCGCCTTCGGACGCTCGCCGGAGCAGAATCAGCGTGTTGCGGGCGACGGCGGACTGGGCGATTTCGACGCCGGTCAGGTCGTTTGCAAGAGTTAAGGCGCGATTCTCGTTCGACGGTTCCTGCCGCAACGCGTTCATGCTCTCGAACGTGAGCAGGGTCCAGGCCGGCTCAGCGCCGCCAAGCCAATGAATCACTCCGGGATTCTTGAGGAAACCAGGCGCTACCATTCTCAGCCCACCTTCGACGCGATGGATGCTGCGTTGGACGCGCCGAGTCGAAGCCACTCGTCGAGCTTCGACCAGCGTCGCCGGCCCGAGACGTTGCGAACGGCGATCGCGATGGCCTTCTTCTGGCCGACCAGGACGACGAGCCGCTTGCCTCGGGTGATACCGGTGTAGAGGAGATTTCGCTGGAGCATCGTGTAGTGCTGGGTGAGGACGGGGATGATCACGGCGGGATATTCCGAGCCTTGGCTTTTGTGGATGGTCGCGGCATAGGCGGGAACCAGCGTGTCGAGTTCGCCGAAACCGTAGGTCACCGCGCGTCCGTCGAAGCTGGCCGTCAGTTCGCCCGCCTCGGGATCGACGTCGCCGACATAGCCGATATCGCCGTTGTAGACTTCCTTGTCATAATCGTTCTCGATCTGCATGACCTTGTCGCCCGGCGCGAACGTCCAGCCGAAGCGCTCGACCTTGCGTTCGCCCGCGGGATTTAAGGCCGCTTGCAGTTCGATGTTGAGCAAACGCGCGCCAACGCCGCCTCGGTTCATCGGGCAGAGCACCTGGATGTCGCGGATGGGGTTCAAGCCAAAGCGTTTGGGGATGCGCGTCTTCACCAATTCCACAATTCGTTGAACGGCGATCTCGGGGTCTTCGGCCGGCACGAAGTAGAAGTCGCTGTCGCCAGTGGGCGAGTTGAGATCGGGCATCAAGCCCTGATTCAGGCGGTGAGCGTTCACGATTATCCGGCTCGCTGCGGCCTGCCGGAACACCTCGGTCAGCCGCACGACTGGCACAGCCCCAGAGCCGATGATATCGGCCAACACCTGCCCAGGTCCAACAGAGGGCAGTTGGTCGATGTCGCCGACGATGAGTAGCGCGGCGTCGTCGGGCGTCGCTTTCATCAGCGCCTGCATCAACATGACGTCGACCATGGAGGCCTCGTCAACCGCCAGCAGATTGCAATCGAGGGGATTGTCGGCGTTGCGCTTGAAGCCGCCGCCCTTAGGATCGACCTCCAGGAGCCGGTGGATGGTTTTGGCCTCGACGCCCGTCGCTTCGGTCATGCGCTTTGCGGCGCGGCCCGTGGGGGCGCAGAGCAGCAGCTTCACGTCTTTGGCCGCGAGAATCTGAAGGATCGATTTGACGATCGTCGTCTTGCCGACGCCCGGCCCGCCGGTGATCACGAGCGCCTTCGCCACTAGCGCCAGATGGATCGCGGCCCTCTGACTGTCGGCAAGCTTTAGACCGCCGCGCTTTTCGACCCAAGGAACGGCCTTGTCTTCGTCTATCCACGTCCAGGGCAGCTTGCCGTTGATGATGCGAATAAGCCGATCGGCGATCGTCTGCTCGGCCCTGTAGAGGCCCGCCAGGAATGTGCAGGCGGTTTCGCCAACCCTGTCGGCGATCACCGCGCCGTCGGATTGTTCGAGTTCGAGGGCGGTGAGGATCAATTCCTTCGGCGCTTCCAGTAATTCTTCGGCCAGCGGGATCAACTGCTCCGTTGGCAGTCCGCAATGACCCTCGTCCATCGCCTCGGTCAATGCATAGGAAATCCCGGCGCGCAGCCGAATCATGGCGGTCTTTTCGACGCCGAGCTTCATGGCGATCGCGTCGGCGGTCTTGAAGCCGATGCCTCGGATATCCCGGGCAAGTCGATACGGGTTCTCCGTCATGACCTGCACGGCGTCCGCCCCGTAGGTCTTGTAGATGCGGACAGCCCGGGCGGTTCCGACCCCATTGCTGTGAAGGAAGACCATGATCTCCCGGACGATCTTCTGCTCAGCCCAAGCGTCCGTTATGCGTTTGGCCCGGACTGCCCCAATGCCCGTCACCTCCCGGAGTCGATTGGGCTCGGCCTCGATGATGTCGAAGACCTTTTCCCCAAAGGCTTTGACCATTTTCTTGGCATAGACCGGCCCGATGCCGCGGATCATCCCAGAGCCCAGATATTTCTCGATCCCGTCGATCGAACTCGGCGCTGAGGTCTTGAGAAATCGCGCCTTGAACTGCTGGCCGTGCGTGCGATCGTTGGTCCATTCGCCCGACGCGGTGATCCACTCGCCGGCGGAGATGATGGCGGCGTGCCCGACGACGGTCACCAAATCGCGATGGCCGCGCGCTTTCGCCCTGAGAACGCAGAAGCCGTTCTCGGCGTTGTGGAAGGTGACACGCTCGACCAAGCCGGCGAGCACCTCTTGGGTCGATGGTTCCGGCGCTGACTTCATGCAGCCGCTAAAATCGCCGGTTTTCTGTGCGCGCGCCACCCCGAGAATGGACTCGTAGGCGGCCTATCGTCCGATCTGCGCCGGCTCGTCGATTTCTTCGGCCTCGCCGGTTTCTCGGTGCACTTCTTCCCGAATCACTCGCTCTGTGACATCCGACAGATAGGCGACGAGAGCGGCATTCAGTTCCTGAAACTCGGGCCACAGGACCGCATCAACAAACATCTTCGGCGCTTTGATCACGATGCTCTGACGATGCATCCGACGATACCGAAAAGGACGCAGGCCGTAGCGTCGACAGAGCGCAGTGAACAACTGCCGAGACCAAGCATCGGGAATTGAGAAACGCGTCTCCGCCAAATTCTGGCCGTCGCCTGCCGCCCGCCCAAGACGTTCGCGGATCCTTTCCGCCGCCGCCCCGGCAGCCGCTTTCTCTCCATCCGTTGCCGCGCCTGCAAACAGCGCCTCGATCTTGCGCAGCTTCTCGCGAAGGGTCGACTCAGAATTCATTTTTGCGCCCCTCGACTGACGTTCGACGCGGTTCCCGATACAATCCATCGTCACATTCGCCCTTGATTTTCGTCGATCTCAGGGGCGCGGCTAAGCTGTATCGGTTAGAAGCTCAACGGGAGAAATTCGCATGACAAGACCACCGAATCGGTATCGACCGACCGACGCCTTGTCCGTAGCCGAAGCTGTGTTCAAACCAGCGACGCCGGCAGCGGCCGAGCCTGTCCGCGTGCAAAGAAAAGGTGACGTTCCCGTCTCGAAAGAATTGGTGTCGATCAAGCTCGACAGCGATCTGATTGCGCATTTTCAAGAGGATGGGCCGGGTTGGCAGGAGCGAATCAACGACGCGCTGCGGCGGGCAACGGGTTTGTAAGCTGGCAGTGGCGGCAATTGGCCGGAGAACGAACCCGCTTCGCGGGAGGGCTCGCGGTGAGGGTTCGGTAAATTCTGGACTGTTGGGCGTCGATTGAGCGGCGTCGGGCGCGGACAGAGCATTGCGGCTCCTTTCACCTGAGGAGCCATACGATGAACGGTCCACTTCCCGCCGCCCCGATCAGCCCGCTGCGCCAACGCCTCATCGACGACATGAACATGCGCCGGTTCTCGCCCGAGACGCAGCGCAACTACATCCGCGACGTGGGGCGCTTCGCCACGTTTGTCGGGCGCTCGCCCGACACGGCCACGGCGGAGGATCTGCGCCGCTTCCAGATCGAGCAGCGCGAGGCCGGCGTTCCCGTGCCGACGATGAACAGCATCGTCTCGGCGCTGCGGTTCTTCTTCACCCACACGCTCGACCGGCCCGACCTCGCGCGCAGGCTGGTCCGGGTGACGCATCCGCGCAAGCTGCCGGTGGTGCTGAGCCCCGACGAAGTCGCCCGCCTGCTGAACGCGACGACCTGCCTCAAGCACCAGGCGGCGCTGTCAGTCGCTTATGGCGCCGGCCTGCGCGTCGCCGAGGTCTCAAGCCTCAAGGTCAGCGACGTCGACAGCGAACGCATGCTGCTCAGGGTCGAGCATGGCAAAGGCGGCCAGTATCGCAACGCTATGCTCTCGGCGGACATGCTCGCCCTGCTGCGCCAATGGTGGAAGGTCGGCCGGCGCCAGGGCGTGATGCACCCCAAGGGCTGGCTGTTTCCCGGCCAGCATGCCGGCAAGCCGATCAGCACCCGGCAGTTGCATCGGATCGTCGTCGAGGCGGCGCGGGCGGCGGACATCGCCAAGCGGGTGGGACCACATACGCTGCGCCACAGCTTCGCCACGCACCTGCTGGAGGACGGCGTCGACATCCGCGTCATCCAGGCGCTGCTCGGCCACGCCAAGCTGGAGAACACCGCCTTCTACACCAAGGTGGCGACGCGCACGGCGCGCGCCGTCACCAGTCCGCTCGACAAGCTCGGCATATTTGCGCCCGACCCAGCGGCGCCAGGCGGCTGAGGCGCCGTGCGGACCTCTTCGCTGGAGGTCGCCGATATCTTCCGCGCCGCAGGCCCTGCTTACCGGGCCGTCCGCGCTGGGCATTTGAGCCTCGCGCAACTGAAGGTCATGTCGGCGATCCAGAACTGCCGCACAGCGGCGCTCGGCGGCCATGTCGATGGCTGCGACGACTGCGGCTATCTCAGGGTCGCCTATAACTCCTGTCGCAATCGCCACTGTCCGAAGTGCCAGGCCGCCGCCGCGCGAGCCTGGCTCGCCGAGCGTAAGGCCGACCTGTTGCCGGTCGGCTATTTCCACGTCGTGTTCACGCTGCCGGCCGAGGTCGCCGACATCGCCTGGCAGAACAAGGCGGTCGTCTACGACCTGTTGTTCCGGGCCACCGCCGAGACAATGCTGACGATCGCGGCTGACCCCAAGCATCTTGGCGCCCGGATCGGCGTCACCGCCGTGCTCCACACTTGGGGCTCGGCGATGACGCATCATCCCCATGTCCACATGATCGTGCCGGGCGGCGGCATCGCGCGCAACGGAGAGCGCTGGATCAACGCACGCCCGGCTTTCTTTCTGCCCGTCCGGGTGCTGGGAGAGCTCTTCCGTCGACTGTTTCTGACCCGGTTGATGGAACTGCACGACGCGGGCAAGCTCGTCTTCTTCGGCGCTCAGGCCGAACTCGCCGACCGGCGCAGCTTCCTGCGCCATCTCGCGCCGCTCAGGACCAAGCGATGGGTCGTGTACGCCAAGGCGCCGTTCGCTGGTCCCGAAGCGGTGCTCGCCTATCTGTCGCTCTACACGCACCGGGTCGCGATCTCGAACCGCCGCCTGATCGCCTTCGACGAGGCCGGGGTGACCTTCCGCTACAAGATCCTATGGGGAGGAAGATCCTATGGGGAGGTGGATAGCGCCCAACGCTCTGGCAGAGTGAGGTTGCTACCATCCACTCTGGAGACGACCATGCCAACCGCAGCCGACCGCGCCGAAGCGCCGACCGCCATCCAAACCCATCTTGCCGCGATTTTCACCTCTTTGGAACTCAGCCGCTCGATCTGGCTGATCACATCGCTGTCGCCGGGCTCTGGCGAGAAGATGTCGAAGCATTCCGTACGAGCCGGGAACGTTGCGGCGCTGCTGACGCGGTTTTCGGAGCTGAAGCAGAAGGCGTTCGCGCGGACGGGGGAATCCTTTCCGATCGTCGCCATCCAGGAAGCGGGACTGGACGGCTTCTGGCTTCATCGCACGCTGGAGCGGGAAGGAATCGAAAGCCACGTCGTCGATCCGGCCTCGATTGCGACGTCGCGTCGGCGGCGCCGAGCCAAGACCGACAGGATCGACGGCGAGGCGCTGCTTCGCGCGCTGTTGG
>JBEKVR010000063.1:0-24011 GCA_049513815.1 Roseiarcus sp. | reverse complement strand
CGGCCTCAGGCGGCGGCGCGCTCGTCTACTGGCGCGGCGGTTACGATCAACTGGGCTGGAGCGACGACGAACTGGCGCGCGCAACCGGCCTGTCGCCGACCAAAGCGGGAGGTTGAGGCATAGGCGAAGAACGCGCGCGACGAGGACGCCGCGGCCCTGCTCTCCCGACCGCACCGCTCACGCGTGACGTGCTCGCCGCAATGCGACGCCCCATAGATTAGGAGCTCACTCCGTCACATCGCCGCGCGCGCGCCGTCGTGACCCGTTTCGGCGGCCAGGGCTTCAGCACAAGCTGTGCGCATTGCAACCGGATATCGGGAATTGCGACGCACTCCCAGAAGGCGGCGCGGCCAACGGGTTGATCGCCATAATCCGGCGCGAAGCGCGCCCGTCGGCGCCGACGAGGCCCAGATCCTCGGCGACGTCGAAGCCGATGCCGAGCGCGTCCTGGCGCGCCGCGCCGCGCTCCAGCAGCGCGCGGCAGCGGATTGGCGCTCTGCAGCGGCGCCTCGGACAGGCCGGTGCAATCGACAATTCGCGCAAATCGCCGGGTGACGATCGCGCCGCCGCCGCGCCGAAGGATGTCGACCGCGATTTTCCTATCGATCCTCCGCGCGGCGACGATGCGCCCGACGACGATTTCAAAGTGAGCCCAGAGCCGACGATGAGGATTGGCGCGTCGGCGCTGAGGGCGGCGAGCGTCAACTTGGCGTCGTGGCCGGTGGCGAGGATCGCGAAGTCGGCGTCGAGGGCTTCGCCGGTGGAGAGACGCGGATTGGCTCCCGCGTCCGACCCCTTCAGGCGCCCATGAAACCGCATTCAGGGCCGCAGGAACCGTGAGCGTCGACTGCGCCTAGCGCGAGCCGCCGTGGGCGCGCACGGCGATGCGGCGCACCGCGGCGAGTAGCGCCTCGACATCCTCGCGCGTGTTGTAGAGCGCGAACGACGGCCTGACGGTCGCCTCGACGCCGAAGCGGCGCAGGATTGGCTGGGCGCAATGATGGCCGGCGCGCACCGCGATGCCTTCCTCGTCGAGCGCCTTGCCGACGTCCTCGGCGCGACGGCCGTCGAGCAGGAACGACACGACGCCGGCGCGCTCGCGCGGCGCGCCGATCAGGCGCACGCCGGGAATGGCGGCGAGCCCGGCGACCGTGCATTCGATCAGGTCGTGCTCATGGCGCTCGATCGCCGTGAGGCCGATGCGCTCGATATAGTCGATCGCCGCGCCGAGGCCGACGGCGTCGGCGATGTTGCCGGTGCCCGCCTCGAACCGCTCCGGCGCCGCTTGGTAGAGCGTGCGCTCGAAAGTCACGTCGGCGATCATGTTGCCGCCGCCCTGCCACGGCGGCGTCGCGTCGAGGATCGCCTGCTTGCCGTAGACGACGCCGATGCCGGTCGGCGCGAACATCTTGTGGCCGGAGAGGACGAAGAAGTCGGCGTCGAGCGCCTGGACGTCGGTGCGGCGGTGCGAGACCGACTGTGCGCCGTCGACCAGCGCCAGCGCGCCGTGGCGATGCGCCATGGCGATCATTTCGGCCGCCGGCGTCACCGTGCCGAGCGCATTGGAGACCGAAGTCAGCGCGACGATGCGGGTGCGCGGGCCGAGCAGCCTTTCGTATTCGTCGAGCTTGACGTCGCCGCTGTCGTCGACCGGCGCGACTCTGAGCTTGGCTCCGGTCGCGGCGCAGAGCTGCTGCCAGGGGACGATGTTGGCGTGGTGCTCGAGCCAGGTGACGACGATTTCGTCGCCTTCACGCACGTTGCGGCGGCCCCAGCTTTGCGCGACGAGGTTGATGCCCTCGGTCGCGCCGCGCACGAACACGATCTCGCGGCTCGACGACGCGTTGACGAACCGGCGCGCCTTGTCGCGCGCCGCCTCGTAGGCGTCGGTCGAGCGCGCCGCGAGCGTGTGCGCGCCGCGATGGACGTTGGAATTCTCGTGCGCATAGTAGAACGCCAGGCGGTCGATCACCGCCTGCGGCTTCTGCGTCGTCGCGCCGTTGTCGAGCCAGATCAGCCGGCGGCCGTGGACCTTCTCCTGCAGGATCGGGAAATCGTTGCGGATCGAGGCGGCGTCGAAAACGCGCGGGCCGACGCCGGCGTCGGCAAGCTTCGGCGCGATCGCCTGCGCCGCCGGGGCGAGCGCCGTCGGCGCGGCGGGCGTTGCGGCGACGTCGGGAAAGTCGGCGGCGGGCGCGTCGGGCGCGGCCGCCGGCGATTTCGCCTCGCTCCAGGCGCGCGGCGGCGCGGCGGATTCGGGCAGCGACAGCGGATGATGGCCGGGAAGGCCGGCCCGCAGCGTCGCCAGCGCGGCGCGGTAGTCGATCTCGGCGGCGAACGGCGAGGCCGACGCTTCGCTGACCGGCGAGTCGATCGTGGTCGTCGGATCGACGCGCGGCCGCGTCACCAGCGTCTGCCCGGCGGCGGGCGGTCCAACGTGCCCCGCCTGCGTCGTCGCGGGCGCCGCCGAGCCGGCGGAAGCCCCGCCGAACGAGCGCGCCGGCGCCGAGGCCGGCAGCGAGCTGGCCGGCGGATCGATGACGCCAAACGGCGGCTGGACCGGAACGACCTGTCCAATCGCGCTCGCCGTCGGCGGCGACGGCGGCGACCACGGCGCCGGCGCCGAGGTCGGAATCGCTGGCTGACCGATCGGCGCGCCGCCCGTCACGCCCTTGAAGATGGCGTTGGCGAGCCGCTCGATGATCGCGACGTCAGGCAGGAACGAACCGCCAGGCGCCTGCGGATCGGCCGCGCCGGCCAGGCCGGCGGCGTCCGTCTCAGACGTAGGCATGCGTGTATTCCGGATAGCGGCCGATCTCGACATCGTCGAGCACCGCCACCGCGTCTTCGGTCAGCACGGCGAGCGAGCAGTAGAGCGAGATCAGGTAGGAGGCGATCGCCTTGCGGTTGATGCCCATGAACCGAACCGACAGGCTCGGCGCGATCTCGCCGGGAACGCCGGGCTGGAACAGCCCGACCACGCCCTGCTTCTTCTCGCCGGTGCGCACGAGCAGGATCGAGGTCTTCTCGCTCCCTTTCGCGCCGGCTTTGATCTGGATCTTGTCGGAGGGCACCAGCGGTATGCCGCGCCAAGTGATGAACTGAGCGCCGAACAGGCTGACGGTCGGCGGCGGCACGCCGCGGCGCGTGCATTCGCGGCCGAAAGCGGCGATCGCGCGCGGATGGGCGAGGAAGAAGCCCGGCTCCTTCCAGACCTTGGTCAGCAGCTCGTCGAGATCGTCGGGCGTCGGCGGGCCCTTGCGCGTCTTGATCCGCTGCGACGGCGCGGCGCTCGCCAGCAGGCCGTATTCGGCATTGTTGATCAGCTCGCCTTCCTGGCGCTCCTTCACCCGCTCGATCAGCAGGCGAAGCTGTTCCTGAACCTGGTCGAACGGCTGGCTGTAGAGGTCGGAGACGCGCGTCTGCACGTCGAGGACGGTGGTGACGGCCTTGAGGAAATATTCGCGCGGGTTCGAGTCGTAGTCGACGAAGGTTTCCGGCAGATCGGGATTGCGGTCGCGCGGCGGGCTGCACTCGACCTCAGCCGTGGGGACCTCCTTCTCCTTGACGCGATTGAGGCGGAAGATGCCCGCTTCGACCGGCGTCCAGGCGAGGAAGTTGATCAGCCAGCGCGGCGAGATGCCGCCCCATTGCGCGTGCGTCTTGGTCGCGTTGGCGAGTTGGCGCGCCGCCCCTTCGCTCAGCGTCCTGCGGGTTTCAACCTCGTCAGCCATGCCTGTTGTCCCTTTTGCGATTCAATTTCTGGTTTTGGATCGGTCTACCGAGCGACGCGAGGCCGCGCGAGCGGATCGCGTCAAACGGCGTCAATTCAAATGCCGTCCCCGCCGACGAACGTCTCGTGGCGGGCTTTGGCCTGCGTCACGCGGCTGCCGGGCGGAACGCTGTGCGTGAGCCAGACATTGCCGCCGATCGTCGATCCTTTGCCGATGACGATGCGTCCGAGGAGTGTCGCGCCGGCGTAGATGACGACATCGTCCTCGACGATCGGGTGGCGCGGATAGGCCTTGCGCAGGCTGCCGGTCCTCTCGTCGGTCTCGAACCGCACGGCGCCGAGCGTGACCGCCTGGTAGATGCGCACGTTGCGGCCGACGATCGCAGTCTCGCCGATCACTACGCCGGTGCCGTGGTCGATGAAGAATCGCTCGCCGATCTCGGCCCCGGGATGAATGTCGATGCCGGTGCGCGAATGCGCGTCTTCGGCGACAATGCGCGCCAGCATCGGCGCGCCGAAACTGTAGAGGCGGTGGGCGATGCGGTGACGCAGAACCGCCGCCACGCCGGGAAAGCTGAAGATGATCTCGTCGACGCTCGCCGCCGAAGGATCGCCGTCGAGCCCGGCGCGGACGTCGGTGTCGACCAGCGCGCGCACGAACGGCAGCGAAGCGGCGAATTCGGCGACGATCTCGCCGGCTTTGGCGGGGTCGGCGTCGGCCGCGCCGACGCCTTCGGCGCCGAGCGCCAGCTCGAGCGCGATCTGGCGCTCGAGCATCGGCAGCGCGCCGTTCAGCGAGCGGGCGACGAACGCGTCGACCTCCCGCGCGTTCAGACCTTGCGGCCCGAAATGGCGCGGATAAAGCGCCTGGACGACGCAGTCGACGACTTCGATCGTCGCCTCCCGTGACGGCAGTTGCGGCGTCGCGCCGCGGTAGCGTCGCCGCTGCGACGCGGCGCGCAGTCGCCGCAATTGGTCGACGACGTCCGAGACCTTGAACAGGTCGTCGTCATTAGCCCACTCGTCAGTCTGAGCGCTCAAGCGGCGAGTCCCTTGGCGTCGAACACGCCCTCGAACAACACCGTGCTGAGGTAACGCTCGCCGGAGTCGGGCAGGATGACGACGATCGTCTTGCCGGCGTTCTCCGGCAGCTTGGCCAACCGCGCCGCGACGGCGACGGCGGCGCCGCTGGAGATGCCGGAGAGAATGCCTTCTTCGGCGGTGAGACGGCGCGCGTAGAGGATTGCTTCCTCGTTGGTCGCCAACTCGACTGAATCGACCAGCGACAGGTCGAGCACGCCAGGCACGAAGCCGGGGCCGATGCCCTGGATCTTGTGCGGCCCGGGCTTCAACGGCTCGCCATGCAGCTTCTGCGTCAGCACCGGGCTCGCCGCCGGCTCGACCGCAACCGCGCGGATCGCCTTGCCGCGGGTCTTCTTGATATAGCGCGAGACGCCGGTGATGGTGCCGCCGGTGCCGACGCCGGAGACGACGATGTCGACTTTGCCGTCGGTGTCGTCCCAAATCTCCGGGCCGGTCGTCTTCTCGTGAATGGCGGGATTGGCCGGGTTCTTGAACTGCTGCAGCAGCACGTAGCGGTTGGGATCGGAAGCGGCGATCTCCTCGGCCTTGGCGACGGCGCCGCTCATGCCCTTGGGCCCCTCGGTGAGGACCAGCTTGGCGCCGTAAGCGATCAGCAGCTTGCGCCGCTCGACGCTCATCGTCTCTGGCATGGTCAGGGTGAGCGGAATGCCGCGCGCGGCGGCGACGTAGGCGAGCGCGATGCCGGTGTTGCCCGAGGTCGGCTCGACGATTTCCTTGCCCGGACCGAGCAAGCCGCGCTGTTCGGCGTCCAAAATCAACGCCGTGCCGATACGATCTTTGACCGAATAGGCGGGATTGCGTCCCTCGATCTTGGCCAAAACCGTCGCAGCCGCGCCGTCGGTGACGCGGTTAAGGCGGATGAGCGGTGTGCGCCCGATCGAGAGCGAATTGTCGTCAAACCAGCGGGTCATGTGCAGCCTCTTAATTCACTTACTCCATCGATTTTATATCGAATAGGCCAGATTTGATCTACAAGCAAGGGTCAGCCGATTGAACCGCAATCGGCGTCCGCTCTTGACGCCGTCAAATTCGAACAACGAATTGATTGCTTGGACGAAACCGCTCGTCGCTCAAGCTATGGTTCAACGACGAGAGCGTCGAACGGCCCGCTGACTCACCCGCTGATCCTGGATGCGGCTGGCCGGGCGGGGTCGGCTGGCGTTTCCGTCGTCGATATTGACTACAAAGTCTATAGGCAGTATTAGCTAACGCGCGAAGCAGATGCGTGGTTTGTGCGTATCGCCGCGCTGGGATGGGGGAATTTTCAATGACCGAAGCCGTTCTGTCTCCCACTGCGACAGCAGCGCGAAGATTGGGCGAAGACGGCCTCGCCGTCGTCGTCGGCATCGGCGTGCTGATCCTCGCGCTCGTCTCGCTTTACGGTCCCGATCTGCTCGGCTGGGCGGTGACGACCTCAGTCTGGACCGATCCCGGCAAGGCGCTCGGCGCGGTCTCCAAGGCTTACGCCGACCTCGGCGGAACCGGCGCGCTGGCGGCGACCTATGTCGCTCTGCTCGTCGTCCTCTCCGCCGGCGTGGCGGCGCTCGGCGCCAAGGTCGGGAAATTCGCCGTCGCCTTCACCGTCGTCTTCGTCATCGCCTATGCGAGCTGGTTCGTCGGCAGCTGGGCCCATATCGCGACCGTCACGCCGGCCGACCAGGCGAAGTTCGGCGTCTCGTGGTCGCTGCGGCTCACCAACGAAGGCGGCTTCATCGTCGCCCTGATCGTCGGCCTGGTCATCGCCAACGCCTTTCCGCGTTTCGCCGATTGGCTGAAGGAGGCGATCCGGCCCGAACTCTACATCAAGATCGCGATCGTCCTGCTCGGCGCCTTCATCGCCGTGACGGCTGCGGGCAAGCTTACCCTCGCCTCGTCGCTGCTGCTGCGCGGCGTCGCGGCGATCGTCGAGGCCTATCTGATCTACTGGGCGGTGGTCTATTTCATCGCCCGCAAATGGTTCGGCTTCAGCCGCGAATGGGCGGCGCCGCTCGCCTCTGGGGTGTCGATCTGCGGCGTCGCGGCGGCGATCGCCACCGGCGGCGCGATCCGCGCCCGGCCGCAGGTGCCGGTGCTGGTTTCGTCGCTGGTCGTCGTCTTCGCCGTCGTCGAAGTGCTGATCCTGCCGTTCCTCGCCCAGACGTTCCTGTCCAGCCAGCCGCTGGTCGCCGCCGCCTGGATCGGCCTCGCGGTCAAGACCGACGGCGCGGCGGTCGCCGCCGGCGGCATCACCGAGTCGCTTGTGCTCGCCAAGGCGGCGGCGGAGGGAATCAACTACCAGCCCGGCTGGCTGATCGCGGTGACGACGACGGTCAAGGTGTTCATCGACATCTTCATCGGCGTCTGGGCGTTCATCCTCGCCTACGTCTGGACCAACCACATCAACGTGAAGTCCGACGCCGAGAAGGCGAAAGCGAGCGAGATCTGGGCGCGCTTTCCCAAATTCGTGCTCGGCTTCATCGTCACTTTCGTCGCCGGCCTCGCCCTGGCGCTCGGCGGCGCCGGGCCGAAACTCGCCGCCGCGGTGGGCGAAGCCAACACCTTCCGCGTCATCTTCTTCATTCTGACCTTCTTCTCGATCGGCGTGCTGACCGACTTCCGCAAACTGTGGCGCGAGGGGCTCGGCAAGCTGGCGGCGGTCTATCTCGTGTCGTTGTTCGGCTTCGTCATCTGGGTCGGACTGATCATCTCCTGGCTGTTCTTCGCCGGGGTCAAACCGCCGCTCGTCGGCTGACAAGAGGAATGAGCGATGTCGGAACAGGAACTACGCGACGAGCTGAAAGAGCCGATCGAGCCTTTGCTGCCGATCGAGAAGAAGCTGATCGGTTGGAGTCTCGGCATCGGCGTGACGTTGCTCGTGCTGCTGGCGGTCATCAATCACTTCCTGCCGGTTTCATGACCAATCGGCGGGGCGGGGCGGGGTCGCGAGCGACGGGAATCCCGCCCTCTATATGAAGTTCGTCGCCGAGCGGACGCGCGCGGCGCACGATCTGCTCGCCGGCGTTCCGCTGATGGCGGCGCGACGCGTCGCCGATCTTGGCTGCGGCTCCGGTTCCGGCAACAGCGCCGAGCTGCTCACCGATCGCTTCGCCGAGGCGCCTGTCCTTGGCCTCGACATGTCGGAAGCGACGCTCGCGCACGCGCGCGAACGCATTTCCGCCGCGCGCTTCGCCAGGCTGGACATTGCGACCTCGTCGCCCGGCTGCTTGAAGCGCAGCGTACGGACGCGCATTTCGTCATGCGCGAGATGGGCCAGGAGATCGCGCGCACACACGCCTGAGAGTTGCACGCTGTCGTGCGCGTCGCGCTCTCTCTTGCGCCCTGGGCGCTCCTTGACGTTGTCGCAGCCAGCCCTCCGATTCCGACACAACTGGCCGCGCTCGTGGCGATCCTCGGCGTCGCCGTCGAGCGCTGGCTGTTCCTCGCCGAGGCGCAATATGTCAGCGTGGCGTTTTACGTCCGTGCGAGCTAGTGATGCGAGTGGCCGACCCATTCGCCAGAATGGTGCGGAACGCTTGACCGATGGAGCGATTGAAACGCCGCGCCCGCGTCTCAATCGCTTGAATCGTCTTCAGGCGGCTCGACAAAGCCAGTCTCGTTTCCGCGCGGCGAACAGATTCAAGACTTCGCGGCGCGCGACGCCGTCGCGCCGCATGACGCGAACGACGATCGGATCGTCGAGCATGTCGAACAGCGTCAATTCGCGATCGACGAGCGGCGGTTTCGGCCGCAATTCACCTGATTGTAGGAACAGCGGGCGCACAGGGGGCCTCGGTTGGACAGCCGGATCGGCGATCGAAACTGGCGCTTCTGGGTCGAAGGAACAAGCGAGCGTTTCTTGTCGCACGATTGAGTTTTCTTGCCTGAACATCAGGCGACGTCGCGCTTGTCGCCCTCGCCAGCGCCCTGGCGGCGCAGCCAATCATGGAAATACGAGACCTTGGGCAGATTGAGCTTGGCGCGCGGCGCGACGAAGTAATAGGCGAAGTCGACCGGGCGCTCCGTTTCGATCGGTCGGACGAGACGCCCCGCCTGAAGATCCGCGGCGGCCAGGGCTGATTTGGCGAGCGCGACGCCGCGCCCGAGAATTGCCGCCTCGATCACCAGGCTCGCCTGATTGAATCGCGGCCCGCGCTCGACGTCGCCGTCGTCGACGCCGGCCGCGCGAAGCCACATGTCCCAGTTCGGGCACGAAGGATCGTTGTCGGGACTGTCGTCGTGCAGGAGAGTCAGATTGAGGAGATCGCGCGGCGCGTGGAGCGACTGGCCACGCAGCAGGTCAGGACTGCAGACGGGCGTGACCGATTCGGTGAGCAGCTTCTCGAAGAAGACGTCGGGATATCCGCCGGGCCCGTAGCGCACGGCGACGTCGATACGGTCGCGCGCGAAATCCACCAGTTGCATCGACGCCGACACGTGGACGTCGATCTCGGGATGTTCGCGCTCGAACGATTGCAGCCGCGGCAGCAACCACTTCGCGGCGAAGGACGGCGCGACGCTGACCGACAAGGCGCCGGCCTCGCCGAGCGAGGCGATCGCCTCCATTGCGTCCGAGAGCCGGGCGAAGCCTTCGCGCAAGTCGCGCAGTCCCGCGGCGCCGGCGTCGGTGAGAACGAGGCCGCGACCGTCGCGCTCGAACACGGGAAGGCCGATGTGATCTTCGAGCAGACGAACCTGATGGCTGATCGCCGCGGGCGTTACGTGCAGTTCGTTCGCCGCCAGCGACAGGCTGAGATGGCGCGCCGCGGCTTCGAAGGCGCGCAGCGCGTTCAGGGGCGGCAACGCTCGGCGTGGCGGAGAACTCATCACAGGCCCTGATAGATAAATACATTGAATAGATAGAATAACTGTATAATACGATGCGCGCAAAGGAGCAAGTCGGCGCGGGGCCTTATCGGCTCTCCCGCCGCTCAAACGGAAACCCGCCATCCCGAATAGGGATGGCGGGCCGGGTCTAGGGAGTGGAAGCGTGCGCCACAGCCGGACAAGCGGCGGCGCAAAAGGAGGATAGCCCGGGCGCGACCGTTCCCGCACGCGAGGAATATCAAAGCGTCGCGTCAGATTTCCTCACGCCAACGCCGCTCAAGTCTCGGTTCAGGAAACTTTGATTGCGCGCGTCGGCGCAGCGGGCAGATTGGGGCGAGCGAGAAATGTCGCGGGGAGCGCGGTCGTGCTGCAAATCGTCAGGCGCAACGATTCGACGGGGCTCGATCGGCGGGCCGGGCGGATCGTCGCGGCGCTTTCCCGGCCGACGAACTTTGCGACCCTCGACGCCGAAACGGCGCGCGAGGCCTTTCGACGCTCGCGCGCGCCGTATCTTTGGCCGCTCGACGAAGTCGCAGAGGTCCGCGATCTGGAAGCGGGCCCCGGCGCGCCGCCAATGCGGCTTTTCCGTTCGCTCGCCCGCGCGCCAGGCCATCTGCCGCAGACCTATGTCTTCTTGCACGGCGGCGGCTGGACGCTCGGCGATCTCTCGACTTACGAGCCGCTCTGTCGTCGCCTGACGCGCGTTCTGCGCGCCGATGTGCTTTGGGTCGACTACCGCCTGGCGCCCGAGCATCCATTTCCCGCCGCCCTCGACGACGCGCTCGCGGCGTGTCGATGGCTTTTCTCCCATGGCGAGGCGCCGGGGCTGGACCCGGACAATGTCGGGGTGATCGGCGACAGCGCCGGCGCGAACTTGGCGGCCGTCGCCGCGACGCTGAACGCCAACGGCGAACTCGGCGCCAAGTTCGCCGCACAGATTCTGATCTACCCCTGTCTGGATCTGACGCGCCGCCACCGCTCGCACGTCGATCTCGCCAAGGGCTTCCTGCTCACCAAGGCCCTCTACGATTGGTATGTCGGCAACTATCTGGCCGGCCACGACGCCAGGGATCCCCGCGTCTCGCCGCTGTTTGCGCCCGACCTTTCGGGTCTCGCGCCCGCGGTCATTCTGCACGCCGGTTTCGATCCGTTGCGCGACGAGGCGATCGCCTATGTCGCAAGGCTTCGGCGCGCGCGCGTTCCTGTGATCGAGATCGCTTTCGCCGACATGATTCACGGGTTCGTCAACATGGGCGCCGCCCTGCCGCAGGCCGGCGACGCGATCGATTGCGTCGCCGCGGCGTTGCAGGCGCTACTGGCCTCTCGACCGCGTTCGCCGCATGCGACTCGAAGGGTGGGCGCGTCGATCGCCGCCGACTCCGCGCATTGACGCAATTCGCCGGCGCCGATGGCGTCGCCGCCGTTCGCTGACGCTGCGTTGAATTCGCAAAAGGGGCGACGACGACGTCGCGAGAATCTTGCTTTTGCTAAAACAATCTAATAGATCGATTTACTGGATTACCGCTCTGAGCTGAGCTAGCCTCTCGCTGCGGGGGCGCGGGTTCGCATTTGGAACGGCCACGACACTCGGCCGATCCAGAGCGCCGCGAGGAAAACGAGCGCCGTCTTAAGGACGCTCGCAACTCCGAGAATGGAACGAGGGAAATTCATGCCGACGACTTCAAACATTCGCTGGCCTCGGATCGCGATCGCGGTCGCGGCGCTGGCGGCTGCAATTGGCGCAGCGGTTCCCGCCGACGCGGGACCGACGCTCGACAAGATCAAAGATCGCGGCCTCATCCGGGTCGGCGTCGGCAGCGAGCCCGGCTTCTTCACCCCTGACGCCAACGGCAAGTGGCAGGGCTTCTTCGTCGACATCGGTCGCGCGCTCGCGGTGACGGTGTTCAACGACCCCGACAAGGTCGAGTTTACCAACTCCTCGCCGCAACAACGCCTTCCCGCGCTGCAGGCGGGGCAGTTCGACGTCCTGCTTTCGGGCGTGACGCAGACGGTCACCCGCGCATTCAAACTGAACTTCCACTTCGGTCCGGTCGTGTTCTACGACGGGCAGGGCATCCTGGTGAAGAAGTCGCTCGGCGTCACCAAAGCTTCGGATCTCGACGGCGCCACGATCGGCGTTCAGAGCGGCACCACTGGCGAGTTGAACATCGCCGACCTCTTCAAAAAGACCGGCAAGACCTACAAGCCGGTGGTGATCGAGGACACCGACACGTTCACCCAGGCGCTGCTTTCGGGCCGCGTCGACGCGCTGACCCAGGACAGCTCCGACCTTGGCTTGCGCCGCTCCGCCTTCCCCAATCCCGACGACTACGTTCTGCTGCCTGAGCGGCTGTCCAAGGAGCCGCTGGCGCCGGCCGTGCTCGGCGGCGACGACCGCTGGCTCGAGATCGTCAACTGGACCGTTTACGCGACGATCCAGGCGGAGGAATACGGGATCACCAGCCAGAACGTCGACAGCTTCCTCAAGAGCGACGACCCCGGGATCAAGCGCTTCCTCGGCGTCGACACGTCGCTCGGCGAAGCGATCGGGCTCGATCCGAAGTTTGCCTACAACATCATCAAGAAGGTCGGCAACTACGGCGAAATCTTCGAGCGCAATCTCGGCAAGAGCACCAAGATCGGCTTCGACCGCGGCCTCAATCGGCTGTGGACTCAGGGCGGTCTGATCTACTCCCCGCCGTTCCGTTGAGACTTGCGGGCGCTGGCCTCCGCCGGCGCCCGTATTCATGCGTGAGTTGATTTGCCGATGACGGACGTACGCAGCGCGCCGCCGCTGGCTGACGACGGGGGACTTGCGGCTTTCCGCCGCTGGTGGGGCGACCACGCGATCGCGCAGGCGATCGCGCTCGCTTTTGCCGTCGCTCTGGTCGCCTGGCTCGCCGCCAACGTGATCGGCAGCATGCACCGGCTCGGCATGGCGCCGAGCCTTGACTACCTCAGTCAGCCCGCCAATTTCGACATCTCTGAGTCGCTGCTCGCCTATCACGCCGGCGACCCCTACGTGCGCGCGATCCTGGTCGGCGTGCTCAACACGCTGAAACTGGCGATCGCCGGCTGCGCACTGGCCACCGCGATCGGCGTCGCGCTGGGCGTCGCCCGCGTCGCCGGCAACCCGCTGTTGTCGGGTCTGATCGGCGCCTATGTCGAGATCGCGCGCAACACGCCGCTGACGCTGCAAGTGTTCTTCTGGATCGCGACGACCCACGCGCTGCCGCCGGTGCGCCAGGCGCTGCAGCCGTTCCCCCACGCCTACCTCTCGGTGCGCGGCGTCTACCTGCCGTGGCTCGCGGTCGACAGCGGCGAGATCTGGCCGATCCTCGCGCTGATCGTCGCGCTGGTCGTCGTCGTCCGCTTCGTCCACAAGCGGCTGGCGCGGCCGTTGCGCGCGACGGAATGGCTGCTCGTCGCCGCCTTGGCGATCGGTCCTTCCGCGCTGTGGATCGTCTTCGACGGTCTCAGCTTCTCGCTCGACCTGCCCGCGCTCAAAGGCTTCAACGTCGTCGGCGGCCTCAGCCTGACGCCCGAATTCGCGGCGATGCTCGCCGGACTGTCGTTCTATTACGCCGCCAACACCGCCGAGATCGTACGCAGCGGCCTGCAGTCGGTGACCGCCGGCCAATGGGAGGCGGGCCGCGCGCTCGGCCTCTCGCGCCTGCGCATTCTGCAACTGGTCGTGCTGCCGCAGGCGATGCGGGTGATTACGCCGTTGATGACCTCGACCTATCTCGACCTGACCAAGGACACCACGCTTGGGGTGCTGATCGGCTTCACCGAGCTCACCGCCGTCATCAAGACCAGCGCCAACAACACCGGCAACGCAGTTGAGACGATCCTGGTGCTGGTCGTCGTCTTCCTGGCGATCAGCCTGCCGGTCTCGGCGGCGATCAACGCTTACAACCGCGCGCTGGCGCGACGAGGTTACGCGACCCGATGACCCTTTCCCTCGCCGAACAAACCCTCGCCCCGCAGCGGGCGCGCCCCTGGCGGCGGCGCGCGGCGGGGCTGTTCTCTTCGCCCGGCAACGCGGTCGTCTCGCTCGTCGTGGCGGCGCTGCTCGCGCTCGGCGTCTGGTGGTTCCTGCGCTGGGCGATCTTCGACGCGGCGTGGACAGGCGGGGCCGAGGCCTGCAAGACGCACGCCGGCGCCTGCTGGCCGTTCGTCTGGACGAACTGGCGGCTGATGGCCTTCGGCGTCTTTCCGCAGGAGGTCTTGTGGCGGCCGGCGTTGAGTTTGGCGCTGATGGTCGGAGTGATCGGCCTCAGCATGACGCCACGCCTCTGGGGTTGGCCGCTGGTTGTCGCGTGGGCCGCGACGCCGGCCGCCGTCTGCGCATTGCTCGGCGGCGGGCTCGGGCTGCGGCCGGTCTCGACCAACGACTGGGGCGGTCTGCCGCTGACCCTGCTGGTGTGGATGATCGCTTTCGCCGGCGCCTTCGTCCTCGCCGTGCCGCTGGCGCTGGCGCGCCGCTCGAAGATGGGCGGCCTGCGCGTCGCCAGCATCGCTGTGATCGAGCTCGTCCGCGGCGTGCCGATGCTGGTCGCGCTCTACGTCAGCCGCTTCATCGTGCCGATGATGGCGCCGGCGTTCGACGTCAACCTGTTCGTCAGCGTCGAGGCGGCGCTGATCTTGTTCGTCGCCTCCTATCTCGCCGAGATCATCCGCGCCGGTCTGCAATCGCTGTCGCCAGGCCAGGCCGAGGCCGCCCACGCGCTCGGCCTCAGCGGCTGGCGGACGATCCAGCTCGTGCTGCTGCCCCAGGCGCTGCGCGCCGTCATCCCGGCGCTGGTCAACCTTGGCATCGGCGTGCTGCTCAGCACGCCGCTGGTCGCGGTGATCGGCATGACGGACTTCTTGAGCGCTGTGAAGGAAGCGGCCAGCCACGAGCAGGAATGGCCTGGCTGCTACACCGTCGCCTATTTCGTCGCCGGAGCAGTGTTCTTCTCCGTCTGCTTCGCCGTCTCGCGCTACAGCCGCTGGCTCGAGCGCCGCCTGCGCGCCTCGGGCCACGCCTGAGCCCGCGCCCGCCCGAAAGGAGTTTCCCTCCATGATCCATCCTCACGCCGCGCAACCGCACGCGCCCGCCGCGCGCCGTCCGGCGATCGAGTTCGTCGGCGTCAACAAGTGGTACGGCGGCCATCACGCGTTGCGCGACGTCCACCTCAGCGTCGATTCGGGCGAGCGCGTCGTCGTCTGCGGCCCGTCCGGTTCGGGCAAGTCGACGCTCATTCGCTGCGTCAACCGGCTCGAGGAGCACCAGCGCGGCGCGATCCGCGTCAACGGCGTCGAGCTGACCCACTCGCTGAGACAGACCGACCGCGTGCGCCAGGAGGTCGGCATGGTGTTTCAGCAGTTCAACCTGTTTCCGCACCTGACCGTGCTGCAGAACTGCACGCTCGCGCCGATCTGGGGCCGCAACGTCGGCCGCGCCGAGGCGGAGCAGACGGCGCTGGCGCTGCTCGACAAGGTGCGCATCGCCGACCAGGCGCACAAGTTTCCCAACCAGCTCTCCGGCGGCCAGCAGCAGCGCGTCGCGATCGCCCGCGCTCTGTGCATGAAGCCGAAGATCATGCTGTTCGACGAACCGACCTCGGCGCTCGACCCCGAGATGGTCAAGGAGGTGCTCGACACCATGACGGCGCTCGCCGGCGAAGGCATGACCATGATGGTCGTCACCCACGAGATGGGCTTCGCCCGCCGCGTCGCTGACCGCGTCGTGTTCATGGACGACGGCGAGATCGTCGAAATCGGCGAGCCCGAGGCGTTCTTCCAGGCGCCGCGACAGGAGCGCACGCAACAGTTCTTAAGCCAACTGCTGCATTGATCGCCGTGACGCGGATTTCATTCGAAATGGCCGGCGCGACGCCGGCGGGCGTCAATCCGGCGCCGGCGAAACGCCAAGGCGAGCGCACGCGCGCCGCTCTCCAGGCCAAGCGCGTCACCCATCGGATCCGATCGATCGAGAGAGCCGTCGCCTTGCTGATCGCGGAACATGGCCCGACGGGCGCCCAAGACCTCGTGCGTCGAGAGCTGAGCGCGGCGCGGCGGGCGCGTTCGCGAATTCGGTATGAATTCTGGGCGAGGCTCGGCGGCCAGATCGTTGGGTCATTATCGAAGGGTCTCGGCAATTGACACAGCGACCGGCGCGCAGATATGATCAAAGCCATAGAATTAGTATAATTAAAAAATCGCCGGGAATGGCGAGCCGCACGTGGCCGCGCAATCCGCAGCGAGGTTCGCGCCGACGCAGCTTCCAACCGACCGCGGTCGGCGGCGCTTCGCAACTTCTTGGAGAGCCTGCCTCGTGAGCGCGATCGAGTCGGCGAACGTTCTTTGGTTCATCCCGACCCACGGCGACGGCCGTTACCTCGGGACCAGCGTCGGCGGCCGCGCGGTCGATTTCGCCTACCTGCGGCAGATCGCCGAGGCCGCAGATACGCTCGGTTATTACGGCGTGCTGCTGCCCACCGGCAAAAGCTGCGAAGACTCCTGGATCGTCGCCTCCGCTTTGGCGCCGCAGACCGAACGGCTGCGCTTCCTCGTCGCGGTGCGCCCCGGCTTGCAATCGCCGACCGTCGCGGCGCGCATGACGGCGACGCTCGATCGCATTTCCGACGGCCGCTTGCTGATCAACGTCGTCACCGGCGGCGATCCGGTCGAGAACCGCGGCGACGGCTTGTTCCTCGCGCATGGCGATCGCTACGACCTCACGCGCGAATTCCTCGACATCTACGCCGCGCTGTTGCGCGGCGAGACCGTCGACTATTCCGGCAAGCATCTCAACGTCGAAGCCGGCAAGATCCTGTATCCGCCGATTCAGCAACCGCTGCCGCCGCTCTATCTCGGCGGTTCGTCGGAGGCCGGCGTCAACGTCGCCGCGCAGCTCGTCGACAAGTATCTCACCTGGGGCGAGCCGCCAGCCGCCGTCGCCGAGAAGATCGCCGTCGTTCGGCAGGCGGCGCGGGCGCGCGGGCGGGAGCTCAGCTTCGGCATCCGTCTCATGTCATCGCCCGCGAAACCGCGGAGGCGGCCTGGCGCGCCGCCGACAAGCTGATCAGCCATCTCGACGACGCGACAATCGCCGCGGCGCAGAAGGTCTTCGAGCGCATGGACTCGGTCGGCCAAAGCCGAATGGCGGCGCTGCACGGCGGGCGTCGCGACAAGCTCGAAGTCAGCCCCAATCTGTGGGCCGGCGTCGGCCTGGTGCGCGGCGGCGCGGGGACTGCGCTGGTCGGCGATCCGCAAACGGTCGCCCAGCGCATGCGCGAATACATGGCGCTCGGCATCGACAGCTTCATCCTCTCCGGCTACCCGCACCTCGAGGAAGCCTACCGCTTCGCCGAACTCGTGCTGCCGCTGCTGCCGCTCAGTCACGCGCGGGCGCAGGCGCAGATCGCCGCCAATATGGGCCCGTTCGGCGAGACGATCGCCAACGTCGCCCGACCCTCCGAGCTGCGCGCCGGTCAGTCGTAGAACCTTCGCCGCGCCGACCGGGCAGGCGGCCTCTGCGGCCGCCCGATCTGCGCGGCCGCGCCAAGGCGCGGTGAATTCAGGCGAAACGGCATTCTGTAGAATATATAAATTCTAGATTTAGTTGACTGTCTCTCGGGGGCATGGCCGTTTGGGCGTGGCGGCGAACGGGACATCGACCGGCGCAGGCGCCGAGTTCGCGCAACTCGGAACCTTTGTCGTCGAAGCGCGATCGCGTTTCGCCTCCCAACTTCGGATGATCCCATGTCTACGTCTGATTCGTTGGGGAGCCTCCCCACCCTCGACCTTCGGCGTTTCGAAACCGACCGCGACAATTTTCTCGCCGACGTGCGCGCGGCGGCGCGCGAGGCGGGGTTCTTCTATCTCGTCGGCCACGGGATCGAGCCAAAGCTGATCGACGAGGTTCTGACCCTCTCGCGGCGATTCTTCGCTTTGCCCGAGCGCGACAAGCGCACGATCGAGATGATCCATTCGCCGCACTTTCGCGGCTACAATCGCGCCGGGCTCGAGCATACGCGCGGCAAGCCCGATTGGCGCGAACAGATCGACATCGGCGCCGAGCGGGAGGCGCTGCCGTTCGACCCCGCGGCGCCGGCATGGCGGCGTCTGCAGGGGCCCAACCAATGGCCCGACGCCTTGCCGGAGCTGAAGCCGGCGCTGCTGCGCTATCAGGCCGAAGTCACCGCGCTGGCGATCCGCGTTCTGCGCGCGTTCGCGGCCGCGCTGAAACAGCCTGACGACATTTTCGAGCCGATCTACACGCCGGCGCCCAATCAGCTGCTCAAGATCATCCGCTACCCCGGCCGCGCCGCCGGCGAAGACGATCAGGGCGTCGGCGCCCACAAAGACTCTGGGTTCGTCACCATCTTGTTGCAGGACAAAGTCGCCGGCCTGCAGGTCGAGGGCGAACGCGGCTGGATCGACGCGCCGCCGGCGCCGGGAACCTTCGTCGTCAACATCGGCGAGATCCTCGAACTCGCCTCCAACGGCTATTTGCGCGCCAATGTGCATCGCGTCGTTTCGCCGCCGGCGGGCGGCGACCGCCTGTCGGTGGCGTTCTTCTTGGGCGCGCGTCTCGACGCGACCGTACCAATCCTCGACCTGCCGCCAGAGCTCGCCGCCCAGGCGCGCGGCCTGACGCAGGATCCGCTGAACCCGCTCTTCCACGAAGTCGGCCGCAACTACCTGAAGAGCCGGCTGCGCTCTCACCCCGACGTCGCGCGCCGGCACCACGCCGATCTTCTGGACCCAACGCAAAAGCAGCTCGAGCCGGCCTCGGCCTACTGAAGCCATCCCTGGAGAGACCGCTATGACGACCGACAGCAGACGCTTCGAAACGCTTGCCTTGCATGGCGGCGGCTATCGCGCCGATCCATCCACCGGCGCGGTCGCGGTGCCGATCTATCAGACGACCTCGTACCAGTTCCAGGACACCGACCACGCCTCGCGCCTGTTCGCGCTGGAGGAAATCGGCAACATCTACACACGCGTGCAGAACCCGACGACGACCGCGCTCGAGGAGCGCGTCGCCGCGCTCGAAGGCGGGTCGGCGGCGCTCGCGGTCGCTTCCGGTCAGACGGCGTCGGCCTATTCGGTGCTGAATCTGGCTTCGAACGGCGACAACATCGTCTCGTCCACCGATCTCTACGGCGGCACCTGGACGCTGTTCGCACAGACCTTGAAGCAGTTCGGCGTCGAAGTGCGCTTTGTCGATCCGATCGATCCCGAAAACTTTCGCCGCGCCACCGACGCCCGGACGAAGGCCTATTACGCGGAGACGCTGCCGAACCCCAAATTGAACGTTTTCCCGATCAAGGAAGTCGCCGACATCGGTCGCTCGCTCGGCGTGCCGCTCATCGTCGACAACACGACGGCGCCCCTGATCGCGCGTCCGTTCGAGCACGGCGCGGCCGTCGTCGTCTATTCGGCGACAAAATACATCGGCGGTCACGGCACTTCGATCGGCGGGTTGATCATCGATGGCGGCAACTTCCCGTGGGAGGACCACGCCGAACGTTTCCCGCTGCTCACCCAGCCGGACGACGCCTATCACGGCGCGATCTGGACCGAAGCCGCCAAGCCTCTGGGGCCCATCGCCTATGTCCTGCGGGCGAGGGTGAAGCTGCTGCGCGACCTCGGCGCGGCGTTGTCGCCGACCAATTCCTTCCAGCTGCTGCAAGGCCTGGAGACGCTGCCGTTGCGGTTGCGCCAGCACAACGAGAACGCGAAGCTCGTCGCCGACTTCCTGTCCAACCGGCCCGAAGTCAGCCACGTGATCTTCCCCGGCCTGCAGAGCGGCGAAGTTCGTCGGCGCGCCGATGCCTATCTCAAGGGCGGCTACGGCGGGCTGGTCGGCTTCGAATTGAAAGGCGGCGTCGAGGCGGGGCGGCGCTTCATCGACTCGCTGAAGCTGCTCTACCACGTCGCCAACATCGGCGACGCGCGCTCGCTCGCCATTCATCCCGCCTCGACGACGCATCAGCAACTCACGTTTGAGGAACAACTCGCCGCCGGCGTCACTCCCGGCTACGTGCGGTTATCCGTCGGCATCGAACATCCCGACGACATCATCGCCGATCTTGCGCAGGCGATCGACAGCGCCGGCCGGGCGACCGGCGCCCAACCGGCCCGCAAGGCGGCCTGACAATCAAAACTCTGGAGAACGCCAATGACCGACAAGACCAAGCACACGTCCGTTTCCCGTCGTAGCGTCCTCAAGGCAGTCGGCGGACTGGGCGTCGCCGCCTCGGCCGGCGCGCTCGCTCCGCGTGTGTTCACGCCCGCTGTCGCCGGTCCGGCGCCGAAGGTGCGCCTCGCCTGGACCGAAGTGGCGGCTTGCCATTCGCCGCTTGGCTTCGGCGTCGCCAAGGGCATTTACGCCAAGCACAATCTCGACGTCGAACTCTTCTATCAAGGCGCCAGCGGGCAGACGCTGATCCAAGCGCTGGCGACCGGCAAGGCCGACGCGGGCGCCGGCCTGATCGGCGACTGGCTGAAGCCGCTCGAACAAGGGTTCGACGTCAAGCTGTTCGTCGGCTCGCACGGCGGCTGCCAGCGCCTGCTCGCCTCCAAGGCCTCAGGAGTCACCGACATCGCTGGCGTCAAGGGCAAGACGATCGCCACCTACGGCATCGGCGCTCCGCCGCAAGTCGCGTTCCAGGTCACGCTCGCCAAGGCGGGCATCGACCCCGAGACGGACGTCACCTGGAAGGCGGTGCCGTTCGATCTCGTCGGCGAGTCGGTCAATCGCGGCGACGCCGACATCGCCGCCCATCTCGATCCCTGGGCGTACTCGATCGAGAAGAAGTTCAACTTCGTCAAGATCGCCGACACCCAGACTGGCGTCTACGAAAACCACACCTGCTGTGTGCTCGGCGCGAACGGCCCGTTCCTCGCCGCCAACAAGGACGCCCTGCGCCGTCTCGCCGAGGCCAACATCGAAGTCCACGAATACACTGCGACCCACCCCGACGAAGTCGCCAAGTGGTATTTCGACGCGCTGAAGCCGGCCGGGCTCCGTGTCGAGGACCTGACGGAAATTCTCGGAAAGCTGGTCTATCACAACCACCCGATCGGCCAGGCGCTCGTCGACCAGATCCGCATCACCTCCGAAGACCTCAAGCTGGTCAAGGTGCTCGACCCGACGACCGACCCGAAGGCGTTCGCCGAACGCATCACGGTCAATCTGCTAGCCTGAGGCGAAGCGATGAGCGAGGGGATCAGGACTCTCGACGCCGGATCGGCCGCGGGCGTCTCGGCGTCGCTGAGGGGGCTTTGGCTGGCGGCGTGGAAACAGGCTTTGCTCGCGGCTATTACTTGGGCCGCGGCGGCTCTGGCGACGGTCGCCCTGCCTGACGTCGTTCCCTGGGGCAGCGCGAGCCTGTTCGCAGCGATTACGGCGGGCGCGGCGATCCTCTTCGTTCTCCTCGCTTTCGTCGTTCACCGCCTGGGCCGGGTCGGCGAGCGGCTCGTCTACTACGGGCCGTGGTTCGTCGCCATCGGCGTCTGGCTGGCGCTGTGGGAGCTGACGACGGCGAAGTTCGGCTGGCTGCCCAAGCCGTTCTTCTCGCCGCCGCACGGCCTGCTCAACGTCTACGTCACCGACGGGCCGCGGATTCTGATCTGCATCGCCTACACGCTGCGTCTTTGGGGGTTGGGGTTCCTGAGCGGGATCGCCGTCGGCTACGTCGTCGGCGTCGCGCTGGGCTGGTCGAAGCGGTTCGAATATTGGGGCATGCCGATCCTCAAGCTGATCGGGCCGGTCCCCGCGACCGCCTGGATTCCCGTCACGTTCTATTTCTTTCCGACGACGTTTGTCGCCAGCATCTTCATTGTCGCGCTGGCGTCAGGGATTCCGGTCGCGATCCTGACGGCTTCCGGTGTCGCCTCGATCAACAAGTCCTACTACGACGTTGGCCGCGTGCTCGGCGCCGACAATTGGTACCTGATCCGCAAGATCGCCGTGCCGGGATCGCTGCCCCATGTCTTCGTCGGGCTGTTCATGGGGCTCTATTATTCTTTTGCGGTGCTCGTCGTCGCCGAGATGCTCGGCGCGAAATTCGGCCTCGGCTGGTACATCCAGTTCCAGACCGCCTATTCCGGCTACGCCAACGTCTACGCGACGCTGCTGATCATGGCGCTGTTGTGCTCGGGCGTCGTCCGACTGCTGTTCTCGGCGCGAGATCGCCTCCTCAACTGGCAGAAGGGATTCATCTCGTGAGCGTCGCTGTCGCTGTCGCGCCGCCGGCGCGCGAATTCGACCACAATCCCAGTCTTTCGCTCGACATTCGCGGCGTCAGCCACCAGTTCGACCTCGGCGGCGCGCGGCTGCCGGTCCTCTCGTCGATCAACCTCAACGTCGCCGCCGGCGAGTTCGTCGCGCTGCTTGGGCCGTCGGGCTGCGGGAAATCGACTTTGCTCAGATTGGTCGCTGGGCTCGAAGCGCCGACCAGCGGAGCGATCCTCGCCGACGGCGCGCCGATCGCGCGTCCCGATCCGTCGCGGATCCTTGTCTTCCAGGACCCGACCTTGTTTCCCTGGGCGACGATCGAGGCGAATGTCGCGACCGGACTCGAGGCGCGGCGCGTCTTGAAGGCCCAGCGCGAGCGCGTCCACGAAGCGCTGGCGCTGACCGAACTCACCGCGTTCGCCGGCGCCTATCCCCATCAACTGTCCGGCGGCATGGCGCAGCGCGCGGCGCTGGCGCGCGCCCTGGTCAACGATCCGGCGCTGCTGTTGCTCGACGAACCGCTCGGCAAGCTCGACTCGCTGACCCGACTGACGCTGCAAGAAGAGCTGGTGAAGCTGTGGCACCGACGCGGTTTCACGGCGCTTCTGGTGACGCACGACGTCGAGGAAGCGCTGCTGCTCGCCGGCCGCGTGATCGTCTTCAGCGACCGGCCGGCGCGCATCAAGGCCGAGTTCAAAGTCGACAAGGACTACCCGCGTCATCGTGACGATCCCGGGATCGTCACGCTGCGGCGCGAGATTCTCGAGACACTCGGACTGAAGACGTGAGGGCGCGATGACTCGGCTTCCGATTGCCCTGCTCGCGCTTGGCGCGCTGGTCGTGGTCGCCTCCGCCGCCTGGTGGTGGATCACCTATGGCGACGTCATCCGCTACAACTACATCAGCGCCGACGAGGCGGGCGTCTGCCTGCTCGGCGACTCCGAAATCTGCCGGCTCGCGCGCGCCTTGTGCCGCGGCGCGCATCCCGTGGCCTTCGCCGCCTACCGCGCCGCGACGTTTTGGGTCGGCGTGGCGGCGCTGTCGGCGAGCCTGCTGGCGCCGGGTCGGCGGGACGCCTGACCGACGCCGGTCATTCAAGGGAACCGAACGCGCTCACCGACTGAATTCGATCGATGTTCCGTCTCGACGCCATACGTTGAGGCTTTGCCGGTGACGATCGCAAGCAGACGCCTGGAGAGGTTGATGATGAATGCGGCCGTGAAACATCCCCTGCAAATCGGCGCGCCCACGCTCAAGGACGCCATGCGCCAGCTCGCGGGCGGCGTCTGCGTGATCACCGCTGGGATCGACGAGGAGCGCACCGGGTTGACGGCGACGTCGGCGGTCTCGCTTTCGATTGTGCCGCCGACGATGATCGTCTGCGTCAACCGCGACGCGTCGGCCTATCCGATCATCCAGCTGCGCCGGCATTTCTGCGTCAACGTGCTGGCGACCCGCCACCGCGCGGTCGCCGACCGCTTCGCCGGCCGCGGCGGCGTCAAGGGAGCGGCGCGCTACGCGGAAGCGATTTGGACCCCGTTGGCGACCGGCGCGCTCGCCCTCGACGACGCGCTCGCCGCGATCGACTGCGAGGTCGAGGAATTCGTCGAGCGCCACAGCCACGCCATCGTCATCGGCGCGGTGCGGGCGCTCGAAGTCCGACCCGGCCCGCCGCTGATCTACGGCCAAGGCCAATACAGCTCGCTCGCGCCGACCTGAATGCTTCGATCGACGACCTGGAGAACCGCCCCATGACCGTCAACGTCGCCGTCCCGCATGCGGCCGCCGCGCCGCCCGCCTTTGACCTCGATCCGCACGCCCATGTCATCGCCTCCGACGCCGAGGCGATCGCGGTCGCCAAGGGGCTGGCGGCCGAATTCGCCGTCGACGCCGCCAAGCGCGACCGCGAGCGCATCCTGCCCGCCGCGGAGCTGGATCGATTTTCAAAGAGCGGGCTATGGGGCGTCACCGTGCCCAAAGCCTACGGCGGCGCGGGCGTGTCCTTCGCGACGCTAGGCCGTGTGGACGGATTTGATCAAGATGAAGGCGCAGGCCAGAGCGAGGAGGGAGGCGAAGTTTCTCGCCGTCTTCTCACAGCGTAACGCGATGCGCTTGAAGCGTTTGACCTTGCCA
>JBEKVR010000062.1:0-24031 GCA_049513815.1 Roseiarcus sp. | reverse complement strand
CGCCGGTCGAGAAGCCGCCGTGGCGCAGGATTTCGTGCAACACCAGAGTCAGCTCCCCGGCGTCCATGGCGAATTGGTCGGTGTCCCAGCCGAGCAGCGGGTCGCCGCGATTCAGGTCGACCGAGCCGAACACGCCGAGCGCGTAGGCGAGCGCGATCTCGTGTTCGAACGTATGGCCGGCGAGATTGGCGTGGTTCTGCTCGATGTTGACCTTCACGTCGTTGGTCAGGCCCCACTTCTCCAGGAAGCCGAAGACGGTGGCGACGTCGTAGTCGTACTGGTGCTTCGTCGGTTCGCGCGGCTTCGGCTCGATGAGTAGCGGGCCGTCAAAGCCGATCTTGTGTTTGTGCTCGACCGCCATCGAGAGGAAGCGCCCCATCTGGTCGTATTCGCGCTTGAGGTCGGTGTTGAGCAGGGTTTCGTAGCCTTCGCGGCCGCCCCACAGCACATAATTCTGTCCGCCGAGCCGCTTGGTGGCCTCGAGGCAGGCCCGCACCGTCGCGGCGGAGAACGCGAACACGTCCGGGTCCGGGTTGGTCGCGGCGCCCGCCATGTAGCGGCGGTGCGAGAACAGGTTCGCCGTGCCCCACAACAGCTTCACCTTGGCGGTCGACATCTTCTCCTCGAGCACGTCGACAATGGCGCCGAAGTTCTTCAGATGCTCGGGCAGCGTCTCGCCGGTCGGCGCCACGTCGGCGTCATGGAAGGTGAAGAACGGCACGTCGAGGATGCGGAACAGGTCGAAGGCGACGTTGGCCTTGTCCTTGGCCAAGGCCAACGGGTCGCTGCCGTGCATCCAGGGCCGCAGGAAGGTCTCGCCGCCAAACGGGTCGCCGCCCGGCCAGCCGAACGAATGCCAGTAGCACACGGCGAAGCGCAGATGGTCTTCCATGCGGCGCCCGGCGACGACGCGGTCCTTGTCGTAATAGTGATACGCGAGCGGGTTCGTGCTCGCCGGGCCTTCGAACCGAACCGGCTCCGGCAGTCCGAAGAAAGTGGGGACAGAGGCATTCATTGGCTGATCTCCTTTGCAAAGGGAGCGAGGCGGCGCCAACGGGCGGAGCTCGCGGTGAAGGCTGCGGCGCGCGCCGCTTCGAGTCGGAAGGTCGCGATGCGCCTGTTGCGCTTGCAGAGCGCACTCGCGGTCGCGCCGCGCGTCTCGCTCGACAGGCGGGCGCCGACGACCAGGCGATCGTCGTCGCCGAAATGGGCCGCTTTGGCGCGGCGCGCGCCGATGTCGAATTCAAGGTTCATGGCGCAATTCTATTGTTGGCGCATCTGGGCCGGCGCCGGATCACGGCAGATTGTCACGAAGGACGATGTCGATGCCGATCTGCTCCTGTTCCGGGATGATCAGCTCGTTGCGCGACAACGCCACCAGGATGCGCGCCGCCGACCGCGCCTCACGGCCGGGGTTTTGTGTGATGACCGCCGCCATCACGCCCAGCACCAGGAAGCGGCGCGTCTGCGGCGTCAGGTCGTGGCCGATGAACACCACATCGCGCGCCCGCCCAGCGTCGATCAGCGCATTGCCGATGCCCGTCGTCCCGGCGCCGATATTGTAGAGCCCGATGAGATCGGGATGATCGGCCAGCAGGCGCCGAATGAGATCGGCGTTGTGGATGTCGTCGTCCCGCCCTTCCACCGTCGGCAGAAGATCGAGGTTGGGGTATTCGGATGTGACGACCTGCTGCACGCCGAACAGACGTTCGGCATGGTCGCGCAGGGAGAGCGATCCGGCGACGACAGCGACTTTGCCTTTGCGTCCGCCCAGGAATCGTCCAAGCAGGGTTCCGGCCGTGCGGCCGGCGGCGATGTTGTCGATGCCGACATAGCGCATGCGTCGGGACGACGGAACGTCCGAAACCAGGGTCACCACAAGGATTCCGGCCGCGACGAGTTCGTCGATCGCGGCCCGCACGCGCGGATGATCCAGGGCCACCACCGCGATCCCCTGGTAGCGTTTGCCGACATCTTCCAGGGTCTCGGCTAGGGCGTCGGGGTCGAAGACATCGGTTTCGACGACATCGATGAACGTGCGTCGCGCCGCCAGCGGCGTCCGCAACCGGCCGACATGATCGACGATCTCGGCCATGAAGACATTCTGGTTGCGCGGCATGATGAAACAGAAGCGGTGGCTGCGCCCGCGCGCCAAGTCCGCCGCCGCCGCGTAGGGCTGAAAACCGAGACGTTCGATCGTTTCCTTGACGCGACGGATCGTCGCTTCCTTCACGCCGCGGCGACCGTGCAGAACGCGATCGACAGTGGCCGTGGAAACGCCCGCTTCCCTGGCGACGTCCTTCAGCATGACCGTGGTGGGATCGACCGCGTCGCTCATGCATGATGGATCGCGCAAAATCGTGAGGTACGCAACTCGAATGTTTGCTGCGATGCGAAAGATCAGCCCTCGGAATCAGCGCTGAGTTCCCAACGGAAGGGCAGAAAGTCTCTTAGTGCGTTGAATCGTTGAGGAAAAAACACCGGCCGCAGGAATTGGCGGCGCAAAAACAAGTTCTGATGTGCGAACATCAATTCTTGCCAGCGGTGGACGTCGACCGGATTCGGTCGGCGTTGCCGAGACAATCGCCGCTCCGCCGAATCGTCTCACGACGCTGCGGACCGCAATTGCTGGAAGACTCGGCCGGCGCCCAACAGCGGCGGCGCCGCCTCGCGATGAGGAGACGGTTCCAATTCAGGCGCCTGAACGCGTCTGCAGCGGTCTCACGCGGAGTTGAAGCCCCGCGTCCGGCCAGGTCGTGGCCCTTGGCGCCCGACGGCGAACGCCGGGCGCTCGTCGTCTGGTCGATGCGCGCAATTTTAGCAAAAGTCATCGCGATGGATTCGGTGCAATTCTAATCGTCGATGGATCGCGCGGCCAACGGCCTGTATAGGTTTCGCTCCATTTCGAACACGATCAGCCTGGTGATTCCATGCGGCATTTCAATCCGACCAATCGTCACGAAATCAAAGACGCGACGCACGGCACGGTGGCGACGGTTCTCTCCAGCGATTGGGAGACGTTTAGCGAGCTGTCGCGCTATGGCTTCCAGCTCATCGATATGAGCGGCCAGATTTGGACCATGCGCCGCGACGCCTAGCGTCGTCACGGACTTCGTCTCGATGGCGCCTCCCAAGAAAACGCCGCGACGCCAGCGTGAAGGCGGGCGCCGCCAAGGCTGAACAGAAGAGCGATGGCGCCCGCAGCCGAAACGCCGACCATGACGCCGGACTAGCGCTGCGAATTCACGCAACGACGGGCGAGCCGGACGAAACATTGCGGGCGATGGGCGGGCTCAAGAGCAAATCTGGACCGGCGCTCGAAAGCACGGGCGCCTGTTGAGCGGCCCAACCGATTTCGGAATGATCAGCGCCTCATTGCGACATTTGAGCGGCTCGGGCTCTCGCGGCCTCGGCGTCTTTGCGGCTTCCGTGACTCTAGCCCGGCTGGATGAACGTCAGGGGTCAGAGCATTGGCCGCGAGATCGCTGTGTGTCGCGCAGACGACGGCGACGCCGTGCTGGCAATTGCGCGCAACCGTGGCGACCTTGCCGAACTCGCAGGACGAAACCCGACGATCGACACGCTCGTCGTCGACGCGACAGAGGACGATGCGCCTGCCTCGGTCTTTGCGCGAACGCGGCCCGATCTGCTCGTTTTGTCGGCGGGCGCCCAGCCGCCCGCCGCCCCTTTGCCTGAGCTCTCAAGGACGCAATTCGCGGCCAATTGGGACGTTGACGTCAAAGGTCAATTCGACTTCTGAAAGCAAGCGCGCGAGCCGTTGTCGCGGCGGGATCGTCATCATGCTTTCGAGTGGCGCGGCCATGGGCGGCTCGCCGATCTCGATCGGATACGCGGGCGCGAAGTAAACGCCGATGTTCATCGCCCGGTATGCGCAGCGCGAGTCCGATCGGCCGGGCTTCGGGCGCCGCTTCGTCGCGCTCGCGCCAACGGGCATAATGCCCGAGGCAGACCTTGGACGGGATGCGGTTCGCAGTGGAAAAGCGTGACGGGCGACCCCCGGCGTGCGGGGCTGCCGCACGAGCAAGCCGACAACCAGCCCAGCTTGACCAAATGGTCAACCTCGCCTCTAAGTTCCCACTCCACTCCGTCAATTGACTCGAATGCCCGCGAAGACAACTCATGACGTTCCGACCGGGAGCGTTTCGGCGGAGCTGATCGCCGTGATCGTCGCCGTGCCGAACGGAGATCCGATGGTCATGACGGTCGACGCGGGCGACGCGCTGCCGTCAGGTCCGTTCGAGGTCGCGCACCGCTCGCTGCAATCCGGACTGCGCGCCTGGGTAGAGCAGCGGACAGGTCACGCGCTTGGCTATCTCGAACAGCTCTACACGTTCGCCGACCGCGAGCGCGGCGAAGGGCTTGGCGCTGGGCGCCGGATTTCGATCAGCTATCTCGGCTTGACGCGTGCGGAGGCGGAAGCTGCGGCGGTCGCGGGAGCGAGTTGGCGCCGGTGGTACGACTACTTTCCTTGGGAAGACCAACGCCAGCACGCGGCGCAGTCGCTCGAGGCGTGGTTCGAGCCGAAGCTCAAGCGGTGGATTGCGGCCGGCGGTTCGCGCCTCGCAAACGAGAGTCGAAGGACCCGCGCCGAAATCGCCTTCGGCCTCAACGGCCGACGTTGGAACGAAGAATTGGCGCTACAGCGTTACGAGTTGCTCTACGAGGCCGGACTGGCGTCCGAGGCGAATCCTCCGAGTCGCGGCGTTAGCGGGTTCGGTCGGGCGATGGTCGCCGACCATCGGCGGATTTTGGCCACGGGGATTGCGCGCCTACGCGCTAAGATCAAATACAACCCCGTTGTCTTCGAACTGATGCCGCCGGCCTTCACGCTGCTGCAACTTCAACGGTGCGTCGAGGCGATCGCCGGAATGAATCTGCACAAGCCGAACTTTCGCCGCCTGATCGAGCAGCAGCAGCTGGTCGAGGAGACTGGCGACGTGGTCGCCGAAACGGGGGGGCGCCCGGCCAAGGCTTTCCGCTTCCGCGAGGCGGTGAAGGAAGAGCGAGCCGTCGCCGGGACGAAATTGCCCATCGCCAGGGCGTGACACGACGCTCCCGACGCAAGTCGGGACAAGTCGGCTGGAATTCGCGCCGCTAGGCCGCCGGTCGGAGCTGCAGGCCGGCGCTTGACGTCCGCGCCCTCGCGGGCCGCGGCGGGCCCCTTCTTTCGATTGCAGCCAGCCACGCGCCGGCGTCCGCGACGCCTCGGCGGGCGCCGCTTGACGCGCCCTTATTATCAAACTAAGAATAAGCGCGTTGATATGCTCAGTGTGAGAATAAAATGAACGCTCACGCGCAGGACTTCGACCCCAACGCGCTCTACCCGCGGGTCAGTCGCGTCATTCCGCCGATCGAATGGTCCACGTACGTGCCCGACATCGCGGCGATTTTACGCCTGAAGCGCGAACGCGACGCGGTCATCCTCGCTCACAATTACATGACGCCGGAAATCTACCACTGTGTCGCCGACGTCGTCGGCGACAGCCTGGCGCTCGCCAAGGCGGCGACGCAGATCGACGCGCGCGTCGTCGTGATGGCCGGCGTTCACTTCATGGCCGAGACCGCCAAGCTGATGAATCCGGAGAAGGTCGTGCTGATTCCGGATACGCGCGCGGGGTGCTCGCTGGCGACGTCGATTACTGCCGACGACGTGCGGGCGCTTCGTCGTCGCCATCCCGGCGTCCCCGTCGTGGCTTACGTCAACACGACGGCGGCGGTGAAGGCGGAGGTCGACATCTGCTGCACGTCGGCCAATGCGCGCGCCGTCGTCGAGTCGCTTGGCGCGCCGCGCGTCATCATGCTGCCTGACAAGTTCCTCGCCGCCAACGTCGCCAAGACGACGGATGTCGAGATCATTTCCTGGGACGGCGCCTGCGAGGTGCACGAAGGCTTCAGCGCCGCTGACGTCCGTGAGCTGCGTTCCGTCTACCCGGACGCCGTCGTGCTCGCGCATCCCGAGTGCCCGCCGGAGGTCGTCGCCGCCGCCGATTTTGCCGGTTCGACGGCGCAGATGTCGGCCTTCATCGCCGAGCGCCGCCCGCCTCGGGCTCTGCTGCTGACGGAGTGCTCGATGGGCGACAACATCGCCGGCGAGCATCCGGAGGTCGCGTTCCTGCGGCCGTGCGGTCTCTGTCCCCACATGAAACGGATCACGCTGCCCGCCATTCGGCGCGCCCTGGAGACGATGAAGACGGCGATCGAGATCGATCCCGCCGTCGCGTCGCGCGCGCGCCGCGCGGTCGAACGGATGACCGCGCTATGACCGGCGGCGTCTCGGCGCTCGATGGGCGGGTCGTCGTTGTCGGCGCGGGGATCGCCGGGCTGGCGACGGCGTTGCGCCTCGCCCCGCGGCCGGTCGTTGTCATCTCGAAGGGTGCGCTCGGCGCCGAGGGCTCGACCAACTGGGCGCAGGGCGGACTCGCCGCCGCCGTCGGCGACGACGACGACGCTGAACAGCACGCAGCGGACACGCTCGCGGCCGGCGGCGGCCTTTGTGACGAAGCGGTCGTGCGCCGCTTCGCCAGCGCGACGCCGGCGGCGATCGAACAGCTCGCCGCTTGGGGCGCGCGGTTTGACCGCGGCGCAGACGGACGCCTCGCACTCGGCCAGGAGGCCGCGCATCGCCGTCGACGCATCGTTCACGCCGGGGGCGACGGGTCGGGGCGCGAGATCATGCGGGCGCTGACCGCCGCTGTCCGGCGAACGCCGTCGATCACGGTCCTGGATGGCGCGGAAGCGCGGCGACTGGTTGTCGAAGGCGGGAGAATTCGTGGCGTCGTCATGGCGAGCGCGGACAAGAGTCTGGCGATTGCGACGAACGCCATCGTGCTGGCGACAGGCGGCGTCGGCGGTCTCTACGATGTCAGCACCAACCCGCTCGGTAGCTTCGGCCAGGGCTTGGCCCTCGCCGCGCGCGCCGGCGCCGCGCTCGTCGACCTGGAATTCGTGCAGTTTCATCCGACCGCTCTGCAGGCGGCGACGCGACCCGCTCCGCTCATTACCGAAGCCGTGCGCGGCGAAGGCGCCATCCTGATCGACGACGCCGGCGAGCGCTTCATGGCCGACATTCCTGGCCGCGAGTTGGCGGCGCGAGACGTGGTGGCGCGCGCGATTTGGCGAAGGAGGCGCGCCGGGCGCCAGGTGTTTCTCGACGCGCGCGCGATCGGCGCGCGGTTCGCGTCGCGCTTTCCTTCGGTGTCGGCGATCTGCGCCCAGCACGGGATCGATCCGACGCGCGATCCCATTCCCGTTCGGCCGGCCGCGCACTACCACATGGGCGGGATCGCCGTGGACCAGGCGGGGCGCAGCTCGATCGATGGGCTGTGGGCGTGCGGCGAGGTCGCCTGCACCGGCCTGCATGGCGCCAATCGCCTCGCCAGCAATTCTCTCACGGAGGCCGTTGTCTTCGCTCGCTGGGTCGCCGACGACATCTCCGGCGCGACCGAATCGCGCGCCGCGCGCCTTCGCAGCAACTTTTACCATGTCGCCGCGGACCCTGCCGGCGCACGTCGCGCGCTGTCCGCCGCCGCTGGCGTCGAACGCGACGCGGAGGGCCTCCGCGCCGGAATCAAAGCCCTTCTGCCGCTTGCCGACAGCGACGAATCCGGCGCGGATCCGGCGGCGGTTGCGATGATGATCTGCGTCGCCGCATTACGGCGGGACGAATCGCGCGGCGCGCACGCCCGCGCCGACTTTCCGATGAAAGCTCGAACGCCGGCGCGACGATCCCTGACGCTCGCCGAAGCGCTTCGCTCGGCGCGCGAACTCGCCTCCAACCTCAAAGTCCGGACGGCCTGAACGATGCCTCTCGCTCCTCTGCCACAGATCATCTTCGAACCGCTGGTTCGCGCGGCTCTGCTCGAGGACCTCGGCCGCGCCGGCGACATCACGACGGACGCCATCGCGCCCGCCGACCTCGCGATCGCGACGGCTCTCGTCTCCCGTCAGGCCGGCGTGATCGCCGGTCTCGATCTCGCCAGGCTCGCCTTCGCGCTGATGGACCCCTCGATCGCCTTCAAGATTGAGAGACCGGACGGCGCGTCGGTCGGCGCGGGCGAGACGGTCGCGCGCGTCTCAGGGTCGGCGCGGGGCGTCCTCGGCGCCGAACGCGTCGCGCTCAATCTCGTCAGCCGGTTGAGCGGCGTCGCCTCGGCGACCGCCGCGATCGTCGAAAGCGTCGCAGGGACGAAGGCGCGAATCGTCTGCACGCGCAAGACGACGCCAACCTTCCGCGCGATCGAAAAGTACGCGGTGAGGGCCGGAGGCGGCGCGAACCATCGTTTTGGCCTCGACGACGCTGTTCTCATCAAGGACAACCATGTGGCGATCGCAGGCGGAATAACCCCCGCGATCCGGCGGGCAAAGGCCCACGTCGGCCATCTGGTCAAGATCGAAGTCGAAGTCGATACGCTCGCCCAGCTCGATGAAGCGCTGGCGGAAGGCGTCAATGCTGTGCTGCTCGACAATATGGGCCTCGACGACCTTCGTCGCGCCGTCGATCGCATCGCCGGTCGCGCGATTTCCGAAGCGTCGGGCCGCGTGACGCCCCAGTCCGCGCCGACGATCGCGGCGACGGGCGTCGATCTCATTTCCGTCGGCTGGCTCACGCACAGCGCGCCGATCCTCGACGTCGGACTGGATTTCGCCTGCTGATCGGCGCCAACTGGCCCCGCTCCACGCCGAAGCGTCGCGAAGGCGCCATCTCACCCTGTCGGCGCGTTTACGCGAACGAATTGCGTGATCGACGCGAAAGTCCTCTCGCATCGATTGACGACAATCACGAACATTGAGCGGCTCGACCGATTCCGGAGCGGCCAGCGGTTCATTGTGGAACTGGAGCGGGTGAAGGGAAACCGGCGCCGATCATGAAAACATGTCTTGCTTCGGTGGTTTCAACGAGTGTCCGCTCGCGCGATATAACCGGAGTCATAACCAAAAATCGCACACTCGCTGTGGTCGCCGGTTCACGTTCACAGTGGCCTGCCCCCGAGGGGTGATCCAGTTTCAATGTTGGCGCACGGCGACTTCTGACGCCATGGTTGGGGTGGGCGAGCGCGCGGCCCCGACGGCAGGCGCGCTCGCCCACGGCGCGATGTTTCCGCTGTTGGGGACGAAGCGTTCACGCGCCGGCGGTCGGTAGCCGAGGGAACTGTGCGGTCTGACGGTGTTGTCGTGACGCCGCCAGGCTTCGATCAAGACCTGGGCTTCGACAAGGCTGAAGAAGACCTCGCCGTTGAGCAGTTCATCGCGCAGCTTGCTGTTGAAGCCCTCGCAGTAGCCGTTCTCCCAGGGGCTGCCGGGCTCGATGTCGGCGGTCTTGGCGGCGTCGAGCCGACCGAGCCGTGCTAGCGCACGGAGTTCTGTTCCATTTCGATTTCCGCCTGCAGGCTCTCAACGTCGCGAAAGATCGAGGCGACGGCGAGCGTGCGACCTTGGCGCTTGAAGCGAACCAAGCAGTCCTTGCCGGCGATGTCGCCCTCAATCGCCAGTTCGTCCCACTTCTCGGCGTGACCGACATAGTTGATCGGAATGTCGTAGTGCTGGCTCCAGAAGAAGGGGACGGCGGCGAATTTCTTGCGGCGGCCAAGCATATTGAGCGCTGCGACCTGCCCCTGACGCTCGGCGACCACCCAATGTTCGACGCGAATGGCCTCGCCACTGCGCGAATCCGGCCAGCGCGCGATATCGCCCGCCGCGAAAATTCCAGGCGCGCTGGTTTCGAGATAGGCGTCGACGACGACGCCACGATCCATGGCCAACCCGGCCCGTTCGGCGAGTTCAATCCGCGGACGCACGCCGACGCCAGCGACCACAAGGTCCGCCTCGAGAACGTTCCCGCCTTTGAGCTTGAGCTGCTTGCCGTCAATCGAAACTGCGGTGTCCTCGAGATGGAAGACGACGCCGTGCTCCTCGTGGAGCGCGCGGACGAAGTCGCCCAATTGCGGCCCCAGAACGCGCTCCAATGGGCGCTTGTCCGGCGCGACCACGTGGACTTCGATTCCGCGCGCGCGAAGCGCGGCGGCGACCTCGAGCCCGATGAAGCTGGTGCCCAGCACGACCGCCCGGCGCGCCGTCTTGGCGCGTTCGATAGTGACGCGACAGTCGGCAAGCGAACGCAGCAAACACACTTGCGTCTGATCGGCGCCGGGGATGGGCAGCCGCACCGGCTCGGCGCCCGTCGCCAGCAACAATCGGCCATAGCGAAGCCTGTTCCCGTTGGCGAGCGCAATCTCGCGCAACCGCGGGTCGACGCCGGCGACGGTCGCATTCAGACGAAGGTCGATGCCGTTTTCAGAATAGAAGCCGTCCGGGCGAAGCGGAATCCAGTCCTCCGGCGCATTGCCGGCGAGATAGTCCTTGGAGAGGTTCGGCCGATCGACGGGCGGCGCTTCGTCGCCGCTCAGCATGACGATCTCACCCTCATATCGCTCGCGTCGAAGCATTTCCGCCGCGGCAAAACCGGCGCCGCCGCCGCCGATAATCACGATTCGGTCAGGCGCCCCGCCTTCTGTCTTGCCGCCAGGCTTCGCTTGCAGCTGTGCGCGGTTAGGACCAACGAAAATCCTGCCCTCGCGCTGCTCGACCGACCAGGTTGGAATCGGGCTCAGCGCCGGCGCGCGCAAGGCTTCGCCAGTTTGCAGGTCGAAGCAGGCGTGGCGCCACGGACACCGCACGGCGCCATCGACGACAAGCCCGTCAACGAGCGGCCCATTGTGGTGCGTGCAATTGGCGCCGACCGCAAACACGCTCGTCCCGCGCCGCACCAGCAGCACCTGCTCGTCGCCGACATGGCCGACGAGCTTGCCGCCGTCGGCAAGTTCGGCGAGCGCGATTCCTTGCGTCAGATCGGGGCCGCTGGACTGTTCTTCAGCCATCCCACTCTCCTTCGGCGATCAAAGATCGCAATCGCGTCTGCGTCGATTAAGTGTGTAACCGTCGCTTGGCCTTTTTGAGGAGAACGCCACTGCCGTGGGTGTTTTCCGACCCTACCCGAACTTCGCCGCGCCCACTACGTTCTTGTGTAACGTATGGAGGATCGCAATGAGAAACTACCTATTGGGCGGCATCGCCATCGCGAGCGCCCTCACCTTTATGGTTCAATCCGCGCCTGCGTCGGCCCAGCCCGGTTGCGGGGTCGGCCAACACTGTGGCAGCTATCGCGCCGCTGGCGCCGGTCCGACGCAGTTTCGATATCAGCGCAACGGCTACACGCACGGTTACGGCCGAGGAAATGGGTACGGGATTGGCGTCGGCGCCGCAGCCTTGGCGACCGGGGTGATCATCGGCGGAGCCATGCAACAGAACCAAGGCTACTATCCCGCCGAGTCTTATCCCGTCTATACGGATCAAAGCCCAACGTATGACGACGCCGGCCCGCAAGTGGTCGACGAGGGCGATTCCACGGCGTACTGCCAACAAACATACAGATCATACGATCCCGCCAGTGGGACGTATCTCGGCTATGATGGGCTGCGACATCCCTGCCCCTGACGGTCATTCCGGCCAGAGGTCAGCAAGCGAACCGGACCTATCTGGGGAGGATAGGTCCGCGGTCTTGTTGTCATACTAGGTCGAATCGTCGCAGGTCTCGGCGCTGAGTATTTTCCGAATCTAGCGCCGCGATCCACGTTCAAAGTAAGCTTCTGGCGACTAGAGAGTTCAAGCGGTTCGTGATGCGCACGGGCGTCGGTCAAGCCGTCAGCGCCATTGCCAACGCCGCGCTCACAATTGATCTCGGATGTTCGAATTGAGGACGGTCGGATGTCGTCCGTCCGGAGTCAAAGATGCGGCGAATAAAGTCGCCGCTGAGGAGGCGCCATGGACACGACAACGCTTCTCATAATTATCGTCGTCTTGATCTTGCTCGGCGGCGGCGGCTGGTACGGTCGAGGACGCTGGTTCTAGTCGATGGACCCAGACACTTGAGCCGGGAAGGGAGTCTGGTCGCCTCGCCCTGAGTAGATTCCGGCCCTTTTCTCTAAGAAGTGTCACTCTATTCTCTGATGACTAACCAGCGTTGAGCGGCGGTCCATCTGGATTAACGCCTGCATAGAGTCTTTGAAGTCGCGTCGGCAGCATCAAATGACGACTCAATGCCGACGACGGGCGCTGTTTAGAGCCATAAACAATAAAGGACTTCAAAATGAAATTACTCAGCACAATTACGTTCGCTGCGCTAACAGGCGTGAGCGCCCTGGCCTTGATTTCTACGAGCGCGTCGGCAGGAATCGTCTGCAATGCGGATGGCGATTGCTGGCATACTCAGACCGACTACCAATACCAGCCGACATTTGGCCTGACCGTCCATCAAAACGATTGGAAGTGGAAGGCTGGCGAGAAGCACGCGTGGCGAGAGCATGACGGCAAGGGATATTGGAAGGGCGGTACTTGGCAGACTTTCTGATCGAACCTCAGTCGCGGCGCCATCGAGCGGCGCTCCGCGCCGATTAAGCGAAGACCCCCGCGTTGGCGTTTTGGCCACCGCGGGGAGTTCACCCGCCAACCGCATCAACGGCAATCCGAGATCAGCATGACACGGGTCGAACCGAAACTCCGAGAGAGGCTCGCAACCCGCGCTGGACCTTTCTCCTAAAGCCGACTCCAGCGGGCGGGGCTTCAAGCGTGAGGTCCGATTGACGAGATCGCTGCAGCGGCAGGCGCCGTCCGAGCTTAGGTTTTGGAGATGACTTACCCGGATCGAGAGAGTGAGACCGCGCCGGCCGACGATCTGCTGGCGGATATGCCTCTGCCCAGCGATCCGAAGACCATCTTTCTTGGCGGATTGTTCGCTCTCGCACTCCTGACGACGGCCTATGTCGCGAGCGAAATCGTCTTGCCAATGGTCTTCGCCTTCATGCTCAAGCTCCTGCTGCAGCCATTGTTTCGAATGTTGGAGCGCCTGCACGTTCCTAGGGCGCTCGCAGCGCTGTTGCTCATCCTCGCGCTGTTCGGAACGATTGTTAGTCTGGGCGCCGCGATTTCGGGGCCCGCTGGCGACTGGGCGGCCAAACTTCCGGAAGGCGTTCCTCGGCTTGAGGACCGCATGAGTTTCCTGCGGGCGCCGATCAACACTTCGCAACAGTTTCTGCAACAAATCGAGAGTATCGGCGCCACCGGCGCGCGGTCGGACGCCGTCAGCCCGGTAGGCGGCGGCGCAGCACTTCTGGCAACCGTATTCGCCGGCACGCGGAGCTTCGCCGGCGGCCTGTTGACGACCGTGCTGTTTCTGTACTTCCTTCTGGTGTCAGGCGACACCTTCCTGCGCAGGCTCGTAGAGATCTTGCCGCGCTTCAGCAGCAAGCGGCAGGCCGTCGACATCTCGCAGCAAATCGAGAGCGATATCTCCGCCTATCTCGTTACGATCGCGATTATGAATGCGGCAGTCGGCGTCGCCACTGCCCTGGTTATGTGGCTAACCGGAGTTGGCGATCCAATTCTGTGGGGAACGCTCGCCTTCTTGTTGAACTTTGCGCCGATCCTCGGTCCCGCGGTGGGCGTCGTGGTCTTTCTTTTCGCCGGCCTCTTGTCGATCGACACCCTCTGGCTGTCGCTTCTCCCCGCAGCGCTCTATCTGGGGATTCACATTGTCGAGGGCGAGACGGTGACGCCTTTGCTACTGGCGAGGCGGTTCACCCTCAATCCTGTTCTCGTCATCTTCTCGCTCGTGTTTTGGTTCTGGATGTGGGGTATTCCCGGCGCCATCCTCTCCGTGCCGATGTTGGCCATCGCCAAGATCGTATGCGACCGGGTTCGGCCGTTTGTCGCGCTCGGGCACTTTCTCGAAGGGTGAAGGCGAGCCTCTCATAGGAGAACAACGATATGGCGGTGCAAGCGATGGGCGACCAGCACCTCGACAAGGGCGCGACGCTCGCTTTGCTGATCGACGGCGACAACGCGTCTCCCAAGATCGTCGCCGGGCTTCCGGCCGAGGTGGCAAAGTATGGCGTGGCCGGCGTCCGCCGTATCTATGGCGACTGGACCAAGCCGAACCTCGGCGGCTGGAAGGACTGTCTGTTGGAGCACTCGATCCAGCCGATCCAGCAATTCGCCTACACCACCGGAAAGAACGCCACGGACGGCGCAATGATCATCGACGCCATGGACCTGCTCTACACCGCGCGTTTCGATGGTTTCTGCATCGTCTCGAGCGATAGTGATTTTGCCCGTCTCGCGGCGCGTATCCGCGAGCAAGGCGTGACGGTCTACGGCTTTGGCGAGCGCAAGACGCCTCGCCCTTTCGTCACCGCTTGCGACAAGTTCGTCTATGTCGACGTGTTGAATGCGCCGGCGGGCGAAGCGTCCGCCACGCCCGCCGCGCAGGCGGAAGCCAAAGCGAAGGCGACCAAGAACGCCAGGGACACGACCCTGCTCGCGATGCTGAGAAACGCGATCGCCGACGTCTCCGACGAAAGCGGCTGGGCCACGCTTGGTCGCGTCGGTTCTCACATCGCGAAACAATCGCCGGAATTCGACGCCCGAAACTATGGGTTCGCCCGCTTGAGCGACCTTGTCGAAGCGTCGGGCATCGTCGACAGCGAGCGCATCGGCGATCCTCAGAAGGTCGTGATGGTTCGTCTCAAGCCCGCTCAAAACAAGGAAGGGAAGTCCGACGGCCGCAGGTCGAGCCGGCCGTGAAGAATGCGATTCAAACGACGGCGGCGGCGAGATGACGGAGGCAAGGCCGAAGTCCGAAGCGCTGGCGATACGCGCGGCGCGCATCGCTCAATATCGCGCCCGCCGTCGCCCTGCGGCGAAGGGGCTGCTCGGCCGGCTCGGTCCTGGATTGATCACCGGCGCCTCGGACGACGATCCGAGCGGCATCGCCACGTATTCGCAGGCGGGCGCGCAGTTCGGCTACGCGATGTGCTGGGTGATGCTGTTCTGTTTTCCGCTGATGGCGGCGATCCAGGAGATTAGCGCCCGCATCGGCCGCGTGACGGGGCAGGGCATCGCCGGCAACATCCGCGCCCATTATTCGCCTTGGCTGCTGCGAGCGATTGTCGGGCTGCTGCTTGTGGCGAACATCATCAATCTCGGCGCCGATCTCGGCGCAATGGCGGCGGCGCTGAAACTGTTGGTCGGCGGACCGATGGGCCTTTATGTCGTCGGCTTTGCAGTCGGAAGCGCGCTACTCGAGGTGTTCGTCAGCTACGAGCGTTACGTCTCCATTCTGAAATGGACCAGCTTCGCCCTGCTCGCCTACGTAGCCGTCGCGCTCGTCGTCCATGTGCCGTGGGGGCTGGTCCTCTACCGCACATTCGTGCCGAACTTTTCGCTGACGAAGGACTACGTCGTTACCGTGGTGGCGGTGCTCGGCACGACGATCACGCCCTATTGTTTCTTCTGGCAATCCTCGCAGGAAGCCCAGGACGAGAGGCTGGATCCCGCGACGCAGGCCCTGATCGCAACGCCGGAAGAAGCTCCGGCGCAGATCAGTCGGATGCGCTTCGACACCTATGTGGGGATGGGATACTCGAACGTCATCAGCCTGTTCATTATCGTCACTGCTGCGGCGACCCTGAACGCGCATGGCGTCACCAACATCCAAACGTCCGCGCAAGCCGCGGAGGCGCTGCGGCCGATTGCGGGCGTGCTTACCTTCGGCCTCTTCGCGTTCGGCATCATTGGCATCGGGCTGCTCTCAGTGCCTGTGCTGGCAGGTTCCGGCGCCTATGCGCTTGGCGAGGCGCTTGGCTGGACGACCGGCCTCGACCGAAAGCCGCTCGACGCCAAGGCTTTCTATGGCACGATCGCCGTTTCCACGCTGATTGGCGTTGTCATCAATTTCGTCGGACTCGACCCGATCAAGGCGCTGTTCTGGTCGGCGGTCATCAATGGCGTGGCAGCGGCGCCGCTGATGGCGATCATCATGCTCATGGCGATGCGGCGCGACGTCATGGGTCCATTGGCGCTGCCACCGGCGCTGCGGGCGATGGGGTGGCTGTGCACCGGAGCGATGACGGCCGCAGTGGGGCTCATGTTTGCGACGTGGTGATTAACTCAGCGGACTCGACTCGAGGCCGAAGCGCACTTCGCCGAGCGCCGTTTCCTGAGATCGGCCGATGTCCGCAGTCAGAGTCAAATAGGCGGCGACGGACACCCCCCGGACGAGGACAGCGGCGCAAAGGCCGCCAAGTCAAGCTAACCGCGGCGATGTCCGTTGAAGAGCGTCTCGCGTTTCGCAATGCGCGACGAACGCAAGAAATTGCGCGCCGCTCGCGACGACGGCAAACGGCCCGTCCAAATGCGCCTCCCGTGGCGCCGCTCGGCGGCCTCGATGCGGATTTCGTCCTTGGTGACGGCGACTTCATCCATGACCAGCTTGGTGTTGGCTTGCCGCAGCTCCGGCGGCCGGTCGCACAGTTTGTCGCGCAGCCGCCGGGCCAAGCGGTCGATCTTCTCGCGGGTGATCTGCGGCTCACCTGAGGCGAACTGCCGCCTCAGGTGGGCCGCCTCCTTGGCCAGATCGTCTCGGCGCAGTTTGAGTCCGATCAGGCGCTCGCGCAGGCTCGGATCCTCGGCGTCCGTCAGCCCTTTCTCGACCAGCTCCAGGAGACGCGCGATCGCGGCCTCGGCGTCCTTGTGGCCCTGCCTCAGCTTCGACAAGCGATCGCGGCGGTCGGTCTGCCGCTCCGCCCCGAGGCGGGCGTATGCTTCGAGCGTCTCGCCCAGCCGAGCGGGCTCCAGGACGCGCTTGACGACCTCGCCGACGACGATGTCGTCGAGCCGGTCCATCGCATGCGGATGCCGCCGGCCAGGAGGGTCGGCCCATTCGCCACGCGGGGCGGCAAGCGCTTGCGGTCGCGGCTCTGCATCAGCGCCCGGACCGGGTTGAACTTCTCCTCTGGAATGATCGCCGGAACCTCGACGGCGACTGCCAACGACCGCCCGCGCACGCGCCGAGATCAAGCCGCACCGCTCTCATGCCGACGCCAATAGCGAGTTGATAGAACCATCCAGCTTGAGCAGAACGTGGCGACGATCTCCACTTGCTTTCGCCCTGCTTTCGACGTCACGCCCGGATGAACGAACGGCCGATCCCGAAATCGTCGGCGGCAGCGGGCCCGAACCCGCCGCTGCCCTCGGAATGTAAAATTTTGCATACACATTTGTCGAATCCGATTGGCGGGGATAGCCCGCGGCGCGCATACTTTTCTATAAGGGGCCGAGCAGGGTCTCCAGAAAATGTATGTAAACCCCTCGGGGAGGAAAGCTTATGAAGATAAGGGCGGTCGTCCTTGAGGGCGTCGGCGATATTCGTCTTCGCGATATCGAAGTCCCCGGGACTCTGGAGCCGGCGGACAACGAGATGCGGATCGCCGTCAAGACGGTCGGTATCTGTGGCAGCGATGTCCATTATTATAAACACGGCCGGATCGGCGATTTTGTCGTCAATGCGCCGATGATCCTCGGCCATGAGGCCGCCGGCGTCGTCACGGCCGTGGGTGCGAATATTGCCCATCTCAAAATCGGCGATCGCGTATGCATGGAGCCGGGCGTTCCCGACTTCGGATCGCGGGAAACGCTCGAGGGCCATTACAACCTCGATCCGTCGGTGCGCTTCTGGGCGACGCCGCCGATTCACGGCTGCCTGACGCCGGAGGTGGTCCACCCGGCGGCGCTGACCTATAAGCTGCCCGACAACGTCAGCTTTGCCGAGGGCGCCATGGTCGAACCGCTGGCGATCGGCGTCTACGCCGCCCTTAAGGGCAGCATCCGTCCCGGCGACGTCGCCGTCGTGGCCGGCGCGGGCACCATCGGCATGATGGTGGCTTTTGCGGCGCTGGCGAGCGGCTGCGCAAAAGTCATCCTCAGCGACGTCGCCAAAGCCAAGCTCGATCTTGTCGCCGGCCGTCCGGGCATCGTCACCGTCGACCTCAACCGGGAGAAGCTCGCCGACGTCGTGGCGGCGCACACCGGAGGACGGGGCGCCGACCTGTTCTTCGAGGCGAGCGGCAGCCCGCGCGCGTTCGACGATCTGATGGACGTGGTCGGCCGGGGCGGGCGCGTGGTGCTCGTCGGCATGCCGCAGGATCGCGTTCCGCTCGACGTCGTGGCTCTCGAGGTCAAAGAGATCAGCCTGACCGGCATCTTCCGCTACGCCAACGTGTGGGAGCGGACGCTGGCGCTGCTCGGATCCGGCAAGATCGATCTCAAGCCGTTGATCTCGGCGAGTTATCCGTTTGATCGGTCGATCGCGGCGTTCGAACGCGCCGCGCAGCAGAATTCGTCGGACGTGAAAATCCAGATCACGTTCTGATGAAGAGATTCGACGCGGGACGCTGCTGGGGAGCGGCAGAAAGGCTCGCATAATGAATGCAAAGCCTGTGCTCGAGGTGATCCAGACGCCGCTTGAGCGGACGTTCCGAGTCTATGCGCACGACTACCCTTTCACCTACTCGGGATGGCACCATCACCCCGAATACGAGGTGCATCTGATCCGTCGGAGCCGGGGACATTTCTACGTCGGCACCTACGCCGGCGAATTCGGCCCGGGCAATCTGGTGATGACCGGCCCGAATCTGCCGCACATGTGGGTTTCCGGCGCCGATGGCCGCGACACGGACGGTCAGATCATCGGGCGGGATCTGGTGCTGCAGCTGAGCGCCGGCTTCGTCGAGCGCTGCGCCTCCGGGTTCTCCGACTGCGCCGGCCTCGCCGCGCTCATCGAGGCGTCGCGGGTGGGCATCGAATTCTCGGCGGCTGCATCGGCCGAGGCCGCGGAGCGGATGGAAGCGCTGCTAACCGCCAACGGCTTCGAGCGGATGGCGCTTTTCTTCAGCCTGCTCAGGATTCTGGAGGAGGATCGCGGGCGGAAGTCGCTGTCGCTCAAGGGTGCGGACCACGAATGCGCCCAGCCCAAGCGGCTCGAAAGGATCCTGGCTTACATCGCAGAAAATTTCGATCGTTCGAATTTGTCGTGCCGCGAGGTGGCTCATGTTGAAGGGATGGGGCTGCCGGCCTTTTCGAGGCTATTCGAACGACACATTAAGTGTACTTGTGTAGAATACATAAACCACCTGAGGATCTACAAGGCCTGTCAGCTTTTGGTGGAGACTGAATTCAATATCACAACGATCGGTCTCGAAGTCGGATACGATACTCTATCGACCTTCAACCGGAATTTCAGGCGGCTGATCGGCAGAACGCCGTCGGCGTTCCGGGCTGAGAGGCGGTTCGCCGAACCGGCAGCGTCGAGGAGGATCGGACAGGCGGACGGGGGAGGGAAGGCCCAATGTTTACCGGAGTTGACTGCGGAACGCGGGGGACCAAGGCTCTCGTCGTCGACGATTGCGGACGCCTGCGCGGTCGCGGATACGCCGTCCATAGTCTGATCGAGCGCGACAGCGGCGCCCGCAGCAAGGCCCGGCGACTGTGGGTCGCCGATCTGAGCGGCGCCGAGATCGTGGCGCCGGCCTGCGATGAGGCCGGATGTCTCGGCGCGTCGATCCAGGCCATCCAGGCCTACGGCCGCGCCGCCGGGGCGGGTGAGGGCATCGCCGCCATCGCCGACGTTTGCGTCATCGATGCGGGCAAGGCGACGGCGCCAGTCGCCGGCGCAAGCCCGGCAACGACGACCCCATATCTACTCTACGCCCTCTGCTGCGGCCGGACGCCAATTCCGCCGTCGCCTCCTCTGCCTGACCTGAGCGAGATCAAAGCACGGCGCCACGAATAGCTACGCTCGTCGGATGGAGGAGGGCATGGCCCAAAATAACGTTCTTGAAGTCAAACACATAAGCAAATCGTTTCCCGGCGTGCAGGCGCTCGATGACGTGTCCTTTTCTGTTAAGGAAGGTTCAGTTCACGTGCTGTGCGGCGAAAACGGTGCCGGCAAGTCGACATTAATGAAAATCATCAATGGGATTTACCAACCGGATAGCGGAGAGACTTTTATCCGCGGAGAAAGGGTTGAAATCGAGTCGCCCATCAAAGCAGGCGAACTCGGAATTTCCATGATATTTCAGGAATTGAACTATATGCCTGAAATGTCAATCGAAGAAAGTCTATTTGTCGGACGTTGGCCGAAGAAAATATTCGGTCGTATAGACTGGAAAACCATCCGAGAAAGAACTCTCCAACTGCTCAAGCAGGAGGGGCTTCATTTTCATCCGGACACAAAGCTGAAGGAACTGTCGATATCCAATCTTCAAATGTTGGAGATCATTAAAGCGATTTCCCGAGACGCAGACATTATTATCATGGACGAGCCCACCTCTTCCATCACCAACAAAGAAATTGAAACCCTCTTTCAGAAGATTGCCGATCTTCGCGCCCGCGGGAAGGCCATTGTCTATATTTCCCACAAGATGGACGAAGTCTTCCGAATTGCCGACGAAATCTCAGTCCTGCGAGACGGAAAAGTCGTGGAAACCCGACCCAGGGACCAATTCGACATCGACTCTGTTATTGCCCTCATGGTGGGACGCGCCCTCGGGCAAGGGTTTCCGAAAGAAGACGTTCCTCATGGGGAAGTGGTTCTAGAAGTGGAACACTTCACCGGGCCGAGTGGATTCAACGACGTTTCCTTCAATGTGAAAGAGGGCGAGATTGTCGGCTTTGCCGGTCTTGTCGGGGCAGGCCGGACAGAGACGGTAAGGGCGCTATTTGGTCTTGATGAGCATACTCAGGGGGCCATAAAAATTCGTGGAAAACCTTCCAAATTAAACAATGTTCAAGATAGTATTAGAAGCGGCATCGTGATGCTTTCCGAGGACCGGAGACGCTTCGGTATTGTTCCAATCAGAGATGTCAAAGAAAACGTCACCCTAGCTTCGATGGAGCAATTTTTCCAAAACGGTCATCTCTATAAAGCAAAGGAAAGGAACAAGGTCAAAGAAATCTGCAGCCGGATCAATGTCAAAATGTCGTCTATAGACGTCCCGGTCAGCACGTTGAGCGGGGGGAATCAGCAAAAAGTTGTTCTATCAAAATGGATGCTGCGGGAACCGGAAATTCTTATTCTGGATGAGCCGACTCGAGGAATCGACGTAGGCGCAAAGGTTGAAATCTACAAGCTGATGACCAACCTGGTGAAGGAAGGTAAGTCGATCATTATGGTTTCTTCGGAGCTGTCCGAGCTGATCGGTATGTGTGACCGTATATATGTTATGTCCGAGGGACAAATATCCGGAGAACTTAAGCGGGTGGAGTTCTCACAAGAGAAGATCATGCGATTTGCAATGAATATTGCAGGCGCGGGTTGATATAGCAGCGGGCGGAAGCGATGCAAAGGCGAGGACGATGGATAGGCGAATAACAAGCGATACCTGGCAAACCCTAAAGTCGCGATACTCCATTTACATGGTTGTGATCGTGATGATTATCGTTTGCAACCTGCTAAATGAGAATTTTTTCTCAACGCGTAACATCGCAAATATTTCCGCCCAGATTTCCGTTACAACGATTTTGGCGTTTGGCGAAACGTTGCTGATCATCGCGGGTTTGCTCGACCTGTCGTGTGGATCCGTTTTAGCGTTGGCGGGCGTGTTGTCTGTATACGTCTATAAGGAAACGGGGTCGATGACCGTTTCCTTTGGCGCCGGAATATTGTTTGGAGTGATGTGCAATTACGGCAACGGAATTTTGGTTAGATACTTCCGTATTCCGGCTTTTATTGCGACTCTGGCAATGATGACGATGGCGAGGGGATGCGCGCTGCTCTTTACGAGAGGGCAAAATATTTATCAAATTGGGGACTACATCTGGTTTGGTCAGGGAAGAGTGGGTTTTGTCCCGATCCCAGTGATCTTTATGATCATCGTGGGCATTCTGACCTGGTACATTCTCGGTCACACCAGCTTTGGCCGCTCATTATACGCGGTGGGCGGAAACGAGGAGGCCGCCAGGGCATCGGGCATCAATATCGGACGGGTCAAGATTGGGGCCTACCTGATCAATGGCGCTTTTGTTGGCCTGGCGGGCATTCTGTTGATGTCCCGAACGAACGTCGGCGCCCCCAATTCGGGCCAAGGCTATGAGTTCGAAGCGCTGACGGCTGCGATCATCGGCGGAACCAGCTTTTCCGGCGGCCTTGGAACAGCCGGAGGAACGCTGGCCGGGGCGTTCATTGTCGGCTTCTTAAACAATATCATGAACCTGACCGGAGTGGATTCGTACCTCCAGCAAGTCATCAAGGGGGCGATTATTGCTCTGGCGGTCGGGTACGACATGTGGGCGAAATTGAACCGCACCAAAAAGACGCTTGGCGCGGCGAAAATACCGAACGAACCAAGGGAGGAAAAGCGATAATACAGTCAGCGTGGGAAGGGCATGGGGAGTAATTCTTTCGAATGATCCCCGTTTCTGGTGAGGAAAGTAAGAGGAGAAACCCGTGAAAACGTTTTTGAAGACAATCGGCGCCCTTGCGGCTGTCGCCACCGTGTGCCTGGCGACCGCAACGGTTGGTCAAGCCCGCGACTACAAGGTCGCGTTTATCGCTCGCGCCCAGGCGGATTCCTTCGCCGCATGGCTGGCGAACGGCATTATGGACGAGGCGAAGAAGTACCCGGATCTGAAACTCGACGTGATGGATTCTCAGGCTGACGACGCCAAAGAGAACGCCTTCATCGAGAACGCCGTCGCCAACAAATACGACTTGATCATTGTTCAGCCGAACAACGGCGAGGCTCAACGTCCCTTCGTCGAACGAGCGGTCAAGGACGGCGTCAAGGTGATCACGACGAACGCGCGCATCAAGAACATTCCGGGATCGTCGTCCGTTGACGCAGACCCCTACATGCAGGCCGCGGTGAACGCCCGCCTGGCTCTCAAGCAGGTGCCGCAGAACGCCAAGGTCGTCGTTCTGAATGGACCGTCCGGCAACATGCACGCCGACGCGCGCCGTCTTTCGTGGCAGAAGGAATTCTTCGACAAGCGTCCAGACGTCAAGATCGTCGGCGAGCAGATTGCTCACTGGAACAAAGAAGAAGCCATGCGCTACATGGAAGACTGGGTCCAGGCCAATCCGCAGATCGACGCCATCGTCTCGATGAACGACAACATGGCCGCCGGCGCGTTGGAAGTCATCAAAGACGACCCGCGCTTCAAGAACATCCTCACCTACGGCGTCGATGGCACCGCTGAAGCGATGCTGCTGATCCAGTCAGGCAGGATGACGTCGACGGCGCTGCAGAACGCTTATGATCTTGCAGCGAAGAACGTCAGTGTCGCGCACGACCTCCTGACCGGAAAGATCACGCAGATTGACACCGACATCGACTGTCCGTTGGTCACCAAGGACAACGTCGAGGAATTCATCAAGATTCACAAGAAGTCGGGCGCGATCAAGTAACTGACCAATTGTTTCGGGGCGGGATTGCATATCCCGCCCCTCTTTTGCGAGGGGTGAGAAACCGGCAACCCTCCGCCGCGGGCCACGGGACAAGTTTGGCGCGTTGACTTCGGCGCAGGACGCCGGCGACGCGCAGGCGCACAGCAACTTGGCTGGCGCGCTAGGGTCCACAGCTTGCGCGGCGCTCATGGCAAGGGACGACGCCAAATCGCTTGCCCTCTCCGATCAGGCGATCGCGCTCGCGCACGATCGACTTTGGCTCTACACGAACCTCGCCGACGCCTTGACGCTGCTCGGCGGCGCCGACGAGGCGCGCGCAATCTATCTTGAGGATCGCGGCAAGATGGCTAACGCGAGCACGCCCTGGGAAGACGGCGTCAAGGGCGACTTCGCCGCCCTTCGCAAGGCCGGAATCGCCAATCCGCTGATGGCCAAAATCCAGGCGGGCTTCGCCAAGCCGGCCCTTTCCGAACGTTCGAAGTGAAGGCGCCAAGCATCGCGATCGACAATTGCCGTGTGGAATATCCGCTTGCCCGCGCTGTCTTCGGCAAAGACGGACCGTTGTGGGGTCAACAGGGACCTTCGCCGGTGGCGATTAGCCCTTGCTATTCATGACGAGGTTCGGTTTGGCGCTTGGGCGGCTTTGGGGGACTTCGGGCGCACGGGTTCGTTCGGGTTTTTCACCGTGTGACGACCGATACTTTTGCGAACGCGTTG
>JBEKVR010000061.1:0-24245 GCA_049513815.1 Roseiarcus sp. | reverse complement strand
CCTCCAACGCGTTCGCAAAAGTATCGGTCGTCACACGGTGAAAAACCCGAACGAACCCGTGCGCCCGAAGTCCCCCAAAGCCGCCCAAGCGCCAAACCGAACCTCGTCATGAATAGCAAGGGTTAGGTGTCAAGTGGAAACGCGCGCGCCTGGGGTCGCGCGTGCGCAGCGCCATCACCAGGGGCGCAGATCTTTTTGATTCGGCAAGCGCGGCTGGCAGCCGTCGCCGCCAATAGTAGGCGGCGCCGCGGCGGACGACGGTGGGAATGGCGGGCATGGGCGCTCCCTGTGTCACAGCCGTGTGCACCAGGGATGGGAAAGTCGCCCCAGCTAAGGGACTTCTTTCATGATATCAATAGCTTGGAGCTTCTTGGCTGGGGCGCCAGGATTCGAACCTGGGGATGGCGGAATCAAAATCCGCTGCCTTACCGCTTGGCTACGCCCCACCAGGCGCGAAGGCCAGGTCGGCGTTCGCGAGGCGGCGGGACCATAGTGCGGGCCCTCCGCCGCCGCAACACTTGCCTCGCAACCCTCGCCTTGCCGCGCTCGCCTCGCCGCGCGATCGCCCTCGACAGGCGCTCGCTTCAACCGGCGACCAGCGCCGCCAGGGCATCGAGATCGACATTGGCGCCGCAGACCAGCACGCCGACCCTTTCGCCTTCGGCCGGCCGATAGGCGCCGCTCGCCAGGGCGGCGAAAGCGGCCGCGCCGCCCGGCTCGACGGCGATCTGCATCGCGCGCCACAACTGCTGCTGGGCGGCGCGAATCGCCGCGTCGGCGACCAGCGCCACGTGGTCGACGGCGCGCCGGGCGATTGCGAGGTTGAGCGCGCCGACGCTGCGCGCGCCGAGCGAATCGGCGGCGACCGACTTCACCGGCACGTCGACCGGCCGTCCCGCGGCGAGCGCCGCATCGAGCGCCCGCGAACCCTCTGGCTCGACGCCGACCACTTTCACCCGGCGATCGAACCAGGCGGCGACGCCGGCGACCAGGCCGCCGCCGCCGACCGCGACCAGCGCGGTGTCGATCGGCGGCAGGCCGAGACGGGCAAGATCTTGTTCCCATTCCAGCCCGACGGTCCCCTGGCCGGCGACCGTCGCCGCGGTCGCGTAAGGGTGGATGGCCAGCGCGCCGCTCTCAGCGACATAGGCGTCGCACAAAGCCTGCGCGTCGGCGTAGGCGGCCCCTTGAACGACGACCTCGGCGCCGTAAGCCTTGATCTTGGCGATCTTCGGCGGCGCGGCGATCTCCGGCACGAATACGCGCGCCTTGATCGCGAGCTTGCCGGCCGCGTAGGCGACCGCGGCGCCGTGGTTGCCGCCGGAAGCGGTGGCGCAGCCGACCGGTGGGGCGGCGCGGGTCAACAGGTTGTGGAACGCGCCGCGCGACTTGAACGAGCCGGCGTGTTGCAAGAACTCGAGCTTGAGCGAGATCGGCGGCGCGCCGGCGATCGGCGAAGAGGCCTCGATCAGCGGCGTGCGGCGCACATGGGGCGCGATCACGGCGTAAGCGGCGCGGATGTCGGCTTCGAGGACGTTGGGTTCGAGCTGCACGGCGGCCGCTTTACGCTCAAACCGGAATGACGTCGACCTCGACTTCGAGCGCGTGCGCGCCCGACGACACGATCAGCCCTTCGACCGGCGGCACGTCGGAATAATCGCGGCCGCGCGCGACGAAGATGTGGTCGTCGCCGGCGGGAATGGCGTTGGTCGGGTCGAGGCCGAGCCAGCCGAAGCCGGGGCCGCACCACACCGAGGTCCAGGCGTGCGAAGCATCGGCGCCGGCGAGCCGCGGCTTGCCGGGCGGCGGGATGGTGCGGATGTAGCCGCTGACATAGAGCGCCGGCAGGCCGAGGCCGCGCAAGCCGGCGATCATCACATGGGCGAAATCCTGGCAGACGCCGCGCTTGCGGGCGAAGGATTCGACTGGCGAGGTCGTCACCTCGGTCGCGCCCGATTCGTAGACAAAGTCGTCCTTGATGCGACGCGCGAGCTCGGCGGCGCCCTCGTAGATCGGCCGGCGCGGCGGGAAGCTGACCCGCGCGTAATCGGTCGCAGCGGCGAACAGCGGCGCGAGCCGGCTCGAATAGATCGCCGCCGCCGGCGAGTCGGCTTCGAGCGAGGCGGCGGACGCGGCGAGCGCTGCGACGTCCTCCCAGGCGGGCGTCAGCGCGGCCAGCGGCGGCATTGGCCGCTCGACCACGACGCGCGCGCGCGAATGCAGCGTCAGTTCGCGATGCGGCGTCTCGATGCGCAACTTGAGCACGCGGTTGGCGAAGGCGTCGGTGCGCTCGGCGATGGCAAGCGGGCGCGGCGTCACCTCGACGTTGGCTGCGAGCACGCGCTGGCCGTCTTCCGAGCGCGGCAGTAGGCGCAGCACGCAGACGTTGACGGCGACCGGCGCGTCGTACTGATAGCGCGTGAGGTGCGAGATGTCGTAGATCAAGCGAGACCCACGCCGACATCGGCGCGTCCGGCGGCGGCGCCTTGCAGGAAGTAGCGGGCGGCGATCGCGTCGGCGAGCGTCATCACCCGCTGTTCGACTGCGAGAATGCGCGAATCGTCGACGCGGTCGGCGTATTCGGCGGCGAGCTCGGCGCGCAGCAGCGTCGACAGCCGACGCGGCTCCTCGGGAACCCCGTCCTGCTTGAGGGCGGGCAGGGCGGCAAGATGCTCGTCGACCAGGTTGACCTGGAAGGCGACTGAGCGCGGGTTGAAAGGATCGAGCAGCGCCATGTCGCGCACCGGCGCGAGCGCGACGCCGATCAGCGTGCGCGAACGATAGGTGATCTGCGAGTCGATCAGGTCCAGCAGCACGTCGAGCGCGTATTCGGTGGCGTCCTGGCCGGCGAACTGGCGCGACAGGCGGCAGGTGTTGATCGCGCGCTCGATGCGGCGTCCGAGTTCGTAAAACACCCAGCCGGCGCTGCGGTTGAAGTTCTCGTCGAACAGGCCGGCGAGAGCGGCCACGACCGTCAGCGCCTCGTCGACGCAATCGAGAATCTCCGGCTCGCCGAGGCGTCCGGGCGCCTCGGCGATGATCGTCTCCAGCCGGCCGATGAGGTGCCAGGTTTGCGGCGTCAAGCGCTCGCGGATGACGGACGCCGCCTGTCGCGCGGCGCGGGCGATCGACAGCGCCGAACCGTAGCTCTGGTCGTCGCGCAGCGCCGCTTCGCTGGCGACGATCGGACTTTCCGCCGCGACTTCGGCTTCCGTCGCGCCCCAGGCGACCAGCAGGCCCTTCAGCCGCTCGATCGATTGCTTCGAGCCGTGGATCGGCGCGTCGGGGTCGACCGAGCGCGCGCACAGGCAGCGCACCAGCCTCAGCGTCGCCTCCTCGCGTTCGAGATAGCGGCCGAACCAAAACAGATTGTCGGCGGCGCGGCTCGGCAGGTTGCCGAGCATGCGCACGATGCGCGCCGTCTCGGGCGGCGGCAGCAGGCTCGACACTTCGACCGGACGGTCGGCGAGCACCCAGACGTCGGCCGATTCGACACCTTCGCCCATCGACACCGCACGCCCGTCGACCTGGTCGGAAATGCGACAGAAACCGCCCGGCATCACCCGCCAGCCATTGGGCGTCGCCGCCGCGTAGACGCGCAGCACGAACGGCCGCGGCGCCAGCCGGCCGTCCTCCCAGCGCGGCGTCGTCGATAGGCGCACGACGTCCTGGCCGACGTAATCGACGCCGCGCGCGGCGATCGCCGCGCGCAACGCGGCGCGGTCGGCCGCGGGAAGTTCGCCGGCGGCGACGGGTCGGCCGCTGGCAAGGCCGGGGAGGGAATCGGAGAAAGCGCCGGCGATCGAAAAGGACTCGAGCCCGGCCAGCACCCGATCGCGCTCGGCGGGCTGGCCGCCCCACCAGGTGGCGATGTTGGGCATGATGAGGTCTTCGCCGATCAGCCGGCGGGCGAGGGCGGGCAAGAACGCGAGCAGCGCGCGCGATTCCAGCAGGCCCGAACCGGGCATGTTTTCCACTGCGACGCCGCCGGAGCGGATCGCTTCGATCAGGCCGGGGACGCCGATGCGCGAGGCGGCGTTGAGCTCGAGCGGGTCGCACCACTCGGCGTCGACATGCCGCCATAGCACGTCGCAGCGCTTGAGCCCGGCGATCGTGCGCACGAACACGCGGCCGTCGCTGACCACCAAGTCGTCGCCTTCGACCAACAGGAAGCCGAGGTAGCGGGCGAGATAGGCCTGTTCGAAATAGGTCGCGCTGAGCGAACCGGGCGTCAGGATGCCGATGCGCGGCTCGCTGCGCTCGCCGGCGGCGCGCAAGCCGTTGCGCAGCTCGCGGAAGAACGGCGCCAGCCGCTCAACGTTCATCCGGCCGTAGAGATTCGAGAAGGCCTGCGAGACGACGAGACGGTTCTCCAGCGCGTAGCCCGAGCCGGAAGGGGCTTGGGCGCGGTCGCCGAGCGCCCACCAGCGTCCGTCGGGGCCGCGGCCGATGTCGACGGCGTAGAGCCTGAGCCAGCGCTTGCCGGGCGGCGTGACGCCGCGCATCGCCGCGACGAAATCGCGCGAGCCGGTTACCGCGGCGGCAGGCAGCAGGCCCTCGGCGACCAATCTGCCTTCGCCGTAGACGTCGGCGAGCACGCGATCGAGCAATTCGGCGCGCTGGATCACGCCGCGCTCGATCTCTCGCCATTCCGATTCCGGGATCAGCAACGGCATCCGGCTCAGCGGCCAGCTGCGCTCCGCCGCCTCGCCCTGCACGCGATAAGACATGCCGCGATTGCGGATCCGGCGGTCGGCGGCGGCGAAGCGCTGGTCGATCTCGTCCGGTTCGAGATCGGCGAGGGCGCGCAGCAGCCGTTCCCAGTGCGGCCGCCGCATGCCGTCGGCGCCGACGAACTCGTCGGGGATGCCGGGCAGCGGCCTATAGTCGCGCGTCCACGCTGACACGCGCTCAAGCGCGTCGCTTTCGGGCGAGGCGGCGGCGCGGGCTCTAGAAGGCAATCGGCCTCCGCAGGTCCAAAGTCATCGGGAACTCGCTCGACGACTCGTCGGGAGGGATCGGAGTCGCACCGCCAGTATGGCCATGATCGGCGAAACGCGCCAGCCGCCGCGCCTCCGCCTCGTAGGCGTTGACCGGCGAGGTCTCGTAGTTGCGGCCGCCGGGGTGGGCGACGTGATAGACGCAGCCGCCGAGCGAGCGGCCGTTCCAGGAATCGAGAATGTCAAAGGTCAGCGGCGCGTGGACGTCGATGGTCGGATGGAGGCTGGCGTAGGGCTTCCACGCCTTGAAGCGCACCCCCGCCACCGCTTCGCCCGCTCGCCCGGTCGGCTGCAGCGGCAGACGGCGACCGTTGCAGGTCACGACATGGCGGCCGACGACGAGCCCTTTGGCTTTGGCCTGCAGCCGCTCGACCGAGGAATCGACATAGCGCGCCGTGCCGCCGGCGGTCGTCTCCTCGCCGAGCACATGCCAGGGCTCGAGCGCCTGGCGAATTTCCAGCTCGACGCCGCCGTGGGCGACGCGGCCATACGCAGGAAAGCGGAATTCGCGCTGCGCTTCGTACCATTGCGGATCGAACGCGTAGCCGGCGCCTCTGAGATCGTCGAGGACGCTGAGAAAGTCGTTCCAAACGAAATGCGGCAACATGAAGCGGTCGTGCAGGCTCGTGCCCCACCGCACCGGCGCGCCCTGCTGCGGCTCGCGCCAGAACCAGGCGATCAGCGCACGCAGAAGCAGTTGCTGGGCGAGGCTCATGCGCGCGTCGGGCGGCATTTCGAACGAGCGGAATTCGACCAGGCCGAGCCGTCCCGTCGCGCTGTCGGGCGAATAGAGCTTGTCGATGCAGATTTCGGCGCGATGGGTGTTGCCGGTGACGTCGACGAGGAGATTGCGGAACAGGCGGTCGACGAGCCACAGCGGCGCCGCATCGCCCGGCGCAGGCGTGCGCGAAAGCGCGATCTCCAGTTCGTAGAGCTGGTCGTCGCGCGCTTCGTCGAGGCGCGGCGCCTGACTGGTCGGACCGATGAACAGGCCGGAAAACAAATACGATAACGACGGGTGGCGCTGCCAATAGAGGATCAGGCTCGCCAGCAGATCGGGCCGGCGTAGAAACGGCGATTCGGCGGGCAGGGCGCCGCCAAGCACGACATGGTTGCCGCCGCCGGTGCCGGTATGGCGACCGTCGGCCAAGAACTTGTCCGTTCCGAGCCGCGACTGGCGCGCATCTTCATAAAGCGCGGTCGTCGTCTCCACCGCCTGGCGCCACGACGCGGCGGGATGAATATTGACCTCGATCACGCCGGGATCGGGCGTCACCTTGATGCAGTCGACGCGCGGGTCGAACGGCGGCGTGTAGCCCTCGATGCGGATCGGCACGTTTCTCTCTTGCGCGATCGCTTCGACCGTCTCGAGCAATTCGAGATAGTCGTCGAGCTTCGGCGTCGGCGGCATGAAGACGCACAACACGCCGTCGCGCGGCTCGATGGTCAAGGCGGTGCGCACCGCGCCTTCCGCGGCGAACTGTTCGTTTTGGGTCTGCTGCTCCGCGCCGGTCAGTTCGGGTGCGGCCTGGCGGAACTTCATCGGCTCGGGCAGTTCACCGCGCAGGTCCATCGGGTCCTGCTCGTGAACGAACGGGAAGTCGGACGGTTTGACGTAGGGCAGGGTCTTCATCGGCAGGCGCAGGCCGACTGGCGAGTCGCCGGGCACAAGAAAGAGCTTGCCGCGGCGGAGCGGCCAGCGCTCGCTGCGCCAAGCGGGTTTGGCTTCGGCGTTCCAGCGTTGCACCGGCAGGACGAAGCCGGTCGGGCGCGACAGGCCGTGGTCGAACGTACGCACCATGCGCGCGCGCTCTTCCGGGTCGTCGATTTTCGGGTCGGCAGGATCGACGTTGACCGGCAGCGCGCTTTCGCGCAGCAGCCAATAGGACGCGTCCTCGTAGGCCGGGATGACGTAGTCGGGCTCGATGCCCAGACGTAAGGCAACCTCGCCGGCGAGCGCCTGAGCGTCCTCATCGGCCGCCGCCGCGGTCGCGCCGACCCCGGCGATCAATGAGGGGTCCTGCCAGATCGCCTTGCCGTCCTTGCGCCAATAGAGCGCGAAGGCCCAGCGCGGCAGGCTCTCGCCGGGATACCATTTGCCCTGGCCGTAGTGCAGGAACCCGCCGGGCGCGAACCGTGCCTGCAGGCGGCGGATCAGCGCTTCGGCGGGCGCCTGCTTGGCGCCGCCGACGGCCGCCGTGTTCCATTCCGGCGCGTCGTAATCGTCGATCGAGACGAAGGTCGGCTCGCCGCCCATGGTCAGGCGGACGTCCTGCGCGACGAGATCGCGATCGACTGTTTCGCCCAGCGCGTCGAGCCGGCTCCAGGCGTCGTCAGTGAAGGGCAGGGTGACGCGCGGCGCCTCGCGCAACCGCGTAACATTCATGTCGAAGCCGAACGTCACCTGCGCCGGCTCGACGAGACCCGTGATCGGCGCCGCCGAGCGGTAATGCGGCGTCGCGCAGAGCGGGAGGTGGCCTTCGCCGCAGAACAGGCCCGACGTCGCGTCCATGCCGATCCAGCCGGCGCCGGGGATGTAGACCTCGGCCCAGGCGTGCAGGTCGGTGAAATCCTTGTCCGTGCCGCGCGGACCTTCGATCGGATCGACGTCGGCCCTGAGCTGAATGAGATAGCCGGAGACGAAGCGCGCCGCCAGGCCCAGCCGGCGCAGGATCTGCACCAGCAGCCACGCCGAATCGCGGCACGAGCCCGAGCGCAGCGCCAGCGTCTCGTCCGGCTCCTGGACGCCGGCCTCCATGCGGATGACGTAGTGGATCATCCGCTGCAATTCGGCGTTGAGCGCGACCAGGAACGGGATCGTCCGGTCGCGCCGCGTTGCGACCTCCGCGAGGTAATTCGTCAGCAACGGTCCGTCAGGCTCGGGCGCGAGATAGGCGGCGAGCTCGGTCGCCAGGTCCTGCGAATAGACGAACGGAAATTCCTCGGCGTAGGGCTCGACAAAAAAGTCGAACGGATTGACGACCGCAAGTTCGGCGGTGAGATCGACCTCGATCTTGAATTCCGCGACCGGTTCGGGAAAGACGTAGCGCGCCAGCCAATTGCCGTGCGGATCCTGCTGCCAATTGACGAAGTGATTGGCCGGCGTGACCTTGAGCGAATAGCTCGGCACGCGTGTGCGGCAATGGGGCGCGGGACGCAGCCGGATCGACTGCGGCCCCAGCGCCACCGGCCGATCATAGACGTAGCTCGTGACGTGATGCAGGCCGACGAGAATCGCCAAACGAGGCCCCCTGGCCAGACGGAAGCGCTTCTCCTAGCAAGGCGCGGGCCGCCGGCCAATCGGCGGCGTCTGCGACCAACGCGTCAATCCGATCGAGGCGTGGCGCCCCGCAGCGCCCAATTTCGTGGCGCCGGCGCGCCGAACATGGCGCGAAAGGCGGCGGCGTCAGCGGCGGTCGCATTCGCTTGCATCGCCGCGGCGCTTGCGGCAAAAGGAGCGGCCGTAGGAGTGTAGCTCAATTGGTAGAGCACCGGTCTCCAAAACCGGGGGTTGGGGGTTCGAGTCCCTCCTCTCCTGCCAGCGCTTCCCACTGATCCCCTCATCGCCTGCGCGCCGAGAGCGCCCGATCAAACCTTCGGGTCCGGCGAACGAGTCGGGCGCGTCGCCTGTCTCAGGAAAATGGACCTTGAATCAGGTGGTTGTCAGGCGCGCCTCGACTAAGATTTGAGATTGGCGCGAGGGCAGGGCGTTGCGTCGGCCTTCGCCGATTGATCCGGCGCGTCGCTCACGGGTCCTCGCGTTTGCCGCGCGCGACGATGCGCAGCGCATCGTCGGAGGCGGGCGCCTGAAGCGTCAGCGCTGCGGCGGGTTCGGCGGTCAGCCACAGATCGAACGCCGCCGGGTCGGTCAACACGACCGGCATCGCCTTGGGGTGGATCGGCGCGACGACCGCGTTGGGCGCGGCGGTGAGGAAGGCGAACAGCTCGTGCTCGCCCTCGACTGGCGCCGACTTGGGCCCGCGCACGCCCCGCCAGCGCCCCCAGACGCCGGCGAAGGCGAAGAGCGGTCGCGTTTCGTCGCGGGCGAACCACACCGGCGTCTTGCGCGGCCTGGTGTCGGCGTATTCGCAGAAGGCGTTGACCGGCACCAGGCAGCGATTGGCGGGCGCGAGCCAGCGCCGCCAGAACGGGCTCGCCGCATTGCGCAGGTTGGTCACCAGCGGCGCGCCGGCCTGCGGCGGTCCCGGCACGCCCCAGCGCGCCAGGACGAGCTCGCGGCCGCCGCCCGGCGCAGCGCGGACGATCGGCGCCATCTGGTCGGGGAAGACGGCCGACAGCGGCGGCAGGTTGCCGACCCGCTCGTCGGCGACGACGAAAAGGCCGCGAATCGCCTCCTGGTTGGTCGTCACCGAATAGAGGTTGCACATGGGACGAGGTTGCCCCGTCGCCGCTCGGAGGTCAAAAAGCGCGGAAAACCGCTCGCTAGCGGCCGCAGGCGCACATTTCGCTTGGCGAAACGCTCCCGGTTCCTATATGACCGTCAATTGGCGCGGCGCCGAAAGGTTCCGCGCCCGAATTTTTTGGCCTGGCGCGCCCGCTTGCCCAAGCGACCGCTGCGCCGGCGTCGGACTTGAAGAAACATGGCCAATCCGTTCGAGTTTCTGCAGCAGGTGCGCTCCGAGACGTCCAAGGTCGTCTGGCCGTCGCGGCGCGAGACGCTGATCACGACCGGCATGGTGATGCTGATGGTGGTGTTCACCAGCACGTTCTTCCTGGTGGTCGACGAGGCGTTGCGGGTAGCGGTCAGTCTGGCGCTGGGCCTTGGCCGCGGCGGATAATCCGCTTGCGGCGTTCAGCCGCTCAATCGAGGAATTCGGAATCCCGCACATGAACATGCGCTGGTACATCGTTCACGCTTACTCGAACTTCGAGAAGAAAGTCGCCGAGTCGATCCGCGAGCAGGCCGCCCAACGCGGCCTGGAGGATAAGTTCGTCGAGATCATGGTGCCGACCGAACAGGTCGTCGAGGTCCGGCGCGGTCGCAAGATCAACTCTGAGCGCAAGTTCTTCCCCGGCTACGTGCTGGTGAAATGCGACCTCACCGACGACGTCTACCACCTGATCAAGAACACGCCGAAGGTGACCGGCTTCCTCGGCGCCGACAAGAAGCCGATGCCGATCCCTGACGCCGAGGCCGAGCGGATCAAAGGCCAGGTCGCCGACGGGGTCGAGCGGCCGAAGGCGTCGATCCGCTTCGAGATCGGCGAGAACGTGCGGGTCGCAGATGGCCCGTTCGCCTCGTTCAACGGCGTCGTCGAGGAAGTCGACGAGCAGCGCTCGCGGGTCAAGGTGGCCGTGTCGATTTTCGGCCGCGCGACCCCGGTCGACCTCGAATACGGCCAGGTCGAGAAAGTGTGATCGGACTGGCGTAACAAACGCCCTCGACGCCGCGTATCGGTAGAGCTGGCGGCTCTCGGCCGCCGCAACTCGAGCGTCCGCTTCAACGTCGCGAGGGCCGCCATGCGCTATCACCGCCGCCGCGGGTGGGAGATTCCCGCCAGCGAGACCACGCCGGAATCGATCTTCCTCAACCGCCGCGCCTTCGTCGCCGGCTCGGCCGCTGCGCTTTCCGCCGTCGCGCTGCCGCGCCTTGCGAGCGCCGAATCGGCCGATCCGACCGCCGCGCTCTATCCGGCCAAGCGCAACTCCGCCTATGCGCTCGACCGCGAGGTGACGCCCGAAGCGGCCAACCTCCACTACAACAACTTCTACGAGTTCACGACCAGCAAGCGCGTCGACGCCGACGCGCTGAAAACGCGGCCGTGGTCAGTGACGCTCGACGGGCTGGTCGAGAAGAAGGAGACCGTCGACGTCGACGACTTGGTCAAGTCGATCAGCCTCGAGGAACGGCTTTACCGCCACCGCTGCGTCGAAGCGTGGTCGATGGCGATCCCCTGGACCGGCTTCCCGCTGCGCGCGTTGGTCGAGCGGGCGAAGCCGCTGGCGTCGGCCAAATACGTCCGTTTCGAGAGCTTCCTCGACGACAATGTTGCGCCCGGCCAAAAACTGTTCATGCCCTGGCCCTATGTCGAGGGCTTGACGATCGCCGAGGCGACCAACGACCTCGCTTTCATCGTCACTGGCGCCTACGGCAAACCGGTCGCCAAGGTTCAGGGCGCGCCGATCCGTCTGGCGGCGCCGTGGAAATACGGGTTCAAGTCGGCGAAATCGATCGTCAAGATCAGCTTCGTCGCCGACCGGCCGCAGACCTTCTGGCAGCAACTCGGCCCGGACGAATACGGCTTCTGGGCCAACGTCAACCCGGACGTGCCGCATCCGCGTTGGAGCCAAGCGCGCGAGACCTTCCTGACGACCGGCGAGCAGCGGCCGACCCTCATTTTCAACGGCTACGGCGAACAAGTCGCCGCGCTTTACAAGGGGCTGGAGAAAGAGCCGCTCTACATGTGAGCGGGGAAGGGCGTCAGTAGCGCCAGCGCTGCGCCTTGGCGACGAGGAAATCGCGGAACGCCTGAACCCGGGCGACGTTCTTCAATTCCTCGGCGTAGACGAGAAAGCAGTCCATTTCCGGCATGTCGACTTGCGGCAGCAGTCGCACGAGGCCGGAGTTCGGCAGGACGCAATAATCGGGCAGCACGGCTATGCCAACCCCATGTTCGACAGCGCGGATGATGGCGGCGACATTGTTGATCGCGACATGAGGAACGCGCGGCGACTTCGGATCGCGGCCGACGGTCAGCAGCGAATTGAGGTCGTAAAGAAAGTGCGTCGCCGTCGGGGCGCCGAAGGCGACGATGCGGTGCTGGTCGAGGTCGGCGATCGTGCGCGGCTGGCCGCTTTTCTTGAGGTAGTCGGTCGAGGCGTAGGCGTGGAAGTGGACGGTGAACAGCCGCCGCCGGATCAGATCGGGCTGCATCGGCTCGCGCAAGCGCAGCGCCATGTCGGCTTCGCGCATGCCGACGTCGAGCTCGTCGTCCGACAGCAACAGCTGCAGTTTGACCTCGGGATAAAGTTCGACGAATTCCTCAAGTCGCGGCGCCAACCAGTTGGCGCCCAGCGCCAAAGTGCTGGTGACGCGCAAGTCGCCATGGGGCTTTTCGCGCGTGTCGACGAGCCGGCTTCGCACCGCGTCGAGTTTCAGCACGACGTCGTGCACCGCCTCGTGCAGCATTTCGCCCTGCTCGGTCAGAATGAGACCGCGGGCGTGACGATGGAATAGGGGGGCGCCGAGTTCCAATTCGAGCGCGCCAACCTGACGGCTGACCGCCGACTGGCTCAGACCCAGGGTTTCGCCGGCATGGGTGAACGAACCGGCCTCGGCCGCCGCCTGGAAGATGCGCAGCTTGTCCCAGTCCATCCCACTCTCCGGCCCTCCGGGCCGCTGCTTAGTCGGGCCACGTCGCAACAACCGCTGCGCGGCAGACGCGGCGGTGCATGCGCGGCGGCTTTGGGTTCCCTATAGCAGGTTTTGCCCGCGCTTCACTCTGCCGCTGCGCGCGTCGGCGCCTGGAGGGCGAGCCAGCGTTCCGCCTCCAGCGCCGCCATGCAGCCCAGACCCGCGGCGGTGACCGCTTGGCGGAACATGTCGTCGGCCACGTCGCCGGCGGCGAACACCCCCTCGACGCTGGCGGCGGTCGAACCCGGCCTCGTCTCGACGTAGCCGTTGGGCTTCAGCGCCAACTGGCCGGCGACGAGTTCGGTCGCCGGGGCATGGCCGATGGCGACGAAGACGCCGTCGGCGTCGATCGTCGACAACGCGCCGGTTCTGACGTCGCGCAGACGCGCGCCGGTGACGCCAAGCGGGTTCTCATGGCCGAGGATCTCGTCGATCGCGCTGTTCCAGCGCACCGTCACGTTGGGGCGCGCGAACAGGCGCTCGCGCAGGATCTTCTCAGCGCGGAACGAGTCGCGGCGATGGACGACGATGACATCCTTGGCGATGTTGGCGAGATAGAGCGCCTCTTCCACCGCCGAATTGCCGCCGCCGACCACGATCACCGTCTTGCCGCGGAAGAAGAACCCGTCGCAGGTGGCGCAGGCGGAGACGCCGAAGCCCTTGAAATGCTCCTCGCCGGGAAGGTTGAGCCATTTCGCTTTGGCGCCGGTGGCGAGGATGATCGCGTCGGCGCTCACCGTGCGGCCGCTGTCGCAGCGGATGCGGAAAGGCCGCTGGCCGAGATCGAGCCCGGTGACGTATTCGTTTTCAATGCGCGCGCCGACGTGCTCGGCCTGCAGGCGCATCTGCTCCATCAGCCAAGGGCCCTGGATCGGTTCGGCGAAGCCCGGATAGTTCTCGACGTCGGTGGTGATCATCAACTGGCCGCCGGGCTCGAAGCCGCTGAGCAGCAGCGGGTTCACCATGGCGCGGGCGGCGTAGATGGCGGCGGTGTAGCCGGCGGGGCCGGAGCCGATGATGACCAGGCGTTCGTGGGCGGAGACGGACATGCGAACCTCGGGGCGCCGATCGACCGACGCCGGCCGAGGCGTCGCCGCGCGTCGGCGGAGCTTCGGTCATATAGGCGCTGGGCCCGGTCCGGCAATACGCGCGTCGCCGTCGTCCACGGCGACAGAAGCGGCGATTCGGCGCACAATGGCGGCCGATCCGTTCACTTGACGAGGCCAACTATGCTGACGCTGCGCACATCGCCCGCTTCCCCCTTCGGGCGCAAGGTGAGGATCGCCGCCGCGCAGCTTGGTCTCGAGGGGCGCATCGCGATCGTCTCGGCGGACACCGGCGATGCCGCCGATTCGTTGCGCCGGCAGAATCCGCTCGGCAAGATCCCGGCGCTGATCGCCGAGGACGGCGAAGCGATTTTCGACAGCCGCGTCATCGTCGAATATCTCGATGGCCTGGCGGGGGGCGAGCGACTGATCCCGGCTGACTTGGCGGAAAGGATTCGGGCTTTGACCTTGCAGGCGCTCGCTGACGGGATCGCCGACGCCGCGCTGCTGCAGGTTTACGAGCGGCGGATGCGCGAGCCGGCCGAACGCTCGGCCAAGTGGGTCGACTATCAGGCGGGGAAGGTGGCGCGGGGGCTCGCGGCGCTCGAATCGAAACCGCCCGAGACCGGCGCGACCCATGTCGGCGCAATCGCGCTTGCCTGTGCGCTCGGCTATCTCGACCTGCGCTTCGCCGGCGAATGGCGGGCGGGCCATCCGCGGCTGGTCGACTGGCTCGGCGCCTTCGCCGCCGCCGTTCCGGCCTATGCGGCCACCGCATTTTCGGGCTAGGGTAGGTTGCTTATGTTTTGAGCCCCTCTCCGCGTCACGCTCCGGCTTTTCCAGATCCGAGCCAAACATTTCCAAATTGGGGCCTCTTTTCTCCAAACATTTCCAAAGATTCCTTTGGGCGTTTTGAGTGAAATCAAAGGCTTGGAAGCGGAAAAAAGAGGATTTCGCCTTCCGTCAAACCTTTGCGCCGATCCGTTCCAAAGCTTCCGCCGGCGCGCCGCCAAGCGGCGAATGTTGCGGCATGCGCCATCACGAAATCAGACTAGCACGAATTCTGATTTTCGGAAATATGAATGCGCGGCGCCGGCGCATTCTGGACCATCGTTCGAGTCCCTCGCTGGCGCGAGGGCGCCTCAGACTGAGGTTTGAGGAGAGCCAAACGCAACGAGTTCAGATCGAGCGGCGGCGCAGACACAAAAAAAGGCCCGGCGGGTTTCCCCGCCGGGCCTTTGTCGCTTGCGCGGTCGAGCCGGTCAGAACTTGTAGTTCAGGCCGGCGCGGACGAGCGAAAGGTCGGCGTTGTTCTTGTAGCCGGGGGCGTACGTCTTGCCTTGGAGAGGGGCGTAGATGTACTCGGCTTTGGCCGAAATGTTGTTGGTGAAGGCGTATTCGAGGCCGGCGCCGACCGCGCCGCCGCTGCGCCAGTCGGTCGACGAGAAGGCGGTAGGCACGCTGACTTTATCCTCTGCGCCCGCGTAGCCGGCGGTCACATACAGCAGCGCGCGGTCGATCGCGTAGCCGGCGCGTACGCGGGCGGTCACGAGCTGGTCGATCTTGTTGCTGTAGGAGGTGCTCCCGATGGCGCCGCTCTTATTGATGTCGGCCCAATCCCAATCGCCCTCCAGACCGGCGACGAACTGGCCGATCTGGTAGTTGTAGCCGACCGTGCCGCCGACGAGGCCGCCCGTCGGGCTGCCGAGGTCGCCGCCGCCCGTGCCGCCGCCCCAACCGCCGTTGACGCCGACGTAGAAACCCGTCCAGCTGAAAGCCGGCGGCGCGTAATACTGCGCAGGCGCAGGGGGCGCCTTGCGGGTCGGGAGGTCGGCGGCCATAGCGCTCGACGCCACACCGGCCATCAACGCGGCCAACAAAACCTTCTTCATCGCAATCTCCTCGTTACCAACCCTAACGGAGGGAATTCCGCACCACCCCGCCGGCCATAGTCAGAATATAGCCCTCCAAGCCTTGAAAGTCTGTGACCGATAAATCACAACACTGAGAGCGAATGTGGCGGGAATCTGGCGAGAATGGGAAAGTAATCGGGTTACGAGCTTAACTCGTTTACGCGTCAAGTGCAGTGCAATAACCATCATTTATTCTGACATAGAGCGGCGAATAGCCTTATCTATCGCAAGACGATGTTGGTAAATGATTTATTTACGTTTAGAACTATCCTGAAAGTCGCCACAATTTGGCAACCATAGACGCCGCGGAACCGGGCTCGGCGAAGTCGAAACGGGGCTGCGGGCGAGGCTTTCAGTCGGCGCTGGGCAGGCGGCGGACGACAAATTCGATCTGGCCGTCGTCGCGTTCGCTCCAGAACTCGATTTCCGTCATGTAGGCCGCTTTGGGATAGCGCTCAAACAACTCGCGCGCCTTGGCGCGCGCCAGCGGCCGCGGCAGGCAGAAGGATTCGCGCCGCCACTGATCCGTGTCCGGTCTGGGATTCGAGCGTCGCCCACGCCGTTCCGCGGCGCGTCGAGCGAGGTCGCCGGGATTGTCGCGCTCAATCGCCATGCCCGTCTCCTGGGCGGCGATCCTATCGCGCTCCCGGGCGGTTGGGGAGTCGGGCGCGCCCGCGCCGTTAACGGCGTCCCGCCGCCGCCAACCGCGCCCGCGCCGTCGCCGGCAGGCGGCCGTCGATGACGGCGAGGCCAAGCGCGATCAGGCCGAGGCCGACAAAGTCCCGGACCGCCAGGCGTTCGCCGAGAACGACGGCGCCGAGCAGGATCGCGGTCGCCGGCGCGAGCAGCGTCACCAGCACGACATTGGTTGCGCCGGCGCCGGCGAGAACGCGGAAATAGACGACATAAGCGAGCGCGGTCGACAGCGTCCCGAGGCAGGCGATCGCGGCGATCGCCGCGCCGCCTGGGGTCGGCAGCCGCCAGGGCGCATCGACCAGCGCTGCAAGCGGCAAAAGCACAAAGCTCGACGCGGTGACCTGGCCGGTCGCAACGTCGATCGGCCTCAGGCCGAGTCGACGGAACCGCCGCGCGAAGACGCTCGCCGCCGCGTAGGAGAACGCCGCGAGTAGCGCCGCCAACTTGGCGACGAGATGGTCGGCGAACCCGCCAAGCAGCGCCGGGCCGATCATCGCCGCAACGCCGGCAAAGCCGATCAACGCGCCGCCGAGACGGCGCGGGTCGAGCTTCTCCTCAACCGTGAAGAGATGTGCGACGACGACGGTGAAGACTGGGGTCGTCGCGTTGAGGATCGAGACGAGGCCGCTCGCCAGATGGGTCTTGCTCCACACCAACAGCGAAAACGGCGCGGCGTTGTTGAGCGCCGCGAGCAGGATCAGAGCCGGCGCCTAGCCGCGCAGCCGCGCCATGGAGACGCCGCTGAGCGGGGCGGCGAGCCACAACAGCGCAGCGGCGATGGACACTCTGGCTGCGACAATCGTGAATGGCGGCAGGGATTTAACAGCAACTCCGATGAAGAAGAATGAACCGCCCCAGATGAGCGACAGCAGCAACAACAGGCCCCATTCGGTCGCCGTCATCGCGCGCTGCGCGTCAGCGTTCATCGCAACTTTCTGGGCTTCTTCGGTTTCGGGCCTTGGGCTTTTACCTGCGCAGGGGGCGTTCGTCCGCCCGATTTCGACGGCGGCGATCCTTCAGCTTTGCCGGTGACGAGGCTCTCCCATTCCGCCTGCACTAGCGGCGCGACGCGAGGGTCATAGGCGCCCTGAGGCGACAGTCGCGTCAGCATCGTGTCCTGGTCGGCGGCCTCGGGGTCGACAAGCCGCGCCGCCTCGGCGTTGCGGCGAGAGATTTCGGGGCGCAGCAGGAAATCGAGCAAGGCGTGCGCCTGCTCGCCGTGGGGCGCGTCGCGCGGAATGGCGAAGGCCTCCATCGCCAACCCGCCGCCCTCCTTAGGCAGCGCGAAACGGATGTCGGCTCCGACGCCGCCCTCGCGGCTGCGCGCCGTCGCCGCCGCCGCTTCGCCGGCGTCGCCGACGCTGATGCAGGCGGCGCCGCTCGCCAGCGCGCTCGCCACGTCGGCGTCGGGGAAGGCGCGCGCGGTCTTGCGGCTGCGGTCAATCAGCGCGCCGGCGCTCTTGACCTGCGCCGCGTTTGCGCGCGCCGGATCGACGCCCAGCAGTCGCCAGGCGGCGACGAACAAGGCGTCGCGGTCGTCGGGCAGGACGACGCCGCAATCGGCCATCTTGCGCGCTTCGGCGGGGTTGAACAGCGCGTTCCACGAGGCGGGCGCGCCGCCAATGCGCTTGCCGGCCTTGTCGGCGTCGTAGACCAGGCCGGTCGCGTACCAGCCAAGCGGCAGGGCGTAGGCGCCGGTCGGATCGTAAGCGGCGAGCTTGGCGAGGGTCGCCGGCCGAACGCCGCGCGCGTTGGCGGTGCGCGCCTTGTCGAGCTGCGCCAGGGCGCCGGCGGCGATTTCGCGCGCCAGCGCAGGGCCGGACAGGACGACGAGGTCGTAGGGGCCCTCGCGCCATTTGGCGGCGAGGTCTAGCGCGCCCTCGTAGGCGTCGTACGCCACCTGATAGCCGCTCTCGCCCTCGAACGCCTGCAATGCGTCGAGATCAAGCACGGCGGGCGGCGCCAGAAGGCGGACGATCTTGGGCGGCGGCGGGGGCGGCGGCGCGAACGGCGAAGCATTCTGAGCCAGAGCGGCGGAAGCCCACAGGCCGGCGGCGAACAGCGTCAATCGAGCCAGCATCATACGCGCGCCTCGTTCGCGACGCCCTCGAGCCGCGTCAGAGCGGCGTCGAGCGTCGCGTCGCGCTTGGCGAAGCAGAAGCGCGCGACGGTGCGGATCGGCGCCTCGGCGTAGAAGGCCGAGACCGGAATCGCCGCGACGCCGCGCCGCTCGACCAGATCGCGGCAGAACGCGATGTCGTCGTCGCAGCCGAGCGGCGCAAGGTCGACGTTGAGAAAATAAGTGCCGGCGCTTGGCAGGACCGAGAAACCGCGCGCCGCAAGGCCAGTGGCGAAGCGATCGCGGCTGCGCTGGTAACCGGCGCGCATCGCGGTGAAATAAGAATCGTCCTTGGCCAGCCCGTAGGCGACCGCCGTCTGAAGGTTGGGCGGCGTGGTGAAGGTGATGAACTGGTGCGCCTTGGCCAGGACACGCAAGATTTCGGGCGCGGCGCAGACGAAGCCGACCTTCCAGCCGGTCAGCGAAAAGATCTTGCCGGCCGAGCCGATCTTGACCGTGCGCTCGCGCATGCCCGCCATCGCCATCAGCGGCAGATGGCTGAGGCCGTCGAACACCACGTGTTCCCAGACCTCGTCGCAGACGGCGATCACGTCGTGTTTGACGCAGGCGCGGGCGAGAATTTCGAGCGACTCGCGGCCGTAGACGACGCCGGTCGGGTTGAGCGGATTGTTGAACAGGACGACCCGCGTGCGATCGGAAAAGGCGGCGGCGAGGTCGGCCTCGTCGAAGGTCCAAAGCGGCGGCTTCAGCGTGACGAACTTCGCCACGCCGCCGGCGCGGCGAACCAACGGCAGATAGGCGTCGTACATCGGCTGGAACAGCACGACCTCGTCGCCGGGCTCGATCAACGCCATCAGCGCGCCGGCGATCGCCTCCGTCGCGCCGGAGGTCACCATCGCTTCGCGTTCCGGATCGATCTCGAGTCCCTGGAAGCGCTTGTAATGGGCGGCGACCGCGGCGCGCAGCTCCGGCAAGCCGAGCATCGGCGGATATTGGTTCCAACCGTCGACGACCGCCTCGGCCGCCTTGGCGCGCACGTCGGCGGGGCCGGGGTCGTCGGGGAATCCTTGGCCGAGATTGACCGCGTCGCGCTCGCGCGCCAGCCGCGACATGACTTCGAAGACGCTGACGCCGAGCCCGGCGAAAAGGGAGTTCATGGGAGTCCGCTGGATCGTGACGCGGGCATTTAACGCAAAACGCCCCGTTGTGGATATGGAGCGCGGCGGTCGTTAGCCGCCTTCGGCCACCGGCGGAGGGTCGTTCGCGCCGCGCGTCGTCATCCACACCGTCATGTCCCAGGCGTTGCGCAACCCGGCGACGATGAGGACGATGATCGCAATCCCGGCGAGGACGTTGGCGTCGGCCGGACGTTCGTCGAGTTCGAGCGCCGCGGAAGCGAGCAGGAGCAGGTAGCCCGAGAAGGGGATCAGCGCATAGAAAAGGCGATCTTCCCACACCAAGCCGGCGGCGAAGCTACGAAAGATGAGGAGTAAGATCTGGCAGCAATAGGCGACGCCGATCAGCGCGCCGACGCCGAGCACCCCGCCGAGGCTGCGCTCGCTGTGGCCGGGCATGATCGAAACCAGACAGACGAGCAGAGCAGCGCCGAAGTGTACGACCGTCGGCGTAATGAAGGCGCGCATCGCCCCCAGTTTCCGGCTGGCGACCTGGCTCGCGCCGATCGAGGCGAAAACGAACATCAGGCCGACCAGCGTCGCCGCCGCTGTGCCGCCCATCACGTAGAAGTCGCGCCAGTCGCGCAGGATTTGATCGATGGATACGGACAATCGCGGCCTCGGGACATGCTGGGGCGGGGTCGCCGCCGCGATTGGAGCAAACCGCCGCCGCGCGGTAAAGGCGCGGATTGAATCGCGCCGCCGCGCGTGGGATCGAGGCGTATGGAAAATTCGCTTTCCCCGGTCGCTTGCCGCTCGGTCCTGGTGATCGGCGCCGCCCGCTCGGGCAAGAGCCGCTACGCGCTCGCGCTGGCCGAGGCGACGGCGCCCGAACGGCTCTATCTCGCCACCGCCGAGGCCGGCGACGCCGAAATGGCCGAACGCATCGACCGCCATCGCCGAGAGCGGGGAGACGGCTGGCGGACCCGCGAAGAGCCGCTGGAGATCGCCGCCGCGTTGCGGGCCGAGGCGCGGCCGGGGCGGGTGGTGTTGGTCGAGTGCCTGACCTTGTGGCTCAGCAACCTCATGCTCGCGGGACGCGACGTCGAGGCGGAAATATCTGAACTGACTGATGTTATTTCCGGTCTTGGCGGTCCGGCGGCGCTGATCGCCAACGAGGTCGGGGCGGGGGTCGTCCCGGCGACGCCGCTCGGCCGAGCCTTCCGCGACTGGCACGGGCGGCTCAACCAGCAGGCGGCCGCCGCCTGCGACGCGGTCATAGCGGTCGCCGCCGGTCTGCCAACCCAGCTCAAACCCGCTCTGCGGCCGGACATCCGGTTGCGCTGATCGAGCAGAAGGCGCGAAAATCCTGGCGACTCAAAGCATCGCTGGGTTAGCATTCCGCAATGCTGCGCCTGTTCGAACGCCGAACGCCGCCCGGCCCGGTCGCGCACATCGATGTCGCGCACGCGGGGGAGGTTTATCGCGTCGCCTTGAAGCGCGTGGCGACGTCGCAACGGTTCACGCTCAGAGTGCGAGCCGCGAGTCGCGACGTGCTGTTGACCATGCCCGAGCGAAGCTCGCTGCGCGCCGCGCGCGAATTCGCCGAACGGCATGCGGCATGGATCGGCGCGCGGTTGGCGCGGCTGCCGCGGCCGATCGCCTTCGCCGCCGGCGCGGTGACGCCGCTGCGCGGAATCGACCATACGATCGTTCATCGGCCCGGTGCGCGCGGCGTCGCGTGGACGGAGGCGGGGCCCGCCGGTCCGGTCATCTGCGTCGCCGGCGAAATGCCGTTCATCGCGCGCCGCGTCGCCGACTTCCTCAAGCGCGAGGCGCGCAAGGACCTCGAGGTGGCGGTGGCGCGCCACTCCAGGCGACTCGGGGTCGCGCCGCGCCGCATCGCCCTGCGCGACACCGCGAGCCGCTGGGGCTCGTGCTCGTCGACCGGCGGGCTCAACTTCTCCTGGCGGTTGATCCTCGCGCCGCCCGAGATTCTCGATTATCTCGCGGCGCACGAAGTCGCCCACATCGTTCACATGAACCATTCGCCGATGTTCTGGAAGGTGACGCGGCGGCTCTTCCCCGACACCGAGCGCGCCGAGGCGTGGTTGCGCGTCAACGGCGCCGACTTGCACCGCTTCGGCGCCGAAGCCGTCTGACGTCGCTCAGGCGAAACTGTCGACCGCTTCGAGGATCAGCGCGAGATCCTGCGGCCGCGACAGGCGATGGTCGCCGTCCTTGATCAGGGTGAGTGTGACCGGGTCGCCCGCCATGTGCTCGATCAGGGTTAGCGCATGACGATAGGGGACGTCCGGATCGCGCATACCCTGCAGGATGCGGGTCGGGCAATGGCTGCGAATAGTCGTCCCGAACAGCAGGTGACGCCGGCCGTCCTCGATCAGAGCGCGCGCGATGCGGTAGCCGGAGTGGGAATATTCAGACGGGCGCTCCCACACGCCGTTTTCCATGAGCTCGCGGCGCTCGGCCTCGCTCGCCCGCGCCCAGATCAGCGCCTCGGTGAAGTCGACCGCCGGCGCAACGAGGGCCATGCCGGAAAGCCGCGCCGCTTCGCCGGCTTGAGCGAGCGCGCGGGCGACGAGCAACGCCATATAGCCGCCCATCGACGAACCGGCGAGCACCAAACGCCCCGTGGTCTCGGCGCGGATCGCCGCCAGCGCGTCCTCGAGCCATTGCGAGACCGTGCCGTCCTCGAACCGTCCGTCCGAGGCGCCGTGGCCGGAATAGTCGAAGCGCAGCAGCGCCTGGCCGCGCTCCGCGCAATGGTCGTCGAGCGCGCTCGCCTTGGTCGAGACCATGTCGGAGCCGAAGCCGGTCAGCCAGACGACGCCAGGCAGGTCGTCGCGCGCTGGCGCGCGGCGGCGAAACGCGATACGGCGACGGGTCGCGCCTTCGCCGACGTCGAGGAATTGCGGTTCGTCGTGGATCACGGTCAAATCGACCCCATGATTCGTCTGGGTTTCGTTCTCGCTGGCGTGGCCGGAATGGCCGACGCGGCGACCGCCGTCAATGCCGACCGCGCCGCGCGCGACGTTCTGGCGCGGCGTCCCGCGTGAGCGTCGCGACGCTCGCCCCCTTCGGCCGCGCCGAGCGCGGCTCGCTCGCCGGGCGCACGATTCTGCAAATCATTCCCCGCCTCGACGCCGGGGGCGCCGAGCGCACGACGATCGATGTCGCCGCCGCTCTTGTCCGGGCGGGGGCGCGTGCGCTGGTCGCGTCGGAAGGCGGACGGCTGGCGAGTGAACTGCAAGCTGTCGGCGGCGTGCTTGCGCCGTTTCCCGCGGCGACCAAGAACCCATTGGCGATGGCGCTCAACGTGCCCCGCCTCGCGCGGCTGATCGCCGAAGAGGGGATCGACCTCGTCCACGCCCGCTCACGCGCCCCAGCCTGGGTGGCGCTTGGGGCGTGTCGCAAGACTGGGCGGCCATTCGTCACCACCTATCATGGCGCCTATGGCGGCCGCTCGGCGCTGAAGCTGCGCTACAATTCGGTGATGGCGCGCGGCGACGTCGTCATCGCCAATTCGCAGTTCACCGCCGATGCGATCGAGCGACTCTATCCGTTCGCGCGTGGCCGTCTCAGCGTCATTCCGCGCGGAACCGACCTCGCGTGCTTCGCGCCCGCCGCGGTCGAGCGGGCGCGGGTGACGCGGTTGCGCGAAGCCTGGGGCGTTGCGCCGCACGAGCGCGTGGTGCTGCTGGCGGCGCGGCTGACCGAGTGGAAAGGGCAGAGGGTGCTGATCGAGGCGGCGCGGATCTTGAAGGAACGCGGGCTCGCCGACGTGCGCTGCGTGCTGGCGGGCGACGCGCAAGGGCGCGACTCCTACGCGCGCGATCTCGACGCGCACATACGCCGCGCCGGCCTCGAAGGGATGGTGGCGCGCGTCGGCCATTGCCACGACATGCCGGCTGCGCTCATCGCCGCCAGCGTCGTCGCCGTGCCGTCGACCGCGCCGGAGGCGTTCGGCCGCAGTGCGGTCGAAGCGCAGGCGATGGGGACGATGGTCGTCGTCTCCGATTCCGGCGCCGCGCCTGAGACTGTTCTCGCGCCGCCGCAGGCGCCGGCGCAGGCGCGCACCGGCTGGCGCGTCCCGCCGGGCGACGCGCCGGCGCTCGCCGACGCGCTGATGAGCGCGCTGACGCTCGGCGCGACGGCGCGCGACGCCATCGCGCTGCGCGCGCGCGCCCATGTCGAAGCGAATTTCTCGCTCGAGCAGATGACCGAGAAGACGCTCGCCGCCTATCGCGGGGCGCTGGCGAGATAGCGCGACGGCCTACTTGATGAACGTCCCGTCGCGCAGGTCGGTCAGCGCCTGACGGATTTCGGCCTGGGTGTTCATGACGATCGGTCCGTGCCAGGCGATCGGCTCGCGCAGCGGTTTGCCGGAGACCAGCAGGAAGCGCACGCCTTGTTCGCCGGCCTGGACGACGACTTCGTCGCCAGAATCGAACACCACCAGCGAACGATCGCCGACCGTGTCGCGCACCAGCACCTCCTCGCCGCCGACGAGCTCCTCGCGCAGCGCGCCGAACGGCTGCGAAGCGCCGGCGAAACTCGCCGATCCCTGGAAGATGTAGGCGAAGGCCTGGCGGTAGGTCTCGACCGGCAGGGCTTTGCGTTTGTTCGGCGGGACGGTGACGTCGAGGTAGCGCGGGTCGGCGGCGACGCCGTCGACCGGGCCCTTTTGACCCCAGAACTCGCCGCAGATCACCCGGACCGAGACGCCGTCGTCGTCGACGACCTCGGGGATCGCCGCGCTCGGAACGTCCTGGTAGCGCGGCGCGGTCATTTTCAGGCTGGAGGGCAGGTTGGCCCAGAGCTGAAAGCCGTGCATGCGGCCAACCGTGTCGCCCTTCGGCATTTCCTGGTGAAGGATGCCGCGTCCGGCCGTCATCCATTGCACGTCGCCGGCGCCGAGCACGCCGGAATTGCCGAGGCTGTCGCCATGCGCGACCGAGCCGGCGAGCACATAGGTGATCGTCTCGATGCCGCGATGCGG
>JBEKVR010000060.1:0-24349 GCA_049513815.1 Roseiarcus sp. | reverse complement strand
GCCGCCAGAGCCTGTCGAAGCGCCAGAACCGCTCGATTGGCGCCCACCTTGTCCCTGCTGCGGCGGGCGCATGCGCATCATCGAGACGTTCGAGCGCTGGATGCAGCCGCGCGCGCCGCCCCGCGCTCCCACAACAACCGGGACGCCGTCATGACCCGGCACGGCCCACGCTCACCTCGCGCCGCAACGCCCTCAGTTCCGGCGACCGCCATCTGCACGCCCTTCGCCAACTCCGTGACAGAAGACCTGAACCTCGCAAGCGGCCAGCTCCCAATCCAGCGACCGGCCGGCGCAAAGTCTCACTCGCCGCGTCCCCGTCGGCGCCATCGCCGATCCGACGCCGCCATCATCGCGCTCGGCTAAAACCCGAAATCCCCATAGATCGGCGCCGCACGCCCGCGGGTTCGTGCTTGGGCGGTTTTCGTACGCCTCACGGCATCCGAAAACCTTCACCATTGCCGCCGATCCCGGCTAATGCGGGCGGTTCTCGAAAGCAGACATCGTGTCGGTTAGGGCCTTCGACGGTGAAGCGGCGCCACGTGTTGACCCGACTGAGCCCAATGTCTTCAGAGGCGACACAGTGACGCCGGTAGAGCCGGCTGCGGGATTGTGCGCCCCTCGGGAATAGATGCGAGCACTCATCTCATTTGGCGGAAAGTGAAGGCGACCGAGCATACCGGGCCTTAGGCCCCGAGGGGCGCGAGACGGATGATCCGGCACATTTCGCCCGCGGCGGCGCCCCGCGCATTCGGCTCCCGCACCAGCAGCGCGTCGGCGCGGGCGAACGCCTGGACCAGCGAGGCGTCCTGGTTCGCGATCGGCCTCGCCAAGTCTAGGCCGCCAGCGTCTCGCACCAGCGTCGCCCGCATGTAGTCTTTGCGCGGGCCGTTCGCCGGCAGCGCTAGGGCGAGCCGCGCCGGCTCGCTCGGATCGGCGCCGGCGTCGGGATCGCCGAGCAACGCGCGAATGAGCGGCCGCAGGAACAACAGCGCGCAAAGCGTCGACGACGTTGGGTTCCCCGGCAGGCCGAGCACGATCGTCGCGCCGAGCCGGCCGTGGATCAGCGGCTTGCCGGGCCGCATGCCGACGCGCCAGAAGCCCAATTCCATGCCGGCGTCGACGAGCGCCTGCTGCGTCAAGTCGTGATCGCCGACCGAGGCGCCCCCCAGCGTCACCAGCACGTCGGCGCGCTGGGCGATCGCCTGCGCCAGACTCTCGGCCAGCGCCGTCGGATCGTCGGCGGCGATGCCGAGGTCGATCGGCGCGCCGCCCGCCGCGACAACGATGCCGGCGACGGCGAACGTGTTGGAGGAAACGATCTGCGCCGGACCGAGCCCCGCGCCGGGAGCGACCAGTTCGTCGCCGCTGGCGAGGATGGCGACGCGCGGGCGGCGATGAACGACGAGCGTCGGATGGTCGGCGGCGGCGGCGAGCGCGACGTCGCGGGCCGACAACCGGCGGCCGGCGCGCAGCACAATCTCGCCAGCGTCGAAATCGCCACCCGGCGCACGGACATGATCGCCCAGCGCGACCGGCGCGATGAGAATGACCGTCGCGCCCTCGCGCCGCGCGTTTTCCTGCATCGCCACCGCGTCGGCGCCTTCGGGCAACGGCGCGCCAGTGAAGATGCGCGTGGCCTCGCCTGGCCCGAGCCGTCCATCGAACGGCCTGCCCGCCGCGGATTCGCCCACCACCGTCAGCCGCGCCGGCGCCCGCGCGGCATCCGCCGCCCTGAGCGCGTAGCCGTCCATCGCCGAGTTGGCGGAAGGCGGCTGAATCCGGCGCGAGACGACGTCGCTCGCCAGTGTCCGGCCATAGGCCTCGGCGAGCGCAACCTGCTCGCGCTCGGTCGGGGCGGCGATGGAAGCGAGCACACGCTCAAGCGCTTCCTCGACCGGCATCAGCGAGGTCGCGTTCACGGCCGCGATCCAATTGTCTTGCGCATTCTCCGGCGCCTATCCGCCGGTGACGCTGATCGACCGCGCGGCGCCGCGCGGAGCGCCACGCGCGCGCGCGCCGAACGCGTGTCCTTTCGGCTTGAGCGCCACCGCCTCGTGAATCGCCGCCGCAACCTCCGCGTCGTGATCGCTCTCGCGCAGGATTTTGCCCAGGTCCACGGCGGCCTCGGCGCCGAGACAGAGGTACATCCGGCCCGAGCAGGTGATTCGCACCCGGTTGCAGGCTTCACAGAAGCTGTGCGTCATCGGCGTGATGAATCCAATGCGGCCGCCCGTCTCCTCGACCTGCCAATAGCGCGCCGGGCCGCTGCTGCGATAGGGCGTTGGCAGAAGAGACAGATGGCTCGCCAGATTGGCGCGCAGCTCGGCCAGCGGCATGAAACGCCGCGTCCACGCGCCCTCGACGTCGCCGAGCGGCATCACCTCGATGAAGGTCACATCATAGCCGCGGCCATGCGCCCAGCGGACCAGCGGCACGGCGCATTCTTCCGTAACCCCCTTCTGTGCCACGGCGTTGATCTTGACCTTGAGCCCGGCGCGGTCGGCGGCTTCAATGCCGGCAAGCACGTCAGAAAGCGCGCCGTGGCGCGAGATCGCCGCGAATTGCGCTGGGTCGAGCGTGTCCAAGGAAACGTTCACCCGCTTGACGCCGCAAGCGGCGAGTTCGTCGGCGTGTCGCGCCAGTTGCGAGCCGTTAGTCGTCAGCGTCAGTTCGTCGAGCTCGCGCGCGCGCAGGCGGCGCGACAGAGATTGGACCAAATTCATCACGCCGCGCCGCACCAGCGGTTCACCGCCGGTCAACCGGATCTTTTTCACGCCCAAGTCAACGAAGATCGAGCACAACCGATCGAGCTCCTCGAGCCTCAGCAGCTCGGTATGCGGCAGGAATTTCAACTTCTCCGCCATGCAATAGACACAGCGGAAATTGCAGCGATCGGTCACCGACAACCGTATGTAAGTGATTGCGCGGCCGAACGAATCGACGAGCCGCGACGGCGCCTCGGCGGCGGCGACTGCGGGGCGGTCAAGGAGCAGCGTGGTCATAGGTTTCCGCCTTCGCCAGCGCAAATGTTGCTATCGCCTGCGCGTCGTTGAGGTCGAGGACCGGGACCGTCACCTCCGGCAACGGACCGTCGCTCGCCACAGCGACGATGTTCGAATCTTCGCGCCACAACAGTGCGTGCCCTTCGCTCGGGCGGTAGACCTCGATCATCGGGTGGCCATGGGTATGGAACCCTTCGATCAAAACACAATCGACCGGCGCCATCCGGCGCACGAGGTCTTCAAGCGGCGGCTGGGGCGCATCGCCGATCTCGTGCATCAACGCCCAGCGCGCGTCGGCGACCAGCATGACCTCCTTCGCGCCCGCTTCGCGGTGGCGGAACGAGTCCTTGCCAGGGTGATCGAGGTCGAAGCCGTGATGGGCGTGTTTGATTGTCGAGACGGTGAGGCCGCGGCGCCTGATCTCCGGCAGCAGCCGGACCATCAGGCTCGTCTTGCCCGACCCGCTCCGTCCGACCAGTCCGAAGATCTTCATGCCCCGTCCTCCCGACGCGCCAGAGCGCGGCGTATCGCATTTTCATTGTCGAGACCGGGGAGGGGCGAACCCCTCCCCGCCGGGAGCGATCACTCCGCGCCCTTAGGCGCGGCGAACACGGCGACCGTCATCGCCGGCCCCGCATACTTCTCGACCTCGCCGACCACCGAGTGGCCGCAGTTGCCTTGGCCGAGCTTGGAGGTGGGAATGTCCATGCTCAGCACGTTGACGTCGCCGTAGCGCGACAGGGTTCCCGGCTTGCCGGGCTCGGCGGGATCATACCAACCGCCCTCGTTGACGCGGATCACGCCGGGCCGGATCGACTCGGTCACCTTGGCGCCGGCGAGAATCTGGCCGCGGTCGTTGAACACGCGGACGATGTCGCCATCCTTGATGCCGCGGTCCGCCGCGTCCTTGGCGTTGATCAAGCAGGGCTCGGCGCCATTGACCGTGTACGTGTCGCGCAGCTTGGTGCCGCAGAGCTGCGAGTGCAGCCGGCTCTTCGGGTGGCTGGCGACCACGTGCAGCTTGTACTTGGTCGTCGGTCCGCCGAGCCGCTCGGTCGGCTCGTACCACTGCGGATGCGGTCCGCAGTCGTCGTAGCCCATCTTCTCGATGTTCTTCGAGTAGATCTCGAACTTGCCCGACGGGGTGCCGAGCGCGTTGAGCAGCGGATCCTCGCGGAAGCTGGCGTAGCGAACGAAGCTCTTGCCGCTGGTGACGGGGAATTCGACCACGCCCGACCCGTTCCAGAACGCGTCGAACTCGGGCATGTCGATCTTCTTCGCCTTGGCCTGGGTCAGCGCCGCGTCGTAGAACGACTTGATCCAATCCATCTCGCTCTTGCCCTCGGTGAACTCCTTGCCCTTGCCGAGGCGCTCGGAGATCGCGGCGAAGATGTCGTAGTCGGTGCGGCTCTCGAACACCGGGTCGATCACCTTCTTCATCGCCAGGATCGCCGTCGCCGAATAGTCGCCGACGCTTTCGATGTCGTTGCGCTCGTAGGAGGTCGTCGCCGGCAGTACGATGTCGGCGAAGCGCGCCGTCGGCGTCCACTGGAAGTCCTGGACGACGAAGGTCTCGAGCTTTTTCCACGCCGCAACCATGCGGTTGCGGTCCTGATGGTGGACGAATGGATTGCCGCCGACCCAGTAGGCCATCTTGACGTCGGGATACTTGGCCTTGACCCCGTTGAAGTCGAAGTCCTTGCCCGGGTTGAGCAACATCTCGACCACACGCGCGACTGGGATTGACGCCGCGCCGTTTTCCGTCATCCACGCCGCGCCGGCCTTGGCTTTGCCGCCGTCGGTGATGCCGGTCAGCACTGGCGCGTCGGCCGACGGCGCGCCGCCGCTGGCGTAGTGATACGAGAACCCGAAGCCGCCGCCCGGGAGGCCAATTTGCCCGAGCATGGAGGCCAGCGTCACCAGCATCCAGTGGCGCTGCTCGCCGTACTGCTGACGTTGCAGCGACCAGCCGGCAGCCAGCATCGTCCGATTCTTGGCGAAACGGCGCGCCAAGTCCTTAATCGCGTCAGCGGGGACGTCGCAGATCGCGGAGGCCCATTCGGCGCTCTTCGGCGTCTTGTCCTCGTCGCCCAGCAGATATGGCAAGAACTTGTCGAAGCCGTTGGCGTAGGTCTTGAGGAACTTCTCGTCGTGGAGCTTCTCAATGACCAAGGTGTGGGCGATGCCGAGCATCAGCGCGACGTCGGTCTGCGGCCGCGGTGCGATCCACTCGGCGCCGAAGAACTCGGCGGTGTCGGTCTTGACCGGGTCGATGCAGATCACCTTCGTGCCTTTGGCCTTGAGCGCCTTCAGGCCTTCGTAGCCGCCGTGGTCGGCGACCGACCAGCTGATCTGGTTGGTGACCACCGGATCGCAGCCCCAGAACACCATCAATTCGGTCTTGTCGACCACCACCGGCCACACCGTCTGCTGCTCGTAGACTTCGAGCGACCCGACGACATGCGGCATGACGATCTGCGCCGCGCCGGTCGAATAGTCACCCGAGGCGTTCACGAAGTTGCCCTTCAGGTTCATCATTCGGCGCAACAGGCTCTGGCAATTGTGCAGCCGCCCCGGGCTCTTCCAGCCGTAGGAGCCGGCGAAGGTCGCGGCGGGACCGTAGGTCTTTTCGACCCGCAGCAGTTCCTTGACGACCAGGTCGAGCGCCTGATCCCAGGTGACGCGCACGAAATCCCCGCTGCCGCGGCTGTCTACATCGGCGCCGGGCCCCTTCTCGAGGAAGGCGCGGCGGACCATCGGGTACTTGATGCGGGTCGGAGAATAGATCGAATCGAGGACGCCGGCGAGCTGATGGCTCGGCGCAGGATCCTTCTCCCACGGTTTGACCGAGACGACCCGTCCGCCTTCGACCTTAGCGCGGAACGCGCCCCAGTGCGACCCGGTGAGCACTTCGCCGTCGGGCGTCGCCGCGCGCGCGCCCGTCGCCAACAACGACGGAGCGGCAATGCTCATGGCTCCAAGCGCCACGCCGTAGCTCAGAAATGCGCGCCTCGACATCTCGGCGCGTAACTCGTCTCCCTTTAGCATAGACATGGAGTCTCTCCCTCAGTGTGTGGTCGCGTCTGGATTTTCGGCGTTGGCGGGCTGACGCGTCGCAAGTCCGACAATCGCAATGAGAACGGCGGCTGCGCCCGCCCAGAACCCGTTGGCGTCTGCGGCGGCGCAGTCGGCCGCAAAGGCGGGAACCCAGTCCCTTAGGCGCGCAATGATCGCTTCGGCGTCCGGTTCGCCTTCCGCCAGCAACAGCGCGCCCGCGGCAAGTTCGACGGCGATGTGATCGGGCGCCTCGTGGGCGGAAACGGCGACCGACAAGTCGTGGGCGGCGAGCATCGCCTCCATTTCGGCAGCCGGCGCGCCGAACAGGCGTCCGCCATCGCGGTGAACCGATTCGTAGGGCGAGACCGTCTTCGGCCCGCCAATGCCTTCAAACAGCATGCCGTACGCCGAGCCAATCCGCGCGACGACAAGCGCGTCGTCCGCTTCGGCGTTGAGCGCGCCTTGCATGCGGGCGACCCCCCTGTCGCAACCGGGCAGCGAAGCGACGCCATCCAGCCAAGCCGCGGCCGGTCCGCGACGGTACGAGACGATCGAGTCGCGATCAGGCGGTGTGGCGAAGACGGCGGAGAGCCAGTTGAACAGCGCGGCGAGATCGTGAGCGTCCAAGCCGCCGAACGCGGCCGGATGCGGCAGATCATTCATGCTTGCCTCCCGTGTCTTTGCCGGCCATGTCCTGGGCGTGCATCTGCACGTACTTCTGGAGGAAGCGGTACTGCTCGTCGTCGAGCGAAACGTTGCGCTTCATCGCATTGAGATTGCCGGTCCACTGATTGGCGAGATAGTTGCCGGTCGGCGGCAGCGTGTGGCACAGCGCACAGGAGGCGTTGTACATCTCGCCACCATAGTCCCACAGCTTGCCGAGGTCGGGCGTGAGGTCAGCGTTGGCGATCCACGCGGTGAGGCTGGACTCGGTCCACTTCTGATCGGTGTCGGGATCGGCGATCGTCTTGCCGGCGACGACCTTGTCGATCGCGTCAGGACCGAGAGCGGCAGCGAAGATTCGCTTACCCTGTGCGGCGTAGAACATCCGCTCGGCGCCTTCCTGCTGCCAGCCGGCGAACTTCACCTTGAGCCACACGCCGTCGCGGTCGACCACTTCGACTGCCGTCGCGGCGATGAGCTTGCCGTCGCTCGCATCCGACGCGTCCTTCGGCTTGTCGAGCCAAAACGGCTTGGTTGTCACCGTGTAGAGCGTCTGGCCCTTCGACGGGTTCAGCGCCTTGGCCGCGTCCTCGAGATCGGCGAAGATCGACTTGAAACCGCTAGTCATGTCAGGCAGCTTGTGGGCGATGCCCTTGTGGCAGTCGATGCACGTTTGGCCGCCCTCCAGGCCTTCCTTCATCCGCTTCGCGTTGTCAGCGTTCTTCTGGTGCTCGAAATCCATCGCCGCGTTGGAGTGACAGTTGCGGCACTCGCGGCTGTCGGTCTCCTTCATCGTCTTCCAGACGTCTTTGGCGAGCGCCGCGCGCTGCGCCTGAAACTTCTCCGGCGTGTCGATCGTGCCGATGAGCTTGTGCCACAGCTCGTTGGACGCCTGGACCTTGCGAATGATCTTGTGCGTCCAGTCCTTCGGCACGTGGCAGTCTGAGCAGACCGCGCGCACGCCAGCGGGATTCTTGAAGTGGATCGTCGTCTTGTATTCCTGGTAAACGTTGTCGCGCATCTCATGGCAGGAGATGCAGAAGCCGAGTTCGTTGGTGGCCTCCATCGCGGTGTTGAACCCGCCCCAGAAGATGATGCCGGCCACGACGCCGGCCAGGGCGACGCCCGCCATCACCCAGGTGCTCCTGCGAAAAGCCAGTCTCTTCCACACGCCGAAGCCTCCCGTCCGTCGGCGTCGCTTATGGGCAGGCGACGTGAATGACATTGGCGGTGTCGGTGAACGGCGTGTATGAAGTTGTAAACGGATGTAAACGGCTGGCGGTCGCCGCTTGACCGCCGTCGGGTCGACGGCCTTCAACATCGCCATGGGCGCCAACCACCACATGCTGGTCGTCGAGGACGATCCGGTCGGCCGTCAGACGCTGGCGGCCTACCTGCGCAAGGAGGGCCATCGGGTCTCCGAGGCGGCGAACGGCGACGACATGCGCCGCCTGTTTGCGCGCGGCGACGTCGACGTCGTGCTGCTCGACATCAACCTGCCTGGCGAAGACGGACTATCGCTGCTGCGCGAGTTGCGTCGGCAGTCCGAGGTCGGCGTCATCATGGTCACGGCGCGCCACGATTCGGTCGATCGCATCGTCGCGCTCGAGCTTGGCGCCGACGACTATGTGACCAAGCCCTACAACATGCGCGAGCTGCTGCCGCGGGCGAAGAACCTCGCCCGGCGCGTCGCCGCCGCCCGCCTGCGTTCGCCGGACGAACCGAAGAAGACCTTCGGCGGCTGGACGCTCGACATCCCGCATTGGACGCTCACCTCGCCTGCCGGCGAAGAGATGCGTCTGACGCGCGCCGAATTCGAGCTGCTGGCGACGCTGGTCGTCAACCGCGGCCGCGTCTGCACGCGCGACAGCCTAATCGATCACGTCAGCCGGCGCGGCCACGACCCGCTCGACCGCACGATCGACGTGCTGATCGGCCGACTCAGGCGCAAGATTGAGGACGATCCCGCCAAGCCGCGCCGCATAATCACCGTGCACGGCGTCGGCTATATGTTCGCCGGCTGACGTTCCCGCATACAGGCGAACGACCGCTCGAGCGAAGCGAGGCCGTCACGGCAAGCGGCGGCGAGTTCAGCGGCCGCCCCGGTGACGTCCTGCGACTCGCTTAACGCGCGCGTTTCAAGCATGTCGGCGAGCTTCGAAAGGCGGGCGAGACCGACGTGCATCGAGGAACTCTTCAGCCGATGCGCGATCGCGGCCAGGGCCCGGCGGTCGCCAGCCTGCGCCAGGCATTCGATCTCGGCCGGGGCGCCGGCGACGCTGGCCTCGAAGGCCGCGACGATGCGCGCCGTCTGCTCGAACCCGAGCTGATCGACATGCTCGGCCAGCACTGAGTCGTCGACTGCTGCATCCGGCGCGACTTCGGGCCGCCACGGCGGCGCAGGGGTCGCGGCGGGAGCCATGACCGGCCGTCGCGCCGATCGTCGCAAAGCCGCCGGCGACGCGGTGCGCCGCAATGCGGCCTGCAATCGCTCGAGCTTGAATGGTTTGCCGACGAATTCGTTGACCCCAGCCGCAACGCAAGCCTCGATGTCGCTCGCCAGCACATGAGCGGACTGAACAATGATCGGGGTTCGCGATTTCTTGGCATCGGCCGAGGCGCGCATGCGGCGCACCACTTCGAGTCCGTCGAAGTCGGGCAGCCTTAGGTCCATCAGCACGGCGTCGAAATCGCGCGAGTCGAACAGCGCCAGCGCCTCCGCTCCGGTCGAGGCGATGACCGCCTTATGGCCCGCGCGCGCGAGCAGCCCCGAGGCGACCATGGCGTTGACCTCGTTATCCTCGACGACCAGCAGATCGAGCGCGACCGACGCACGCTTGCGCCGCGCTGCGGCGTGATCCGGCGCAGTCGCCGTCGCGCAGACGCTGGGCTCGAGCGGCGTCGTGAACCAGAAGCGACTGCCCTCGCCGAGACGGCTTTCGACGCCAATCTCGCCGCCGAGCCGGTCGACGAGTCGACGACAGATCGCCAGTCCGAGACCGCTGCCGCCGAACCTGCGGCTGACCGTCACGTCGGATTGGGTAAACGGGTCGAAGATTGCCTCCAGCCTGTCGGGGGCGACGCCGATGCCGGTGTCGCTCACCTCGAAGCGCAGCATGCGGCGGCCGTTGGACCCCGCCATCTCACCGACCGCCAGCATCACCGCGCCGCGTTCGGAGAACTTGACGGCGTTGCCGACCAGATTGAGCAGGATCTGACGCAGCTTGCCGGGATCGCCGACGATCGTCCCGATCTGCGGCGTCTCGACTAGCAGCCGCAGTTCGGGCTTACGGTCGACGAGCGGCAACATCAGGCCAAACACGTCCTCCACCACTGTTGCGAGGTCGAACTCCGTGCGGTCGAGATCCAGGACGCCGGCCTGGATCTTGGAATAGTCGAGGATGTCGGAAACGACCGACGACAGCAGCTCGCCAGACCGCGCGATCGCTTCGACATACTTGCTTTGTTGCGGGTCGAGGCGGCTGCCGCTCAGAAGCTCGGCGAGTCCGAGGATGCCGTGGATCGGCGTGCGGATTTCGTGGCTCATCGTCGCCAAGAACGCCGACTTCGCGCGGTCGGCGCGCTCCGCCTCCTCACGCGCGCGGCGATGCTCGCTCACGTCGTTGAGGATCACCACCGCGCCGAGATACTTCTCGCTGACGTCGAGCATGCGTTGGGTCTTGATGTCGAACCAGCGCGGACCGGCGTTGGTAGTCAGCAGCCGCTCGCCGGCCGGCTCGCGTCCGTCGATGACGGCGCCGCCGAGAATCTCGTCGATCGGCAGCCGTGCGCCGCCGTAATAGCTCGCGCCCGGCGCCGCCGCGCCGGCGAACAGGGTCAAGGCGGCGTGGTTGGCGTTCTCGACCTTGCCGCTGTCGTCGATCAGGATGACCGGGTCCCTGAGGCTCTCGAAGATCGTCAGGTACTTGTTCTTCTCGTTGGTGATCTTCTGATTTTGCAACCGCAACTGCTCGAACTGCTCGTCGGCAGGCCGCCCCGACCATTCGTCACAGAAGCCCACTTCCATGCGGTCGAAGAAGCTGTCGACGATGTCGCGATTTGCCTGTCGATCCTCGTCGCGCGAGTCAGGGCCAGTGACGAGTTCGACATAAGTCTGGCGGTAGCTCTTCATCAGGCCGAGGAACAGGCCGAGCGTGACCCCACGCGAGCGGTGACGCTTGGCGGCCTCGATGCCGTAGAGCGCAATCGGGTCGCGGGAATAGTCGGCTTCCGCCGCCACCGCTCCGAACGGTCGGCCCTCTTCGAGCGCCGTGATCAACGGGGCCGACAAGCCGCGAATGGAAGCAAGCCACGCCTGTTCGAGCGTCGAGGTGAACGGCGTGTAGCCGCGCTCTTTTGCGTATTTGATGATCCGGGCGGTCAACCAGTTCTCGCCGCCGGCGATCAGGTCACGCAATCGCCGGGGCTCGCGTCTGCGTTCCTCTGGATCGTTCGCGGCGTCGACCGTCATTTGGAGCCCCGGAGTCTTGAGGTCACCGCCTCAATGGCGGAGGCGGTGCGTCGCAGAGCGGTCTCCGCGGCGCGCCGAACTCGGTCAGCGTAGTCTGAGCGTATCGGCTGCGCTTTGATTTTGCCCCACGCAGCCCATCAAAACGTGTCCCCGGTCTGGGGTCCGCGGCGAGGCGCTCGTTCGCAGTCCTCCATCAGCGGCGCGGCCGACATCGGAGATGTGCAGGTTGGAGTCAAAGATGTGAGATATCAGACACTTTGGGCTGCGACTGGGTCTCCTCGGCGAGATCGTGAGACGTTCGCCGACCTATGCGGCGAAGCGGTCTCTCGACCCATCCGCCGCTAGCTCTCTCAGGGACTCATCACGCTGATCGGCATTCGGACTTTCGGCCGATTCACAATTTGCGACGCGGCCGCTGAGGCGGGAGCGGAGACCTTTGCTTTGGGTCGAACTTCGCCGTTCGGCACGTGCCCGTCTAACGTCCGCTTTGGCCTCCAATCGTCCGGAATCTGCCAGTCCGGTCTCGGCCAATCCCGCCCATTAGGACACCACGAGTGAACGTCCGCAGTGGGTCGGCTCCAGCCGTTGGGCGACCCGCCCGGCCGGGTACCAAGTGTAAGACTTTAACCACTACGTCGCCGAAATTCGTCAGCATTACGGCCGGCCCCCGCCAATGCGGGCCTTCTCCAAACCGGACGCGATGCCGCGAGCCGCTATCGGCAACCACGGGCGGAGAGCGGACGCTTCCTGTTGATTTCCCTGGACCTGCCGGAGGGATGTCCAGCTGTTCCAGGCGCTCTCGTTTGGCGGCCGCGATCGAAGGCTCGTCATGGGAGCGAAGACGAATGCGCGAGCAGGCTTTGCCTATTCCGGCGCGACGGCGACGTGGCGGAGCTTGTTCAGCAGCCCTTGCCGGCGCGCCATCAGCGCCTTCTCACGGCGGACGATCGGCGGCCACATTGCTTCGGCGTCGGGGCGACTCCACCCGAGGTCGCGCTGCGCCTTGGCCGAAGAATAGTCGAAATGGGCGCGCGTCAAGTCGACCGCTTCGCGCGAAAGGAAGGCCGGCAGGTCCAGGAGGCGTTGCAGAGGCTCCAGAAGCGCAACGGCCGGACGCATGACGCCTCGCGGCAGATAGAAGCGCGGCGGCCGCGCGCCGCTCTCCCGCGCCCAAGTCTCAAATGTCTGGCGCAGCGGCGTTGGCTCGCCGGAAAAGACGAAGTCCTCGCCAATTCGCGCCCGCTCGGCGGCGAGGCAGAGGCCGTCGGCGAGCGCATCGACGTCGACCAATCCCCAAACCGCGTCGGCGCCGAACGCCACCGGCGTCATTAAGCCGAGAATGGTCAGTCGAAGCAGATAACCGAACGGCGAATGATCGTTTGCCCCGACAACAACATTAGGCATGGCGATAACGAGCGGCAAACCCCGCTCGCGCCACTCGAGAGCGATGCGGTGGGCCTGCAATTTGCTGCGTTCATACAGCGTCAGGCAATTGCCGTCGTTGCGCTGGGTCTCGTCCCGCGCGGCGCTCGGCGCCGGTGCGCGCCCGCTCGGCCCCAGCGCCCAAACCGAAGACACGAAGACAGTCCGCGGCGCCTGCGCGGCGCTCGCGGCGGAGAGGATGTTTTCCGTGCCGCCGACATTCACCGCCTGCATGCGCCGCGCGGTCGCCGCGTCGGCACCGATTTCGACGACGCCGGCGTTGTGAATAGTCACGTCCGCTCCCGCCATCGCCGACGCCAGCCCCTGCGGGTTGGTGACGTCGCCCTGGGCGAGTCGGGCGCCTTGTTTCACGATCCAAGCGGCCGCGGCGTTTTCGCGATTGCGAACCAGGACAGTGACGTCCCAGTTGCGAAGCCGCATGGCGCGTACGAGCGCCTGGCCGATAAACCCGGTTCCGCCAGTGAGGAAGACCTTCATGTCATTGCCCTCCTGCGCGTCGTCGCAAGCTTCGCAAGTGGACGTTCCGTTCTCGCCGCCGCTATCTGAGGCGCGCCCCGCAGCTATTGAGAACGCCCGGCGCCTCGCCAGGCGCGGCTTAGGCGCTCGGCGGCCGATAGGCGACCGACTTGGCGAGCGCGGCGTCCATTTCCGCCGTCGTCAACACCTCGCACACTTCCAATCGCTCAAAGGCGCCAGAAGCCGAAATGGCGGCTTCGAATGCGGTCGCCGATAGGTTGTCCGGAAATTCGACAACGGTTGCTGCGGAATACTCGCCATTGATTGACCAGTACAAAGCCTGCATCTCGCCGCCGGTGGACGCGAACCCCTTGCGCATCGCGGCTTCGCGCCCAGAAGCCTTGTCTTTCAGAAGTCCGGGGGCGCCGTCCACGTTGTACCTAAACAGGCCATGATATGGCGGCATGGAAGCCTCCGTCGCTGCAACGTTGCCTCCGCCCTGCTTCAACCATCCGAGACTGAACCAATCAGCGCGAAGGCAAGCGACAAAGGGGCTAGGTCTATTGCCATGGCCGGTCAATGCAGTTGTCCGCCTTTCGTTGTCTCGCCGCCGGCTATTTCTTCAGCTGCCCAAAGTCGCGGGCGGCGGGCCGCTCGTCGATCGCCGCGCGAACAGTGATCGCGTCGAGGACAAAAAGTGATTGGTTCTTGGGTCGATAGCGGCGAGCCTTGAGAGTCGACGAGCCGGCGGCAAGAGACCTGGCGTCCAGCGCCGGCGGTCGAAGTTCGCGAGCCTATGCGACAACCTGCCGCAGAGCGTTTGGATCGAGGATCGATGAAGCGCGCAAAACTTGTTGACCTCAGCGTCGCCTGGCGCCGCGGAAAAATGAGGGAGTGTTTATGGACTCGCGGCGCTGGCGGCGGACACGCTGCGCCAGCGCCGTTCGCTATCTGGGCTTGATTTGGAAGATACCCTTGCACTTGCCGAGGCCACGGACGCGCAGCATTTGATGGGCTCCTCGACCTCTCATCGAGGAGCCTATTGCCGCGATCGATTCGGCTAGGTTGCGCCCAGTGCGGCCGGTTCCGGACAACGCGGCGGCTTCCGGAAGCGGACATTGAGGTGACGAGCCCGCTTGCCTGATTGGGGGAAGCGATCGCGATCTCCCTCTCAATGGGCCCGACCGTCTTCACCTTGGATTCTTCAAAGCGCGCGGCCAGGCCATTCTCAGGATGCCCAAGGCGGGGAAGGGGGCCACCGATATCGCGGGGGGCAGTCGGCTCAAGCCGAAGAGAGGTCTACAAGGTTCTAAATCGGCATTCTCAGTTGGCGGGCTCTTTGGCTGACCATGTTGTCGCGAACCGAGCACGACGCTCCACCGTCGATCGCTTTCACAGACAACGAAATCGGCTTGCTCGATCGACTCGTCGGCGGCGCCGGCAGCCGACGGGCTAAACCTGGCACTCTTAACTTCTATGTCGTCAGGCTTGCTCGATGAGGCGGCTATCTCGCTCGGGCTGGCGACGCGCCGCCGGGCAGCGTGGTCGTCTGGCGCGGCCTCTCGCGCCTGACCGACATTGAGATTGGAGCCGAACTCGGGGGCGCCGCACTTGTGGGGAATTGAAAGCTTCACCGGAGGCTCACCACGCTCAACGACGACCCGGAAGCGCCGGGTCGTCGTCAAGACCTTGGAAGGGTTGATGCCGGCGCGCTTAGTGGTCGCCGTGGCTGCTCGTCCCGGCGTGACCGCTGGTGGAAGATCCGTGGCCGGTTTCGCCGCCTTCGCTCGAATGCGCGGAGGAATGGGCCGTCGTATCGCGGCTGGAACTCTCTCCGACTCCCTTGTCCGACGAATGGTCAGCGACATCGGTCGACGAGACGGACGTGTCTTGGCTATCACTGGTTTCGGACGCGAACGCGGCAATAGGCGCAGCAGCGCAAACGGCGGCAAATGACGCTGTGATGAGAAGGGTGCGAAGGTTCATGTTCGTTTCCTCGTAAGAGTCGACGACATTGTCGATCCGAAGATGAGAGTAACGAAGGGCGCCTACCCGATAAGTGACGGCTACTGTTACCCAGTGGTCAGTTTGCCTGCGCGTTCGCAATCATCCCGCCCGAAAGGACCCGAAGCCAAAGGCCGTCGCGAAAACGAAGGGCTAACATGATGAAAGCTTGGCCGAGTCGTGAGCCTCGGCGAAGGGTCGCCCATCCATTCCCGTCGATGCTACCCGGTTGTCCGTAGCGCTGACCTGATTCTATCAGGCGACCCATCCGATAGCGGGGAAGCTCATCCGGCAACCACCGAGCGGTGACTTTTCGATCGTCAACGTTAGGCCGTATTGTCCCAGCGCCTCGCTGACGATCGCCAGGCCGAGGCCGGAGCCTTCGCCCTCGTTCGTCGCTCGCTCGCCGCGCTGAATGATGGTTTCGCGCACCCGGGGAGGGATCCCTGGGCCGTCGTCGTCAAAGCAAATTCGGCGTTCGGGACCGTCAGTGACGATCGAAACCTTCAGGATCGACTTGGCGTGTTTGCGCGCATTGTCGAGTAAATTCCCGACTATCTCGCCGAAATCGTTGGGATCCATATGGAGACGAGCGTCGTTGGGCAACTCGTTTCGCCATTCGATCGTTTCGCCGAGCGGCATGCGCCGCACAATGCGGATCAGACGGTCGATTGTGAGGCGGGCGTCGGCCAGCGCTCCGCCGCCTGCGGTGGCGCCAGCCATCCGCGCGCGGCTCAGTTCGCGCTCAACGTGCGTCTTCATAGAGTCGATTTGCTCAGTAATGGCAGCGGCCGTTTGCGTTTCGCCGCGCGCTGCAGCTGTCTGAGCTGCAATGCGCAAGATGGTCAGAGGCGTCTTCAGCCCATGCGCGAGATCGCCCGCACGTTCGCGCGCTCGTCGAACCAGTTCCTCCTGCCGTTCAAGCAACTTGTTGAGGTCATCAACAAGTGGAGCAACCTCGGTGGGAAACTCTCCGTTCATGCGCGACGCTTGGCCGCCGCGCACCCGCGCGAGTTGCGCGCGAACGCCGGACAACGGACGCAAGCCAAAGCTGGATTGAAGCCACGCGCCCAACGACAACGCAACGCCGATCACGGCAAGGGCGATAACGACTTGCCGCTCAAATGAGCGCTGCAGCTTCTCCACCGCGGATATGTCCAAGGCGACGCCTATCGTCAATCGATGTGGAGCTGCCGTTCCATCGAGTGTCACCTCGCGTTCAGCGAGATACACGAGCGAACCATCTGGGGCCCTGGCCTCTTTGGCGATGCCGGACGGACTTAAGTGAGCATTCGGCGTCGCGCCAATGTCAGCGTCCCACAACGACAGCGAACGCAACACAGTCCGACCATCCTCGACGATGCGCCAGTATGCCCCGCCGGCAGGCGTCCGGTAGCGCGGATCCGTTAGGTCGGTGACCAGGATGGGGTGATTTTCGCCATCAATGCTCAGCGCGCCCGCGAGTTCCAGCAGACGGCTCTGGAGATCGCTTTCAGTCAAGCGCTCGATATGGTCCTCGAACATCGCCCGAAGAAGCAGCCATACGATCACAAGCACAGCTGTCACCGTGACCGCCGCCGCGACCGTAAATCGCGCTCGGAGGGATTTTGGTCGGAAGTTCCGTTTAGCCGCGCCGCCAGAAGGCGAGTCAATCCGCGATGACGTATCCATATCCGCGCCGTGTGGAGATGAAGTCCTGTCCGAGTTTCTTGCGCAATCTGCCGACCAGCACTTCCAGCGCATTGGAGTCCGGTTCGCGCTCGCCGCCATAGACTTGCTCCGCCAACTCGACTCGCGAGACCGGCCGGCCTCGGTTGTGTACGAGGTAGCGAATAGCGCGGTATTCTAGCGCGGTCAGCGCGATCGGCTTATCTGCGACGGTCACTGCGGATCTGCGAGTATCGATCCGCAGATCGCCGCATTCGAGAATTGGCGAAAAGTGCCCGCCGGTACGGCGAATAATCGCGGCCAGTCGCGCCACCAGCTCCTGTCGATGAAATGGTTTTGGAAGGTAGTCGTCGGCCCCCGCGTCAAAGCCGTCGACGCGCTCCATCCACGAGTCGCGCGCAGTGAGGATGAGTACGGGCGTCCCGACCCTGGCCGCGCGGAGTTTCTTGAGGACAGAGATCCCGTCGAGCCTCGGCAGACCGAGATCCAAAACAATGGCCTCGTAATTCTCAGTTTCCGCTCGAAACCAGGCGTCGTCGCCGTCGCGTGCGATGTCGACGACATAGCCGGCGTCCGTAAGCGCCGAGGCGATTTCTTCGGCGATCGTCTTCTCATCTTCAACCACAAGCACGCGCATCGTCATCACTTGATTTGCAGGACACGACTGTTCGTCGCGTCAACGGTGATTGTGCGGTAACGTCCCTCGGGGGACAGGATGACTAAGTTGTAGATCCAGGAGCATGTGGGTTTTTGCCGTAGATGCACCGACAAGATTGAGCCGGGGACTGCGTCTGAGACGGCATGGAGAATTTCACTAAACGGCCGAATCTTTCCCTGCGATACAGCTGCGCTGGCCAGGCCTTGCTCCGCGACGAGCGTGTCGACTGCTGGGTTCCTGGGGCCGGAATTTCCTGAGGGGCCAGAATTTCCCTCAAAGTGGTCGAAGAATCTGCCGAGCGCGCCCATCCCCGAGGCGTTGAAAGATCCGCTCCCCGCTTGGCCGGAAGCGCCAGCGCCGACGCCGGCGGCGCTTGACGAACTGCCTTCGCCCTCGCCTGCGCCGGCGCTTCCAGATCCGCCGCCTGTTCCAGCGCCACTGCCCGCGCCCCCACTGGGGCCGCCGCCGTCCTCAGCATTGGCGAAATGCGGCCAAGCGATTGCCTCAGCCAACCAGAAGCCGATGAGCAAGACTGGCAGGAAACGCAGGACCCTTGTCGTCCGGCGCGCAACACGCGCTAACATGAGAGTAGACCTTCGCCGCCGAAGGAATCGCCTGGGTCTGTCGGCGCCCCGATATAGCGCTATGCTTTCCAGGGAATACCCCAATAATGTTGCTTTAGGATCTGGACCGATAAGATGGTTGGCGTTTCTGTAGCGGATTGGCGCCAACATTCGCGTCGATGTCTTCGAAGCTGTCTCAACTCGCCCTCACCCCAAGCGCCCCCGCCGCGCGAGCGGGTCGGCGCATGGGCGCATTCAAGTCACCGTCTCCGTTGAATCAATGGCCAGTTTTCCACGCCGGCGACCAGGACCGATAGTTGATTAGTCGCAATGTACGCCATCGGCCTCCTTGCGCGCATTTTCGACCGATAGAGCCTCTGTCATCCCTTTGCTCGCCGCTTCCTGCGCTGAGGCTTGCGCATCTTGATTGTCGGACTCTCGGTGATGAAATGGACGCCAGTTGGTGGGCCAACGGCGCGCTGAACACATTCCGCGGCTGCCCGTGAACAAGACAGTCCCGCCCTCTAGAATGCACCGCTTGGCGTCGTTGAGAGCGCGGATCCGCCAGCCGCTCGAATCCGCGTCCGGCGTCGACCCGTGGGGATTGGCCTCCATATTGGATCTGTGGTGAGGGCTGATAAGTTCGACGTCTTGCAGCCTGTCAGGCGAACGCCTCGCGAGTGCGGGCGCTGTGAGGGGGCTTGTCCCTAAAGCAGGCGTTGCCTCCGCCGAGGAGCGCCGACCGGTCTGCGCCCATTACGGCCGGTCCCGGCCATTGCGGAGGTTCTCGAAAGCGGACCCAATGCCGGCGAGGAGCTTTCGGCAACCATGAGGGGAGAGCGGTCCTACATCGCGGCTAGCGTGTGAATGCTGATCGAAACGGGACCCGTTGGTTCCGGTTACAAGACGTTCTAAATATTGATGAATTCGTCATCTCACCAGGGTCTCGATCGGCAGCGATCGGCGTGCGGGATGGCTCATCAAGGCGCGCGGTCCATCGAACATCCCGCGGCGCATTCACGCCTTGCCGCGCTCCTCAATCTCTTAGCTCGCATCCAATCCCACTCGATGCCGCCAGCCTCGTCATCAGGTGTCCACCAAATCCCAGGTGGACACCTAACCGACCCTGGTCGCCCCCCGAAAGGTGGTCGTCGGATCACGCTTACAACCGGCACGGCATTCGCGGACCATTCGGCTCAAGCCGCGAGCGGCGTCTGCAGATTCGCCAGTTCCAAGTTCGCCGTCGCGGCCAGCGGAAGATGATCGGAGGCTCGTCGGGCGAGCGGCGTGTCGTGAACAGCGAGATCGCCGATCAGGCTGCTCGGCCAGCCGAGGATGCGATCCAGCGCGAAGATCGGCCGCCGTGCGGGGAAACTCAGGATTGACGGAGCGGCGCCGAAGGTCGGCTCGAGTACGCCGAGCGCCGAACGACGGCGGCGGCGCCACTCGTTAAGGTCGCCGAGCAGGATGGTCGGCATCGGCGGCAGGTCCATGAACGCCGCCAAGAGCGCGCCGGCCTGATCGACGCGGGAGTGACGAAACAGCCCGAGATGAGCGGCGATGATGCGGAACTCCCCCTCGCCGAGGTCCATCTCGGCGACGATCGCGCCGCGCGGCTCCAGTCCGGGCAGTTTGAGGCGCGAACGACGGTAGGCCTGCGGTTTTCCACGCACGAGCAAGGCGTTGCCGCGCCAGCCGTGGCGATGCGGCGCATCGGATTGCACGAGGAGTTGCATTCCCGTTTGACGCAGGATCGCCTTCGGATCGAGCAGGCCGCCTTTCTTGCCGAAGCGACGATCGACCTCCTGAAGGGCGACGACGTCGGCGCCGATCTCGCCGATGACCTCGACGATCCGGTCCGGTCGGACACGACGATCCGCGCCCCTGCATTTGTGGATATTGTAGGATGCAACCTTCATCATGACCTCGGTTCGGAATCTGTCATATATAGGCCGTCGTCAGCCGCGCCGCTGCGTCGCGAAGCTTCACGACGAACCGGCGGCCGTCGATTTCCGCCAAAGTGACCGGACGGGCGCGGCGCGCGTCGATGATCGCGCTCAACCGGCTCGCGAAAGCGGGATCGTAGGTCTCGAGCGTCAACTCGAAGTTGAGCCTGAGGCTGCGCATGTCCCAATTGGCGCTGCCAACGAGACTCCACTTGCCGTCGATGGTCATCAACTTCGAATGGTCGAATGGCGGCGGAGCGCGCCAGAGACGGCAACCGGATTGCAGCAAGGGCCTGACATGCGTCCTGACCGCCCAGGCGACGAGCCGGTGATTGATCGCCGCCGGCAGAACGAGCTGGACGTCCACTCCGCGTAAGGCCGCCAGCTGGAGCGCGGTCACCAATTGCTCCTCGGGCACGAAATACGGCGTCGCGATCCGGATCGATTGCTGCGCCAAATTAATTGCCGACAGAAGGACCAGAACCAACTGATCGACCTCTTGGTCCGGACCGGCCGCAATTGCGCGCGCAGCGTCTTTTTCGCCCGAGGCCGCGTCGGGCGAGGGCTTCGACTCGGTCTGAGCGTCACCCGTCGTGAAGGACCAGTCGTCCTCGAATTGTTGCGCGATTTGCCGCACGACCGCTCCCTCGACGAGAAAGTGCAAGTCGCGGACCGGCGCCTTCGGCTGTGATTCGAGCAGGTTCTCCGCGCCGATATTGAGACCGCCGACGAAGGCCGAGATCCCGTCAACAATCAGGCTCTTCTTGTGCAGGCGCAAGTCCAGGAACGGCATCTGCCAGGGCAGCGTCGAATGCAGGAAACGCGCGACGGGAACGCCCTGTCCGCGCAGACAACGATAGGCGGAAGAGCGCACGAAGCCTCCGCCGAAACCGTCGATCAGAACGCGAGTCGCCACGCCCCTGCGATGCGCCCTGGCCAAGGCGTCGACGAATTGCAGTCCAAGGGCGTCGGTGCGGAAGATGTATGTCGAGAGAGCGATGCTGACTTTCGCGCCCTCGATCGCGGCGAGCATTCGCGGGTAGGCCTCGTCCCCGCAGGCGAGCACCGCGGCTACCTTGCCTGTCGAGATATCCTGGCTGGTGATCTTCGTGATCGCAATCTTGAGATGCTCGATCGGATCGGAGGACGCCATGCCGCTCGCCCTGTGGGGATCGACATTCCGAAGCGATCCCTTCAATCGCCGCGCGCGGCGCTTTACGCGATTAATCCCAAAGCCGACATACAGGAGCGCGCCGACGACGGGCGCGAGCCACGCCATTCCGATCCATCCGATGGCGGCGGGGACGTCGCGCTTGTTGATCAGTGTGTGAACGGTGACGGCGACGGCGATCAGGACATGGACGACCGCCGCAACGAACGATCGGCTTGCAAGCCATGTCGATGGGACGACCAAATATTCCATTCCAGCCCTCGAGTATCGCAATTTCGGGCGCGCTGTTCCAGAATTCGCGGGCCTTTGCAAGGTGAACGTCGATTCTCGGATCGGCCAAGAATGCCTCCTAGTCAAACAATCGGTAGGAGCGCCTCGCACAACGCTGGGTTGGCGCGAGGCGGCGAGTGGCGATCGCCTACATTCCTTGCTCGCGAGCGGATTCGCGGTTCGAGAGAGCATTTTCGGTCGTTCAGCCGCGGATTTCACCTCGTCTCTCCTTTTCGAAGGCATGCGGGCCAGGTCCACATTCTTTGGATGTGAAAACGCGTCCGAGGTTGACCCCGTCAGAGATCGTTTCATGTCATTGACGTGTTCGCCGAATTTCGCGGAGTCTCGTAGCCCATGTCCCCCACAACAGTTTTTCTCGGCAGACTTCTCGGTCTCTACCTGATCGCGATTTCCATCGGGATGTTCGTCAGCAGGCGTCGCACGCTGGCGACGCTGGACGAGATGGCGCGGAGTGGGCCGTGGATGCTGTTTTCAGGGATGGTGGCTACCGCGGCAGGCCTCGCGGTCGTGCTCGCACACAACGTCTGGACCGGCGGCGCCTTGACCATCGCAGTCACCCTCGCCGGATGGATTGCGCTTCTCAAGGGGCTTGCGCTGTTGATGGTCCCGCCAAGCACAATGGCCTCGGCGTATAAGGCCGCTGGCTATGAGCGGTATTTCTACGTTTGGATGGGCGCCGTGCTGGTGCTCGGCCTATGGATCGCGCTCGATGCGTTCGCCGGCTAAGCGGTGAAACAGAGCCGGTCGAACGGAAACGTCGAAACGGATCGGCAATCGTTCACTGGATCAAGACGACGAGGTCTTGTTCGCCTTCACTGGCAAACGCGGCCAACCGTCGTCATCGTCGTCGGGAACGTCCAGATGGCCGTCGGCGGCGTTCTTGTCCCAGTTTGGATTCCCGAGCGTTGAATCGAACGGCATGTCGCTGCGACCTTTCGCTTCGGCAATCTTCGCCTTCAATTCCGCTGACGCCTTTCGAAGATCCGACGTAGAAGCCTCCTCTTCGATGGACGGTCTTTTCTTGGTAGGCTCGTTCCGATCGTTCCGCATATCGCGCGCTCCTCGGAGGCTGACAGTCGCCGTTCTCAAGCCCGCCCGCATCGTAGAGCCTGAGGCTGATCGTAGCCCTGCCACCGCCGCATGGGAGACTCGGAAGTCACTCACGACAGCTTGGCGGCGCCGAGACCTGGACTTGTGCCGCCGTCGACGTCGGTCAGTGTAAACAGGCCTAGGGTCCGAGCGCCGATCGGCGCGCTAACCCTTTGGCGATGTTGGCTTGAGTGGGGTCAGCATGTGGAGCCGCTTCACACCCAGACGATCGATCGCCGCTGGCCGGCATCCGAAAAACCTCCAAGGAAGGAAACTGCGGGTCGGAAGGGCGCTGGCGCCGCCGCCGCGAGCCTATGGGGATTTGAGAGCTGTCGGCGGCGATTGTCCGACGGTCGGAATGATCATGAACGGCGCTTCCGAGGCATTTGACTCGGCGAGAGGGCTTTCGCTGTCGACGATCGGATCGCTTTTATCGGAGTGGTCGTGTTCACAAGAGGCATGCGCGGCAGATGCGCGGGCAGGCGAGCCGGATTCGGGCCGGGGACGTTCCCGCAAGGCGATGACGCCGCCTCGTCGGGGAGCGAGCCTTCGGGCTCGCGCGGTTCAGCCGCGCGCAGCCTCGCGCGCGATGAGTTCGATATCGGCGCGTTCAATGCCGAGGTCGTGCAATTCACGGTCGGTATAGGACCCAAGTCCCTGCATCACCAACGAGTACACGCGCCGCTCGCGGAAATACCGCCGAATGAAGGAAAAGTTCATGGTCGTCTCCATCTCGTTTGGTGCCGACGAATTCGGTCATCTGACCTTTCCGCCGGGGCGAATCTCTCAAGCGTTCCTTCTCCATAACGACGCATGCATAATTTGGTGCGCCGCAAAAGTCAATGGTGCGGTGCGGTAAGTCATGCGACCTACGCATGAAGGAATCGTGGCGGGGGAGGGCGGATTTGCCACAATTCCGCAGGAATATTGCGAAGATCAGAAAATTCTGCCGATATTTCATGCGTGGAGCGACGATCACCGTCCCGTCGCATGCGAATTGCGCATGGCTGGCATCGCCGCGGGGCGCCGCCGTCCGCGCCGGAATTGTCGTCGAAACCCCTCTCGAGAGAGGCCGCCGATGTGAAGTTTTCGGATGCCGGCCCTTGGCATACGCTTGGGGCCGCGACGCGAGGGCCGGCGTACGAAAACCTCCAAGGATGGAAACCGCGGGTCGGAAGGGCGCTGGCGGCGCCGCCGCGAGCCTATGGGGATTTGAGGGCTGTCGGCGGCGATTGTCCGACGGTCGGTATGATCATGAACGGCGATTCCGAGGCGTTTGACTCGGCGAGAGGGCTCTCGCTGTCGACGATCGGATCGCTTTTGTCGGAGTGGTCGTGTTCACAAGAGGCGTGAGCGGCAGATTTGGGCGAGCGGCGTCGACGGGTTCGAACGACCCGCGGCAAAATAGGGGGCGAGTTGCGGCGTTAACCATTCGCGATATGTAATCGAGCGAGGGCCGGATTTGCGGCAATGAAGAGGCCGCCGATCGCGGACTTTATCGCGGCCTCGTGGACACCTTGACGCACCACGATTGTTTTATGATCTGCGCTGTTTTTGACGCCTATTGGGCTACCCAAATGAAGATCGACGAAGTCTGGCGCGACAGGAAGAAGTGGTGGCGCTCGAGCATCCTCAAGACCGCCAACGTTGGTTGGTTCTCGTCCGACCGGGCGATCGCCGAATAGGCGCAAGAGATCTGGAACGCTCCGTTCCGGCCCTGCGCCTGAAAGGACGCGCGACATGCACAAGAATTGGCGGGCGAAAGAAGAGGACGTGGACGCCGTCGCCGCGGCGCGACAAAAGGACCCGTTCGCCGTACTGGGGCCGCACCTCACCGCCGAGGGATGGGCGATACGGGCATTCGTCA
>JBEKVR010000059.1:0-24360 GCA_049513815.1 Roseiarcus sp. | reverse complement strand
AAATCGCTTGCGCCGCCTGCGCGTCCTTCAGGACGCGCAGGCGGCGCAACAACCCTCAGAAACCTGAAAATGTGTCACCCATCATCCCGGTCTAAATTGTCACCCATCATCCCGCTGGACAGGGTGAGGGTTCGCGCCGCGGACAAGATCGTTCCCGACGCAACGACAGCAGAGCGCGCGGCGGAAGCATCCGCCGACGTCGTCGGAAGATTAGCTCGATCGGCGCGTCGACGTCGTCGCGCGTTTGCCGCCGTCGATCCCCTCACCCCTACCCCTCTCCCTCCGGGAGAGGGACGCGGGCGAAGCGAGGCGAAACGAAGCGAAAGGAAAACGAAATGTGGGGCTTCGTTTTCGCCCGCTCGCGTCATGATGGCGAAGCCTCGGCGCAATCGGCGGTTTCGCCGGAATCCGTCTTTTCAATCGCTTGGCGGCCGTTTTGTTTCGCTTGCGCCGCGAGCGCGCGCTCGGCGACGATTTCGCGCGCCGCGTCGAGCCGCGCCAACCGCTCGGTCATTTTGGCGACCGCGCCCTGTTCGCGGAAGAGCGGGTCGTCGAGGCGCAGCGGGCGGGCGACGAGCTTCGACAGCGCTTCCACCGTGCGCAGATAGGCAGCCGCCGCGCTCGCCTTACCGGCCTCGATCTGCCCGCCGAGCAGCTCGACCGCGCGCTCGAGCCGCGCCACCTGCATAAGGAGATAATCCTCAGCCGGATTGGCCCCGCGCCGCGCCAGCTCAGCTTGCACGATCTGCTGCACCCGCCGCACGCTGACGCCCTCGGCGGCGGCGATGGCGACCGTCGACTGCCCCTCCATGAGACGGGCGAACACATGCCGGGTGCGCTCGCGACTGGCGACGGGGTTGCGGATGGGCGGTTTGGCGGCGACGGGCATGATGGGACTCCTGAAAGGCGCAAGGACATTGTACTTATGTTTGCGATTTTCAGAAATGCTTTTCTGCCAAAACGCGCCGGCCGTCTCGCAGTTGTCTCTACGTTCACAGGAATGATGTCGATTGGTGCTACCCGCAGCCGGGGCACCGAGACCGGGGTGCATCGTCGAATCGCCGATGCGTAATCGCTACTTACGCGGTCGATTTCAAGCGCCGAAATGGCCCAAATGACAGTCAATGTGAAGGTGACGCGTCCGGTGTTGCAGCGTTACCAGGGTCATTGACGGCGGAACCATTAATGCCCGAGAATTGGACAGAAAGTAGTTTTACGATCAAAGCGTGCAACTCAGACAAATCGGGTTCGCCAACGAGCACACTGGCATCGGCTTTTTTCAGAGCTTCTACGTACTCGTCTCGATTCTGGCGCAACAATTCCGGGAGTATTTGATCTCCAGCGAGCCATCCACCCGCTCTCACACATAAGACAAAATATGAAGCCGCCCGCGCCGTCCTACCATTACCATTGATGAAAGGATGAATATGATTCATTCGCCAAAGAACATAGGACGATAAGACAACTGGATCAGTATTAGCCCACCGCCAGTTAACCTGATCAACAAAGTCCTCCATAAGCGCTTGAACACGGTAATGATCCGGCGGGGTGTATGCTCCGACGTATACTGGACACGGGCGAAATTCGCCGGCATATGTATGAAGGCATGCGATCGCGTGAAAATTGAGCGCCTTAATTAGATTTTGCGACAGAAACGGACGCTCTATTTTCAGAGCAGCGGAAACTACAGACCTCAAGAAATCGTACTGACGATTTCCGTTGGAAATTTCCAATTCTTGATATACTGGATGCGCTTCACTATTCGTGAGCTCAAATATTATCATTATGCTGCCGACTTATCTCCCTCATGCGCAGCGAGCACTTTCTGAATCTTATCGCGCGTAATCGGGCTCTCTCTTTTCAGGGAGCCCATTATGAATGACACGCGCTGTTTCCGCAACTGCTCTGTAGTTAAGTCGTGCGACGCGGCGGCCATGAGCTTTTGGAGCAACCCCGGATCGGTCTTGAGTTTGGTCATGGCACCAGTCCTCCTCAGACTATCGGGTCGGCAAATTCTTGTTTTTTCAGACATTTTCTGCCTGCTTGTTGGAAAATAGCGTGCGCGCGCTCTCGCGTCAATCAGACGAACGGCCGCGGACATCTACATGGCATTAGAACGAGTCAAAAATGTTGCGGTATCAGAATCTTATACAGATGTTAATTTTTCGTCTTGAGTGGCGGCTCCCGCGCGCCGCGCCAGTTCGGGGTGCGCGGTCTGCTGCGTCCACCGCGCGTTCTCGGCATCGGGGATGTCACGCGCCGATTATCCTCAATCAGTGGGGCGAATGCCTGCCGCGCGCCCAGCGCCGCGGGGTTGCCGAGGGGGAGATCTGGAAGGACGGGCATAGCGGGCTCCTCACGACTAAGCTAACATCATATTCCAAATTCTGATTTTCCGAAAACCATTTTCCGAGCCGGGCGCACCAGTTGAAGATGCGAACGGCAGATAGAATGTTGGCTGACGTGAGTGCGCGTTGACGATGGCGCGGCCCTCGGCGCATGCCGCCATGCCCGAGGCTAAGGTCGCGACCGTGCCCATCTAACTTCTTGTTTCTATGACTAACTATCTGCTTACTTGGGGATTCCATCCGACGTTAACGATGAGGGGGATTAAGCCTGTGCGATGGCAATCTCACGGCCAGCAGGCACTCAGCATACGTATCCAGAATCCACTTCCTATTGACACCCCCTTTCGCCCCAAGGGCCGGCCCTTCCGCACTGACCACTTCGTGAAATAGTTTGAAAGCCACTTGCTCTGGCGAGTTCTCGCCAACGTGGACGACAGCTTCTTCTGCCATGTGAGCGCCTCCTGCAGGATTGGCCCGATCAGGATAAGCCAATTGCGATTAGCCGTCGTGAGCGAGCTGTAACGCGGTACACTCGCTGTAACGGCCAGGCTCCGCGGACCTCGACATGTCAAAACGAATTGACCGCAGCAGTCGCAGGAACCAATCCCGCAGCCGCCCGCCCAAATACAATCGACGAATAGCTGCATCGGCGGGAGGCCATAGGTCGGCTCAGCTCAAAGTGTGCGAGCCTTGGCCCAAAGAACCAGTCCTCTTTGTCGCGGACCTGCTATAACTCGCCCATGAGCTTGACCTCCGTCAACGTCGCGCCGGCCGGGCGCGAAGACAAATCGGCAATGACAGACGCTGAACTCGTCGCCCGCTACGACGGCCGCGTGCCGCGCTACACCTCCTACCCGACCGCGCCGCATTTCACGCCGGCGGTCGGCGCCGCGATCTATGCCGAGTGGCTGCAGGCCATGCCGGCGGACACCGTGCTGTCGCTCTACCTGCATGTGCCGTTCTGCGACCGGCTGTGCCATTACTGCGGCTGCAACACGACGGTGGTGCGGCTCGACTCTTCGCGGCGCGCTTACGCCGCGCTGCTCGAGCGCGAAATCGGCCGCGTCGCGGCGCTGATCGGCCGGCGCACGCCGGTGTCGCATGTCCATTGGGGCGGCGGCACGCCGACTTCGCTGCCGGGCGACTGCCTGACCGCGATCATGGGGCGCATCCGCGCCGCGTTCGACGTGCGGCCCGACGCCGAGATCGCCATCGAGCTCGACCCGACCTCGCTGCCGCCCGACCGTCACAAGGCGCTCGGCGACATGGGCGTCACCCGCGTCAGCCTCGGCGTGCAGGACCTCGAGCCGGCGGTGCAGGAGGCGATCGGCCGGCGCCAATCCTACGAGCAGACCGAGGATTGCGCCGCCAAGGCGCGCGCGCTCGGCGTCGGCTCGATGAACCTCGACCTCATCTACGGCTTGCCGCTGCAGACCGAGGAGAGCGTCGCCCGCACCGCGCGGCGCGCGCTGGCGCTCAACGCCGACCGCGTCGCGGTGTTCGGCTACGCCCATGTGCCGTGGATGAAGAAGCACCAGCAGCTCATCGCCGAGGAGACGCTGCCGGGGCCGCTGGCGCGCTTCGCCCAGCAGCATGCGATCCATCGCGTGCTGACGGAAGAAGGCGGCTACATCCCGGTCGGCCTCGACCATTACGCGCGCCCCGGCGACGCGATGGCGGAAGCGGCGACGACGCGCAAGCTGCACCGCTCGTTCCAGGGCTACACCGACGACGCCGCGCCGGCGCTGATCGGCTTCGGCGCCAGCGCGATCGGCTCGCTGCCGCAAGGCTACGTGCAAAACGCGCCGACCGCGCTCGCCTACGGCAAGGCGATCGAGGCGGGCGGGCTGGCGATTGTCCGCGGCGTCGCGCTGACCGACGACGACCGGCTGCGGCGCGACCTGATCGAGCGGCTGATGTGCGACCTCGACGTCGACGTCGTCGCGCTCGCCGCTGCGCATGGCGCCGATCCGGCGCCGCTGGTCGCGGCGCTGGCGGGCCTCGCGCCGTTCGAGGCCGACGGCCTCGCCGATTGGGACGGCGCGCGACTGCGGGTGAGCGAGAAGGGCCGGCCGTTCGTGCGTTCGGTTGCGGCGTTGTTCGACGCCCATCTCAGCCAAGCCGACGACAAGCCGCGCCATTCGCGCGCGGTGTGACGGCGGCTTCGAAGATTGCAAAGTCAGCACGCTCGACATCCGCAAGAACGGGCTGACGGGCGACTGAGGCCGGCGACTCGCCCTCATCCGGCGCTTCGCGCCACCTTCTCCCGCAGGCGGGAGAAGGGTTTCGCCTACTCCGTCGCGTCCGCCTCGCTCCGCGCCGCGCGCCGCTGCGCGAACTTCGCGATCGCCCACGGGCCGAAGACGATGACGATGAGGCCGGCGAGCGTCAGCGCCAGCATGGGTCGGTTGGCGGTGTCGCCGAGGATGGTCCAGACGACGTCGGGCATGGCGGCTCGGGCGGTTTTGCGGTCGCTGAAGTCCATGCCCTGCGCGGTTTGGCGGCGCAAGCGGCTAGTCGGTCGGACGGCGATGGCCTATGAGATCATTCCATGAACATCGGGCCGATTCGCATCCTCGGCATCGACCCCGGCCTGCGCAACACCGGCTGGGGTCTGATCGAGGCCACGGGGACCCGGCTGACCTATGTCGGCTGCGGCTCGATCCACACCGACGCGGCGACTTCGCTCGCCGAGCGGCTGGCGCTGATCCATCGCTCGATCGCGCGGCTGATCGACGACGAGCGGCCGGCCGAAGCGGCGGTCGAGGAGACCTTCGTCAACCGCGACCCGCAATCGACGCTGAAGCTCGGCCAGGCGCGCGGCGCGGCGCTGGCGGTTCTGGCGCTGAGGGAGTTGCCGGTGGCCGAATACGCCGCCAACCTGATCAAGAAGACGGTGGTCGGCGTCGGCCACGCCGAGAAGGCGCAGGTGCAGATGATGGTCAAGATGCTGCTGCCCGCCAGTCAGGCCAAATCGCCCGACGCCGCCGACGCGCTGGCGGTGGCGATCTGCCACGCGTCGCACCGCACGGCGCGCGCAAGGGGCGCCGCATGATCGGCAAGCTCAAGGGCGTCGTCGACGAGGTCGGCGAAGAGGAATTGATCCTCGACGTCGGCGGCGTCGGCTATCTCGTCGCCGCCTCGGCGCGGACGTTGCGCGCGCTGCCGGCGGTCGGCCAGGCGGCGGCGCTGTTGATCGAGACGCAGGTGCGCGAAGACGCCATCCGCCTCTACGGCTTCTTGACCGCGAGCGAGCGCGACTGGTTCCGCCTGCTGCAGAGCGTGCAGGGCGTCGGCGCCAAGGTCGCGCTCGGCGTGCTCGGAACGCTCTCCGGCGAGGCGATCAGCGCGGCGATCGCCCATCAGGACAAGGCGGCGATGGCGATGGCGCCGGGCGTCGGCCCCAAGCTCGCCGCGCGCATCGTTCACGAGCTGAAGGACAAGGCCCCGGCGTTTGGGGTGGCCGATCTCGGCGGCGCGATCGCCGGCGAAGCGGGGACGAAGCTGCCGCGGGCGGCCGAGGACGCGACGCTGGCGTTGGTGAGCCTCGGCTACGGCCGGCCGCAGGCCGCCGTCGCCGTCAGCCGCGCGCTCGCCGCGCTCGGCGCCGAAGCGCCGACCGCGGCGCTTATCAAGGCGGGGCTGAAGGAGTTGGCGCAGTGAGGTTTGCCGCCCCGCATTCAAGCGTCATGGCCGGGCTTGATCCGGCCATCCACGTTGAGCTGCTTCAGCGACGGCCAGCGCTCGCGCCCGCGGCGGGAGGGCGCGAGGATTCGGCCAACAAGATTGAAGCCCTCGACAAGCGCGTGGATGGCCGGGTCAAGCCCGGCCATGACGGAGGATGGCGCGGCGACGCGCATTTCGCCGATCTTCCGGGCGTCGTCTATTTCGCCAAGAGCGCGCCATGAGCGAGCAACCCCGCCGTTTCTTTCTGCCGCTGATGGGCTTCACGCTGCTGTTCGCGGCGTTCGGCCCGGCGATCGGCGGCGTGCTGTTCGCGCCGATCGCGCTTGTGCTCGAGGCGCCGACGGCGGCGGAGGCGGCCGGGAGCGTCGGAGGAATCGCGGTTTTGTTCGGCCACGGGCTGGCGCTGGTGTTCGCCTATGTCCTCGGCGTCGGGCCGGCGGCGGCGGCGGGCTTCGTCTACGGGTTGTGGGACGCGGCGGCGCCGGCGAGCGCGCCGCGCGCGCTCGCCGCGGCAATCATCGGCGGCGCGATCACCTATTGCGCCTATCTGTGGCTCGCGGCGCTCGGCGCGTCGGCGGAAGCAAACCTCAGCGACTTCAGCCCGGAATTCGCGGCGTGGATCGGTTCGTCGTTTCCGCGCGGTTTCGACGTGACGGTGCGCGACGCGCTGGTCGCCTGCGGCGCCGTCGCCGGCCTCGCCTGCGCGATGGCGGCGAACCTGATCGGCCTGACGACGCACGGCGCGCTCGCGCCGGCGCCAGCGCCGCCGGCGGCGTCGGGAGGCGCGTGAGATGACGCCGCCGCCCAGCCGCCTCGTCACGGCCGAAAAGCGTCCGGAAGACGACCCGGCGCTTCGCCCGCAGACGCTCGCCGATTTCGCCGGCCAGGAAGCGGCGCGCGCCAATCTCAAGGTGTTCATCGAGTCGGCGAAGACGCGCAGCGAAGCGCTCGACCACGTGCTGTTCGTCGGCCCGCCGGGGTTGGGCAAGACGACGCTGGCGCAGATTGTCGCGCGCGAGCTCGGCGTCAACTTCCGCGCCACCTCCGGCCCGGTGATCGCCAAGGCCGGCGACCTCGCCGCGCAGCTCACCAATCTCGAACCGCGCGACGTGCTGTTCATCGACGAGATCCATCGCCTCAACCCGGCGGTCGAGGAGATTCTTTATCCGGCGATGGAGGACTTCCAGCTCGACCTGATCATCGGCGCCGGACCGGCGGCGCGCTCGGTCAAGATCGACCTCGCCAGGTTCACCCTGATCGGCGCGACGACCCGCGCCGGCCTGCTGACGACGCCGTTGCGCGACCGCTTCGGCATTCCGGTGCGGCTCAATTTCTATACCATTCCCGAACTCGAGGGGATCGTGCGGCGCGGCGCGCGGGTGATCGGCCTGACGCTCGCCGACGAGGGCGCCAACGAGATCGCGCGCCGCTCGCGCGGCACGCCGCGCATCGCCGGCCGCCTGCTGCGCCGGGTGCGCGACTTCGCCGTGGTCGAAAAGGCGAAGGTCGTGACGCGGACGATCGCCGACCGCGCGCTGAAGCTGCTCGACGTCGACCAGGCCGGCCTCGACCAAATGGACCGCCGCTATCTCGAAATGATCGCGGTGAACTTCGGCGGCGGGCCGGTCGGGGTCGAGACGATCGCCGCGGCTCTGTCCGAGCCACGCGACGCGATCGAGGAGATCATCGAGCCCTATCTGATCCAGCAGGGGCTGGTGCAGCGCACGCCGCGCGGCCGGCTGTTGACCCCGCACGCGTTCCGCCATCTCGGCCTCGCCGAGCCGCCGCGCGAGACGGCGCCGCCGACGCTGTTCGACGAGGAGTGACGGCGTGAGATGTGATAGACTTCGCCTGATCGCATCGCAGCGCGCCAGCGTTGCGAGCCTGTGTGGGCTGGACCCTTGCCAAGCCTGATTCGCTTCATCGTCACCGTCAGCGCGCTGGTCGGTCTGGTCTATCTCGGCATGTTGGCGCTGGTCGCCAATGTGAAAGTGCAGCCGCGCGAGATGACGCAGATCGTGACGCTGCCCAAAGCGAACCCATGAGCGCGGGGGCGCAGGGCCGCGTGAAGAGGTCGACGGCGCCCTCTGCGACTTGCTTGAGAAACTGCGCCGCCCCAAAGCGCTCCCTCATCCTGAGCCGCCTGCGCAGCAGGCGAGTCGAAGGATGCTCCAGGGATCGCCAATGCTGACGCGCCCTCTGGAGCCGTCCTTCGAGGCCGCTGCGCGGCGCCTCAGGACGAGGCCGCCGGGTGGCGCAAGGGGTTCGCGATGACCGCCCCGCGCCCCGCCCCCGCCGCCGGCCTCGTCCAGTCGTTTCTCGACGCGATGGCGGCCGAGCGGGGGGCGAGCCGCAACACGCTCGACGCCTACCGCCGCGACCTCGACGACTACACGGCGTTTCTCGCCAAGCGGAAGTGCGATCCGCTCGCCGCGACCGGCGCCGACATTTCCGCCTTCCTCGCCGCGCGCACGGCCGCCGGCCTAGCGCCCGCTTCGCTGGCGCGGCGGCTCTCCTGCGTGCGGCAGTTCCACAAGCATCTCTATGTCGAGCGGCGGCGCGACGACGACCCGAGCCTGACGATCGAGGGCCCGCGCCGCGGCCGGCCGCTGCCCAAGACGCTGACCGTCGCCGAGGTGACGAAGCTGATCGACACCGCGCGCGAAGGCCTCGACGCAGCGGAGCGCCCGGCCCGCCAGCGCCTCGCAGCGGCGCGGCTCGCCTGCCTGATCGAGCTCGCCTACGCGTCCGGCCTGCGCGTCTCCGAACTGATGGCGCTGCCGAAATCGGCGGCGCGGAGCAAGGAATCGCTGATCGTCGTGCGCGGCAAGGGCGACAAGGAGCGGCTGGCGCCAATCTCCGAGCCAGCGAAGGCGGCGATGCGGCGCTATCGCGAGCTGCTCAGCGAGATCGCGCCGGGCGTGGCGGCTGGACCGTGGCTGTTTCCCGCCGACAGCGAGAGCGGCCATTTGACGCGCCAGGCGTTCGCGCGCGATCTGAAGACGGCCGCGGCGGCGGCGGGGATCGGCGCCGACCGCATCAGCCCGCACGTGCTGCGCCACGCCTTCGCCAGCCATCTGCTGCAGAACGGCGCGGACCTGAGGATCGTGCAGGACCTGCTCGGCCATTCCGACATTTCGACGACGCAGATCTATACCCACGTCCTCGACGAGCGCGCCAAGGCGATGGTGCGCGACCTGCACCCGCTCGGCGACAAGGACGTGTCGAATCTCAAAAAGATTGACCGCGTCTCAAAAAGCTTGATTGCGGTTCGGCCCAAATCTCAGAAAGATTGATTGCGGCACGCTCGCCGCCAGCGCCGGCATCCCTCAAAGCGAGCCAAGTAACACCAAGCCGACACGGAAGACCCCTCCGCCCCTCAAACCGTCGTGCTGTCTCTTGGTCATTATGGCCGACGCACGGCCTCACGCCATTTTCGAACGCAACCGACGGCAAACGTCGACTCAACTGGGGCCGACAAACCCTGATCGAGCCTCCCGGCGTCTCAGAAAGAACGATCGCGACAACACGTCGTCTCAAAAAGGATGATCGCCGCCGGCTCTAATCTCACAAAGGATGATCGCAGTCGGATAGATTCTCAAAAAGAATGATCGCTGTTGTACAACGACGTCGCGCGATCAAAGAAGACATCAAACCGCAGATGCGCGCGGCCCGGCGCAGACAAAAGGTTCAACGAATCCGAATGCCAAGACCGTACCCTCCAGCTCCCATATCGCCGCTGCCCATGGCGGAACCCTTCCCGATTGGCGATCGAGAGAGCACTGAGCTGGCTCATGTTCTCAAGGTGCCGCATCTTCCGCCCGAGCTCTGCGGAATGATCAGCCATGCGATAGGATGCTATCGAGCTACAGAAGCAGGCTCAAAAGATACGACGATCGCCAACACCCTCGCTGCGCTTGACGAACTGTCCAAATCCGGTCGCCCCTACAACAAAGCCGTAAAACGCCTCGCCGATGATCGCAGCGCGCTTGACTACACGACCCACGAGAGGCTGCAACCGTTGGCGAAAGCCGTGCTGAAAGGCGAGCCCGGATCGCAAGAGGCGCTCGCCCAAGAATCACACCAACGAGCTAAAGAGCTGCGGGCGCATAAACGCGTTTCTCCGCCGATCGAGGTTCTACGCCACTTCTGCGGCGTTCTTCACATGATCTTCAATAACTCCGGCTCTCCTGCCTTAAACTGCGGCCTCGAGAGCGAGAGATGGCGTCAATGTCGAATATTCGCCATGGAAGTATTCGCAATCGCCGGCATTGACCACGACTTTGGCGCTCACCCGGAGCGATTGACGGAATATCTTGGGACCGACGTGAGCATCGGCTGACCGACCTCGATCCGCCGAATGTACCTTCGATGGAGAGCCATTCCGCTCCGCTTCCGGCAAATTGGCGTTGTTCATAGCAGGGAGCACACGCCGATGAGTGAAGATTTTCTAATCGAATGGCTTGATCATCATATCTGGCGGCAGATTCAGGCCATGATGCTGGACGACGCCTACTTCAAACTGATGGGGCGTGCCCGAGAACTCACGGGAGAGTTCAACGGGCCAATCGCGGCCCTCATTCAGGTCGGATACGTTACGTCGCAGACGCTAGCTATCCGTCGCTTATGCGATAGCGGCCGAGATGTGATTTCGCTTCGAAGAACGCTCATGGAAGCCAAAGCAAGAAGCCTCCTTCCCGGCGCTCAAATCGACCCGCTCTTGAGCCGGCTCGATTGCTGCGACCACGTCTGTAGGCTGGTGAATAACTATATCGCCCATACCGCAAATCCTCTTCGCCGGCCAAATGCGGCCGAATGGAACTTGCAGACTGGTCATTTGACCGACGCACACAAGGCGATTTGCGAGGTCGCTATCACACTCGACCGCGATCTGTTGCACCGAACGAACCATGTGAATATTATTCCGGTGCCACAATTTCCCATCATGGAAGAATTTAAGTCGTGGGTGTCGGATGCAGACGTCAAAGAGCTTTGGCGATTCTGGCATGACCAAAATGAAGCGGTCAATGCTTGGCTATAGGTGCATTTTAGTATGGGTCGCTTACTTTGGAACCCATTCGCGCGCCATCCGCTGGGCCTCGGCGATTTGAGCCGGAGTCATTTTGGCGGCTACAAGATCGCGATTCTTGATCGCCATTTCTCGAAAAGCACCGTCTGATTCGCCGGATGCTGCTAGGTTTAACCACATGTGGGCAAGCGAATAGTCCTGCGACACACCCTTGCCGTCAGCATACATAAGGCCAAGATGTATTTGCGCCTCGTCGAACCCCTGATCAGCGGCCTTGCGATACCATGTCACGGCTTGCGCATAGTCCTGCGGCACGCCCTTGCCGTCCGCGTACATAGCGCCGAGCTTGTCTTGCGCGAAAGAAAGCCCCTGCTCGGCGGACTTGCGATACCAACTTACGGCTTGCGTATAATCTTGCGCGACTCCTTCGCCCTTTTCATAGCACGATCCAAGGTTGAACTGTGCCAGCACGTGTCCTTGGTCGGCAGCCTTCCGGAGCCAGACGACTTCTAGCCCATAGTCCTGCGTCACGCCTGAGCCGCTGGCATACATAGTGCCGAGGTTGGCCTCCGCGTCGGCCAACCCTTGGTCGGCCGCCTTCCGATGCCAAATTACGGCTTGCACGTCGTCCTGCGGTACGCCGCGACCAAATTCATACATTAGCGCGAGGTTCTCTTCTGCCGTCGCATTGCCTTGGTCGGCTCCCTTCCGATACCAGGTCACGGCCAGTGCGTAATCTTGCGTCACGCCATGGCTGCTTTCGTACATCCAACCAAGGTTTATTTCTGCCTTCGCGTTTCCCTGGTCCGCGGCGGCGCGCAACCACACCGCGGCCTGCGCATAGTCCTGCGGTACGCCCCACCCCTTGAGATACATGTTGCCGACTTCGAATTGTGCGTCGGCATTCCCTTGGTCGGCCAATGGGCGCAATAGGCGCATCGCCGTCGCGTAGTCCTTTAGTTGATATGCAGATGTGCCATCCTCAAGCGGTCCTGCCGCTGCGCCTCCAGAAAGGGCGACCACAAGAAAGCCACCAGCCAACAGACACGCGGCCACCTTCTTCTCAACCATCGCAGAAGCCTCCTTAAAAGGCTGCGCGGAGTCCATAAAGAACGATCGCAAGACCGAAAAGCTCCCCCCACATTGAGGAGCAAAATACGCGCATAGCAAGCCATCGTCATTCAGGCTTGCCAGCCAGATCGGAGAACTTGGCGCCGCAGGGCGTCGAGAAACTGCCACGCCGGTCGCAATGCGCGAGCTCCGCCAAAACGTCCGGTAACGCCGCGTCGCAGCCAAATCGTTCCACCAGCGAGCTCAACCGATAGCGGCCGGAACGGCCGCATCGTGGGCAGTCGACTCGGACGATCGACAGCGGGAAGCCAGCCAACGAATACGCACCGCGACGCATGGCATTCCAACCCAGCCGAAGCCAGCGTCAACGAGACCGTTTCGGCAACCTCTTCAGCGCCGGAACGAGCGGCGCCTCGTCAAACCCAAAGGGGCAGCCCTCAGGCAGCTCGTCCTCGTCGGCGGCGCAGACGACGATCGTCGTCTGCGTCTCGATCTCGATGCTGACCATCCCACGGGCCGTTTCGACGGCTGTCTTCGTCTTGTGCCGCTCGACAATGACCCTTCGCATGGAACGCACCGCACCGACGGAGACGACAATCGACTCGGTCTCCATGCCGCACCGTTGACCTGGCCTGAACGCGAACGTCGTCAGGCTGTAGTCGGATGGGAACAGATAGAGAACAGACGGACGAGTGTCAACGCCGCTCCGACAGCCTGTCTGCCAAGCCGAACAGTCCGATCCGCGGAGCGCCGGCGTCACGCGCCGGTGCCAAGCGCCGTCACCGTAACGCCGACCGTCACAGCCGTTCTCGCGCGGCGGCCGCGCTTATCCGAGAATTAAGTTCCACGTGAAATATCCGACGATCGTCGCCAGCCGGTGATGATTCAGGCCGTCGCCCTCAAGCATCGGCCGGAATCGGCTCGATGCTCAAGGATGATTTCATGCCGTTGCCGCCGCTGAGAAACCCCGCCGCGTGGGTCGCGCTAGTCGCCAATCCGGGCTTGAAGGGCTTCAGCTCCGAAGAGCTGACCACCAAGTTTCACTTTTGTCGACGAACGACGCCGACACGCGTTCGCGACATTCTCGCAAAAGAGCTTTGGGTCCGACTTGAGAGGCGGGCCAAAGCCTATCTTGGACGATACGCGGCAAGCGATCGACAAGAGATCTGCGACGACGCCATGGACCACCTGCTCGAAGGCCTGATGCACCGGAATTCATCGGACGGCATTTTCCTCAGGGCCTGTTTCGCACGGACAGTCTTCGTCCGCACCGTGGACGCCGAACGGCGCTGGCTTCGCAGACACAACAGAACCGCCGAGCTCGATGAGCTGCACCACTTCAAGGACACCAGTATCGAAGGTGACGCCGAACTGCAGCTCATGCTGCGGCAGATCCGCGAAACGATAACCAGCCCAGGAGCCCTGGCCGGTTTCGACGAAATCGTCTATGGAATCCCGCAGGACGCAAGCGTCCCGGCGTCAACGCAAAGACGCCATCGCGCTGAGGCGAAAGACATCATCTTGGGTGACTTCAGCGAGGGGTTCATGCACTTCGCAACCGACAAACCAGCACCCACGGCGCCGCTATCGCTGCCGCCAGGGATGACCGTCGAAGAATACTGCCTCCTCGCCTTCGCGCTCGATTCCGGCCCCTATCCCAGCGACGCCAACATCGAACGTTGGTGCAGCCGAGTTCCGCAATTCGAAGGCGTCATCAGGCGGTGCGCCGAGGGCATGCGCCTCGAGTGGACCGACGTCCACGCCGGCCATCCGGTCGACGCCTAACGGCTGCGGGATCACGACGTCGGCGGGCGCATCGCCCGCCCGTCAGCGCTTCGGCGCGACCAGCGCAACGCCGGCGATCATCTCCAGCCCGGCGATCGCGTCAGGCGCCAAGAAGACGACGCCTGCCTCTTCAAATGCTCGTCGGATCGATAGATCGGCAGCCGCGGTCAACCGCCCGCCGGCCTCGCCGCGCTTAATCGTCCGCATCCCGAGCAACGTGTGGTCGACCAAGTCGGACTGCGACCAGTCGAGCAGCGCCCGCGCGGCGCGAATCTCCTCAGCCGAAAGCTGCATTAGCCGCCTAAGCCGCCCCCTTTTTGAGGCACCGACAAACCCCTTGCGTGCCCCGACTGCCTGTGCCAATTTGGGCCACTTCGCACCTTTTAGATCGCCGCGCGGGAGAATACCGCCTCACCGCCAAAGCGAAAAATTCAATGAGAACAAAGCGGGAACAAGGAAAGGAGGCAGCGTTGGCGACGGATTCCGACAACCTCGACGACCTGGCCGCGACGCTCGCGCAATCGCAGCGCTTCCGCGTTTTGCGCCGCCTTCCCGACACGCCTGCGCTGCATGCGGCAATCGCCGGCGAGCCCATCTTTACCGGTGCGGTCGTCGACACCGAGACAACCGGGATAAACCCGGATGTCGATGAGGTGATCGAACTCGCCATCGCACGTTTCGTCTACGGCGGAACGTCGGGCCGGATCGTCGGCCTGCTCGACGGATTTGAGGGCCTGCAACAACCGTCACGGCCGCTGACCAAAACGGTCGCCAAGATCACCGGCCTCACCGACGACGTCCTCAAAGGGCATCAGCTCAACGCCGCGACTGTCGCGGCGCAGCTCGCCGACGTCAATTTGATCCTGGCGCATCACGCCCAATTCGATCGACCGATCCTCGAGCGCGCATTCCCGACGCTGCCGATCCGGCCCTGGGCCTGCAGCATGACGGAAATCGACTGGGCGGCCCAGGGCGCGGCCGGACGCCGCCTCTCCGACCTTCTCGCGCTGCACGGCTTGTTCAACGCGGGCCACAGGGCTAGCGCCGACGCCAAAGCGCTGCTTCATCTGCTCTCCCTTCCGTTGCCGGCGACCGGCGAGCTGACGCTCGCAGCGCTCCTCGCCGCGGCGCGACGCGCCAGTGCGATCATCATCGCCGCAGGCGCCCCGTTCGCCGCCTCGCAGCGGCTCAGAGAGAGAGGCTATCGATGGAACCCGTCTCAGCCGAAGGGATGGTGGCGCGCGGTCAACGCCGACCAACTCGGCGCTGAAAGCGCCTTCCTGCATGCCGAAATCTACCCCGACAGCACCCAGCAGCCGCTCGCCGTTTTGATCACTGCGGCCGAGCGATTCCGGCCGCTGAGCCGTCTCGTCGCCAAGCTCGCGCCGGCGTCGATCGTCGCCAAACGGAAAAACTTCGACGACCCGTGAGCGCCGCCGCCGAGTCAAATCGATATTGGCTTAGAGGGAAAAAGGATTCCCCGACAGGCACTTAGAACATACCACAAAGGCTGCCAGATGCGTAAGTCAATCTCTGCGTACTCGCAACCCGCCGCACCCGCGGCCGCAAGAAAGATCGTGCGGCGCGGCCATTCGTCGTTCGTCGGCCTGTTCGCCTCCGACAAGAGCGAACACGCGATCGCGTTCGAATCCATCTACGAGCTCGAATACCTCTATCTGCTCGAGACCGACGCAGACGTCGTCGCCGTCCGGTCTCAACCGGAAACGCTGCACTGGGACGACGACGGCATTCGCCGCCGTCACGTTCCCGATTTCTGCGTCTTTCGGACCGACCGAATCGAACTCGTCGAGGTCAAGCCCGACGCCATCGACGACGAAGCGGAGGCCAGCGACGAAGAGGAGCTTCTCCAGCGGCGCACAGAAATCTTGAAGACTCAGCTGGCGAAGGAAGGCCGCATCTACACGCTTGTACGCGAAACGGAGATCCGCCGTGAACCGCGTCTCGGCAATGCCAAAATCCTGATGAACGGACTCGGTCAGGCGCCGTCGCCGGCGCTGCGCGCCGACGTCCTGGCGATGATGGCGAACGGGCCGGCGCCGATCGCCGACCTAGTCGCCGCTGTCGGCAAAGGGCCGCATTTCGTCAACGCCGTCTACGCGCTGGTCCTTGCCGGCGATCTCGAACTCGTCGACCCCGACGCGCCTCTGACCTGGCAGAGCGCGATCCAGCGTCGGAGGGCGACGCAGTGGGGCTGAACATCGAGTTCAAGCGATACGAACGCCTGACGATCGACGGCATCGAATGGTCGGTCGAACGGCGCACGAGCGAGGGATTCCTGCTCGTCGGCGTCGGCGACGGCTTCAATAGGGCGTTCACCAGCGAAGAGCTGGTCGCGGCCTTCTCGCAAGGCCGCCTGATCAAGCAGCGCCCCGACCAGGAGGCCGGTCAACCGCGCGACGATTTCGCCGCCCTGCCCGAGGGCGCCCGGAAAGAAGCGCTGCTGCGAAAAGCCGTCATCGAGCAAATCTTCGTCGCCGGCGGGCCGCCGCCCTACAACGACGCGCTACTCGCCAAGCTTCTGCCCGACGCCTGCACGGCGGCCAGCCAGAAACCGACTTCGGTGACAAGTTTCCGCCGCTGGCTGCGGACGTATTTGCGCGCGCCAGACGATCTGTTTGTCCTCGCGCCGCAGTTTCGCCGCGCCGGACGGCGGCTTGGCCCCGACGCCGCCGCCGAGACGATCATCCAGGAGATGATCGACGAGCAGATCATGCAGAAGGTGCCGATCAGCGGCCAGGATCTCTACGACCTCGTCATCAACAAAATCGACGAAGTCGCCAAGCTCGACAAGAGCCTGGCGATCATCAGGCCATCGCGGGCGACCGTCTACCGCCGCCTGGCGGCCCAAGACGACTACCAGAAGCTGAAGACGCAGGCGGGCTCGCGGCAGGCATACGACAAGTACGGGAACGTCATGCCAGGCCCGCTCGAACACATGCCTTTGGGCGTGGTCGAGATCGACCATTCGCGTTTCAACTGCCAGGCGGTCACCAAGGACGGCGTCGTCATCGGCCGCCCCTGGGTCAGCGCGGCGATCGACCGTTGCACGCGCGCCACGCTGGCCGTGATCTTGACGTTCGACCCGCCATCGACCGCCACCGTCCTGCTGCTGCTGAAGATGATCATCCTCGGCAAGGACGACCTGTTGAAGCAGTACCCCTCAATCAAACACGCATGGCCGTGCCTGGGCCTGCCCCGCTTCATCGTCTGCGACAACGGCGTCGAGTTCCACTCCAAAGACTTCCAAGACGCGCTCGACGAACTTCGCATCGGCGTCCTCTACTGCCCGACGCGTTGCCCGGAGATGAAGGGCAGAGCCGAACGCTGGTTCCTGACGCTGCAGAAAGGCGTCGTCGACATCCTGCCCGGGACGACCTTCTCAAGAATCGGCGACAAGACCGACCGTGATCCGGCGATGGACGCGAGCATCGAACTCGACCGCCTGACCGGCCACGTCTACCGCTTTAACGTCGACACCTACCTCCAGCGCAAGCACAGCGGCATGCGCCAGGCGCCGATCAAGGTCTGGGAAGACAAAACCGCGCTCCACCCGGTCAGGCTGCCGGCGTCGCGCAAAGACGTCGATCTTGCCTGCCTGCGCGTCGACTGGCGCACCATCCAGCGCCAAGGGGTGGAGATCAACGGCTTCTTCTATCAAAGCCGCGAGCTCAGCCTCATCCGCATCAGCCAGAAGGCGCTGGGCAAGGTCGAGGTGCGATGGAACCCGCTGGATCTCGGCTCGATTTACGTCCGTGGCCAAAAGGACCACGCCTTCATCGAAGTCCCCTGCGTCGCGTCCGAGGCGCGTGGCATGAGCGTCTGGCAGCGCAAGGCCGTCCTCGAGCACCTCGGCGCCAACGCCGGCGGCGCTACCGCCGCCGAGCTGCGACAGACCAAGCGCGAAATGTTCGAAGAGGCCCGAGCAACCCTCGCCAAGGGGCCGAAGACAAAGAAGATCGGCAAGAAGAACCGCGCCGCCCGCATTCTCGGCCAGCAGTCCAGCGCCCTGACGGTGCTGACGACCTTTCCTCCGCCGGTCGCAGCGTCGCCAATCGGCCTCTCGCCGCCGGCCTCCACCCAACCTGCGCCAGCCCCGTCAGGGCCCCGACTGGCGCCGCCAAACCACGACCGAAGCGCCGAGCAGCTGGCGGCGATCGCCGCCAACGCCGGCATGCGCCCAATCAGGAGGATCTGACATGAACAAGCGCTTTACGCCGGCCGAAGTCGCCGCCCGAACTCGCCACATGAAGGGGATCGTCATCGAACACGAACAGGTGCGTCGGGTCGAGCAGGAACTGGCAACTCGCATCTACGAGGGCGGCGCCGGCGAATCGAACGCCGCGGCGCTCACTATGCTCGTCGCGCCCTCCGGCTGCGGCAAGTCGAAAACCGTCGAACAATGCAACGCGACGCTGGCAAACGACCCGGCCCACTCGGACTCGGCGCTGCCGATCCTCTACGTTTCGCTGCCGGCGCAATGTTCGATCAAGAACATGACCACCGAGATCCTCCGGGGCCTCAAAGACCCGCTCGCCGACCGCCACAGCACGACCGGCAAGAACAGCGTGCGGATCATCGATCAGCTCAGGGGCCAGAAGGTCAAACTGTTCGAGATCGACGAATTTCAGCATCTGATCTCCGGCAAGAACGTCGCCATCCACCAGGAAGCGACCGACTGGCTGAAGCAGCTGCTGGACGGCTCCGGCGTCCCGGTCGTCTGCATCGGCCTGCCCGAAGGGCTCGGCGTCATCGCCAGACACGAACAGCTGCGCCGCCGCACCGCCAAGGTCGTTCGCATGCAGCCGTTCGTCTGGGACCACGACGGCCCAGAGAGCGACAAGTTCCGCGCCTTCCTCGACGTCTACGAAGGTCTTTGCGAATTCCGGGAGAAATCCAACCTGGCGCGCTACGAGCTCGCCGCGCGCATCTTCATCGCCTCGGACGGCCTCATCGGCACCGTCACCCAGCTTTGCCGCGAGGCGGCAAGGACCAGCATGTCCCGCGACGACGGGCCCGACTGCATGACCCTGGAGGACTTCGCCGAGGCCTACGCCGGCCTGCCGTTCGAAAAGGCGAACCCGTTCGACCCGACCAAGAAGATCGAGGAGATCGTCGACGCCGAGCCCGCCGTCAGCCGTCGGGCCGGACCACGCAAGCCAAAGACCTGACAATCATGAACACGATCGTCCAAACCCAATCGCTCGCCGTGCCGCTTCGCCAAGAGCTGCGGCCGGGCGAGAGCGTCATGAGCCTGCTGTCGCGGGTGGTTGAAGCCAACCGCTACGACCGCATCCTGTGGCTCTTCCAGAAGCACCCAAAGCGTCGCTTCGACAGCGGTCGATGGGACGACAAAACCATCACCGTCCTGGCGACGATCACCGGCATCGATCGCCCGGCATTCGAACAGGCGTGCTACCGCGAGCACGCGCAGCCGGGCCGACTCGACGACCAGCGGCACTTCCTGGGAAGCCGCGTGCCGGCGCAACTGATCGAATTCGGCGCACAAAAGTTCTGCCCGCGCTGTCTCGACGAATTCGGCTTCAACGCCGCGCTGTTCGACCTGACCGCCATCGACGCCTGCCCGCGACACGCCATTCGACTGCACAACGCCTGCCCCAAGTGCCAAGCACCAATCATCTGGGGCCGGCCCAGCGTGACGAAATGCGGGACGTGCGAGGCCGATCTGCGAACGGCGCAGACGATGGCCGTCCTGCCGACCGACCTCAAGGGCACCGCCGCGATCGCGGCGCGCGCGCGTTTCCCGCTCGCCGCCGGCCAGCCCGCGCCCTATTGGCCGGACGAGGCCGCCCACCTCGACCTCGGAGAATCGATCGAACTCGTGGCCGCGCTGGCGCGTCTGGCGAGCGACTACCGCGATCAGTCCCCGTTTCTCAGCTTTCCGCCTAACGAGGCCCATCTATGGCTGCAGCTGGGCTACCAGCATCTGCTCGACTGGCCGAACGGCTATTTCCGCTGCCTCGACGCCATTGCCGAAGCGGCGCCGAGCGACGCCCGCGTCAACAAATCACGCCACCGACTGTTCGGCTACGCGCGCGTCTTCGGCGAGTTCTACAACCGAATGGTCACCGCGGAACACGAGCCGTTCCTGCTGCTCAAAGATGCCTTCGCCCGATACAGCGCCCAGCAGTCGAAGGTGCCGATCACCGGCCGGCGCGACGGCGCCGTGTTCACCGCCGAGGACATCGCCGACCGGCCGGTGATCACCAAGAAGGAGGCGGCCGCCATCCTCGACGTCGGCTACTACACCTCCACCGCGCTTCTCCGGGCCGGCGCGCTGCCAACGAAGGTCAATCCCGCCGGCGCGCACGAACGCCGCTTCATCCTCCGGACCGACGTCGAAGCGCTCGCTGAGGGCGGCGGGCCGGCCATCAAAAAAGAGGCGGCCGAGATCCTCGGCATCCCCCACATGAAGCTGACCAAGCTCATCGCCCAAGGCTGCATCAAGCCGCTCATCGGGCCGGAGATCGACGGCATGACGCACTACGCCTTCGCCCGACGTGACCTTACGGCGACGATCGCCGCCATCCGCGCCCGCCTGACGATCGACCCCGACTATGCCGGTAATACCCGCTTCGCCACCGTCATGCGCGGCCAGGAAACGCTCCGCATCTCGGCAAAGCCGGTGTTCGAAGCGATGAGCAGCGGCGAGCTGCCGCTGCGCGCGTTCGACGATAACGCAACCGGACTTGCCGCCTTTCGCTTCAACAATCGTGAGGTCGACCGCTTCCTCCACCTCCGCCACGACGTCGAGCTCGGCGACCGCCAAGGCCTGACCGGGCTGCGGGTCTCCCACATCCTCAAGATCAATCCGATGACCGTCACCTGGCTGCTGAAGAAAGGCGCGCTGCGGCTCGGCGCTGGCGCAACCAACAAAAAGCCGACGATCGAGCGCGCCTCGCTCGAGGCTTACCGGCGCGACTGCATCGTGATCTTCGAGCTTCAGCAGTTGCACCACACCAACAGCACAATCGTCGCCAACGCGCTAAAGGCGGCCGGCGTCCAGCCGCTCTACGACGTCGACGACGCCTACGGCATTTTCGTCTACGACCGGGCCGAAGTCGCCAAGCTCGACACCGGCGAACTGATCCGCGGCGTCGGCCGGGTCGCCGGGCGCAGCAGGGCCGAGTACAAGCGCATCCTTAAAGCTGAAGGACGCATCGGCAGCAGGACGACCGGCTGATCACCTTCATAGTCGACACGACGTAGCTCTTGCCAAACAGCAAGATCGCGCCGACCATATGCGACGTCCGTTCTCAGATCACGGCTGCAGCCGATACGGACGCCTCACCTTTCACTTCCTCATCGACAACGCTTGGCATCGCCAAGCGAGCAGCGACGCGGCTAGGAATTCTCTTGATGACAAAGGTGCTCCCTGCAATCGCAGTTGCGTCACTTTGCAGCGCCTTACTAACGCTATCCGCAAGTTCTATTTATAACTATTATCAGAAAGACACCAGATCGACCGAGTCTTTCAACACAGCACAAACCGCTACTACTGTAAATGAATACAAAAGCGTCGTAGATTACGCTAAACAGACGAATATCGCGTTCTTTGCAAAAACTGTGTCAAAAACACATCCATTCAATCAATTTGAATGGTCTAATCCAACTTGTGACTTCCGGCACATATGCACGTGGACGACAAATACGTCCCCACAATTAATCAGTTTCACCTCCATGGCTTTAGACACTACGTTGTTATCAATAACTACGTCGCCGACCGGAAAACAAGAGCTACGTCACTCCGACGCAACCGCAGTATCACTCGTCGAGGCGTCCTTTCCGATAACAGTTGCCTCAGACGACAGAGAAATAATCATCGCCATATGCGACGATTTGCCCAACCTCATCAAGCCAAACATTGCCCCAAGCGACAACGAAAAGGCACAACGTGATATATCGACTACCATTGCGAGTTTCTTTGACGATGTCGACCTAAAGGCCAAAATCATACATGCGTTATCGTTTAAGAAAGACGATAAGTTCATCCTTAGCTCATCGGATCACAACGGCACGCACATTGTCTATAAGATCTCCGTTGACTCCGGCAATTTAATATGTACAGTCACAAATACTAGTTTGTTCGAAAATGACCTTTTCGCAATTCTAAAGTAGAGAGTATATTACGTAACCAGTACGATCATCACGGCCTCCAGCAACGATCGTCTCGCGAATACGCTCAACGGCTGCTAAGACCGCCGCACGCGACGGTCTTCAAGCGATGCACTTCCCTCTTGCCAAACGACGAAAGCGCGCGGACCATATGTCGGCGTTCGTTCTCAGATCACGGCAATCGCCGATACGGGCGTTTCACCCTTCACCGCATCATCAACAACGCTTGGCACCGCCGAGCGAGCAACGATGTGGCAAAGCCAACATCGTAGATGCCGAACGGCATTTGCGACACGCACAACCATAAGGATCGGCCAATTCGGCCCATTCACTCTCTGAATCGAAAGCCATCTCTACCGACAAACCTCAAAAGCGCGCAGCAACCTCAAGGAGCCTAAAATGAGAAATGTCTTCCTGGTTGCCACGCTCCTTGCGTTGACGATACTCGCGTCACCAAGTATCGCAAACGCGCAAACTCCTACATTTTCAGATATTCCATGGGGTTCCAGCACCGAAGAGGTATCGGCGCAGCTGTCGCAAGATGGTTTTACTGACATACGGCCAAAAAGGGACGGTGATCTGCAATTGCTGGACTTCGCAGGGACTTTATTGAATCGGACGATTAGGGGCGAGGCGATACTCACGAATAATCAACTCAATAAAATTGCAATATTCATTTCGAGCCGTGATGACGCCATAGGCGTATACAATCAGATGAAGACAACACTCTCCAAAAAATACGGTCCAGCACAAAAATCATTCCAGTTTTTCAGCGCTCCATATTATGATGGCGACGGTTACGAAGAGACTGCATTTCGTGTTGGTAAAGCGACGTTCGCATCATACTGGCATAGCCCAACAAACCAGAACGCAGGAATTGCGCTTGATATCACTAAAAGCATGGTCGTTAGCGTTCAATATGAGTCAGACACATGGTCACAGGAATTAGATAAGCTCAACGCAGCTGGTGCTTCTCATTTCTAAACTTGCTTCTTCGCAAAAACACCTCGTCGGCTACAAATATGACATTCAAACCGGGCAACGACATTTTGAAGCCGGATCCACGGTTTGCAACGCAGTGCGTCATCAAAGACGGCGTCGCGCATCCGCTCACGCTGTCGGACCATCACGCCTCGCTTGCCGGACTCACGCTATCGCCATCCGTCCCCAAACCGGTGTCCGACGCTTTTGATCGGGCACGCAATGCGTTCCTCTATTCCTACTTCAGCTACGAGCTGCTCGTCGTAGCCGAGGTTCAAGCCTTCGGCGCATTTGAACTTGCGCTGAAGCATCGTCTACACGGCGATGGCGCTGCCCGCAAAGGCACGTTGAAGAACCTCATCGACCAGGCGCGCAAGAAGCACTTGCTGCCGGCCTTGCCGTCGGCGCCTACGCCGAGCCCATTCGGAACCGTTCCGGACGTGTTCGAAGTGATACTGCACATGCGAAATGCCCTGTCGCACGGAACCGAACAGGTTCACCCGCCAGGCATGGCTCTCGACGCACTTAAGGCCTGCCAACAGGCCATCAACCTGCTCTACTGCGACATTGCGCCAAAGGCGCAGTAAGCAGGCGCGCAGCCAACACCGCGCGCTTTCAAGCCAATCTGATTCAAGAACCAGCAAATGTCCCTGTGCCGCAAACCCCAAAAGTCGCAGCCGGGCCGTATCCCTGCGCGCATCAACCGCGCCCAAAACCACGAATTCTGAGACAACCCATCGCCGCAATCACTTATTGTGAGACGAAACTCGAAGGGCGGCGACTCTCAACCAAAGAAAGCCCTTATGAATCAACCATCGCAAAATCATGATTTTTGCGAACCGACAGGACGACGAGCGATGAGCGACGCGCCGTGGCGCGCCACGCTCGACGGCGTCATCGTCGCCTGCCGGCTGACGCCGAAGGGCGGCCGCGACGCGATCGACGGCGCGGCGACGCTCGCCGACGGAACGCGTGTGCTGCTCGTCCGCGTGCGCGCCGTTCCCGAGGACGGCAAGGCCAACGACGCGCTCATCCGCCTGATCGCCGACAAGGCCGGCGTGCCGCCCTCGCGCGCGCGCCTCGTCGCCGGCGCCAAGAGCCGCCTCAAGCAGGTGGCGGTGACCGGCGACCCCGCGGCGTTGATCGCGGCGCTGGAGCGGAGGTGACACCCCTCTCCCATCTGGGCTACCGGATTCACACATTGTGGTTCGCCTTCATGGCACGGAGGCCGCGCTTTGCGGCTTGGAACTCGAACCAACCTTCGAGCATGACGACGGGGCCGGGTTTTCCGTAGTAGCCAGTCCA
>JBEKVR010000058.1:0-42852 GCA_049513815.1 Roseiarcus sp. | reverse complement strand
GCGTCGCGGTGCAGGGCCTGAGCCTGTCCGAGGTCGCCTACCAGAACGCCGCCGCCTACGCCAAGGAGCGCCTGCAGGGCCGCTCGCTGACCGGCCCCAAGGCGCCCGACAAGCCGGCCGACCCGCTGCTCGTCCATCCCGACGTGCGGCGCATGCTGCTCGAGATCCGCGCCTTCAACGAGGCGGCGCGCGCGCTGATGCTGTGGGTCGCGCTCTCCGAGGACGAAGCGCTGTCTTCGCCCGACGCCAACGCGCGCAAGCTCGCCGACGACCGCGTCGGCCTGCTGACGCCGGTCATCAAGGGCGTCTTCACCGACCAGGGCTTCGCCAACGCCGTCAAGGCGCAGCAGGTGCTCGGCGGCCACGGCTACATCGCCGAATGGGGCATGGAGCAGTTCGTCCGCGACGCGCGCATCACCATGATCTACGAAGGCGCGAACGGCGTGCAGGCGCTCGACCTCGTCGGCCGCAAGCTGCCTAAGGACGGCGGCCGCGCGATCACCGCCTTCTTCGGCGACGTCTCCGCCTTCCTCGCCGCCGGCAAGGACGACGCGGCGCTCGCGCCCTATCTCGCGCCCGCCAAGGCGGCGCTCGGCCAATTGCAGCAGGCGACGATGTGGCTGATGCAGAACGGGATGAAGAACCCCGACAACGCCGGCGCGGCGTCGTACGATTACATGAATCTGTTCGGCCTGACGGCGCTCGCCTTTATGTGGGCTCGGATCGCCAAGGCCGTGCTGGCCCGCCAGGCGGCGGGGACGAGCGACGCTGCGCTTGACTCCAAGCTGACGCTCGCCAAGTTTTTTGCCGCGCGCATGCTGCCGGAAGCGGGCGCCTGCCTCGCCCGGCTGTCGAGCGGCGCGGAAACGGTGATGGCGCTGCCGGCGGCGGCGTTCTGAACGACAGAGGCGCAAAAGCGCCGATGGGAGGACGGACGATGGCGGCGGAAGCTCAGCCTGTCGGCCTGACCGGCGGTTGCCAATGCGGCGCCGTGCGCTACCGGCTCGACGCCGCGCCGGAATGGGCCGGCCTGTGCCATTGCCGCATGTGCCAAAAGGCCGGCGGCGCGCCGTTCATGGCGTTCTTCCTTGTTCGCGAGAAGAACCTCGTTTTCACGCGCGGCGCGCTGTCGACGTTCCGCAGCTCCGCCATCGCCGAACGCGGATTCTGCTCGGCCTGCGGCACGCCTTTGTCCTACCGAATGGACGGTCGCGATGAGGTCAGCATCACCATAGGAAGTCTCGACGAGCCCGCGCGGGTTCCACCCAAAGAGCAATTGGGCGTCGAGTCGATGCTGCCCTGGTTCCCCCATCTCGCCGACTTGCCCGCGACGGAATCCGCGGACTGGATGGCCAAATACAAAATCACGGATGCCGGCAGCCGCCAGCATCCCGATCACGATCTTTGACCGCATTCGAGGAGACCCCCATGGCTGACGCGTTCATCTACGACGCCGTGCGCACCCCGCGCGGGCGCGGCAAGGCGGACGGCGCGCTGCACACCGCGACGACGCTGCAACTGGCCAAGACCGCGCTCAAGGCGATCAAGGACCGCAACGACATCAAGGCGGGCCAGATCGACGACGTGGTGATGGGCTGCGTCGATCCGGTCGGCGAAGCGGGCGGCGACATCGCGCGCATGGGCGCGCTGGCGGCGGGCCTGGGCGACGGCGTGCCCGGCGTGCAGATCAACCGCTTCTGCGCTTCCGGTCTCGACTCGGTCAATTTCGCTTCGGCGCAGGTGATGGCGGGCCAGCACGAGCTGACGATCGGCGGCGGCGTCGAATCGATGAGCCGCGTCGGCATCGGCGCCTCGGGCGGCGCCTGGCCGGTCGACCCGGCGATCGCCATCCCCGCCTATTTCATGCCGCAGGGCGTCTCGGCCGATCTCATCGCCACCAAGTACGGCTTCTCGCGCGACGGCGTCGACGCGTTGGCGGTCGAGTCGCAGGGCCGCGCCGCCAAGGCGTGGTCGGAGGGGCGATTCAAGAATTCGATCGTGCCGGTGCGCGACGTCAACGGCCTGCCGCTGCTCGAACGCGACGAGCACATGCGGCCGGAGACGAACATGCAGTCGCTCGCGGCGCTCAAGCCGTCGTTCGTGATGATGGGCGAGCAGGGCGGCTTCGACGCGGTGGCGATCCAGGCGCATCCGGAAATCGAGCGCATCAATCACGTCCACCACGCCGGCAATTCGTCGGGCATCGTCGACGGCGCGGCGGCCGTGCTGATCGGCTCGAAGGAGGCCGGCGCCAAGCTTGGCCGCAAGCCGCGCGCGCGCGTGCGCGCCTTCGTCAACATCGGCTCCGAGCCGGCGATCATGCTGACCGGCCCGGTCGACGTGACCAGGAAGTTGCTCGCCCGCGCCCACATGCAGATCTCCGATATCGATCTGTTCGAGGTCAACGAGGCGTTCGCCTCGGTGGTACTGCGCTACCTGCAGGCGTTCGCACTCGATCCGGCGAAGGTCAACGTCAACGGCGGCGCGATCGCGCTCGGCCATCCGCTCGGCGCGACCGGGGCGATGATCCTCGGCACGGCGCTCGACGAACTGGAGCGCCTCGGCAAGCAGACCGCGTTGATCACGCTGTGCATCGGCGGCGGCATGGGCACCGCCACCGTCATCGAACGGGTGTGAGGCCATGCCGAAGATCGACGTCGCCAATCTGAGGATCGACAGCCGCCGCGGCTATCCGCCGCCGCACGACGAACGCGTCGCCGGCCGATCAAAGAAACGCCTCGGCGACGCGGCGAGCCTGACCCAATTCGGTGTCAACCTGACGACGCTGAAGCCCGGCTCGGCGTCGTCGCTGCGACACTGGCACGAGAACGAGGACGAGTTCGTCTATGTGCTCGACGGCGAGCTGACGTTGGTCGAGGACGACGGCGAGACGATCCTGGGTCCCGGCGACGCGGCGGGCTTCAAGGCCGGCGTCGCCAACGGCCATTGTCTTGTCAATCGGTCGAGCCGCGACGCGACTTTCCTCGAGATCGGCTCGCGCGCCCCGCGCGAGCGCGCGCATTTCCCCGATTTCGATCTCGCCGTCGTCAAGGACGAGATCGGCGTCCGCTTCACCCGCAAGGACGAAACGCCGCTTTGACCGCGACCCCTTTCCCCTCATTCGCCGCTATCGGAGATAAGCCGATGACCACGCAGAACTTCCGCTTCGATCTCGACGCTGACGGCGTCGCGCTGATCACCTGGGACATGCCCGGCCGGTCGATGAACGTGCTGACGCCGGAGGCGATCGAAGAACTCAACGGACTCGTCGACAAGGTCGCCGCCGACGCCGCGATCACGGGCGCCGTCGTCACCTCCGGCAAGGCGACCTTCTCCGGCGGCGCAGACCTCGCCATGCTGCAAGGCATGGCGCACGAATACGCGCGCGTCGCCAAAGCGGAGGGCGAGGAGGCGGCGATGCGCGTCTTCTTCGACCGCTCGCGCCAGTTGTCGCTCATCTACCGCAAGCTCGAAAGCTGCGGCAAACCCTTCGCCGCGGCGATCAACGGCGTGTGCATGGGCGGCGCCTTCGAGCTCGCGCTGGCCTGCCACTATCGCATCGTCGCCGACAGCGACAAGGCGCGCGTCGGCTTGCCGGAGATCAAGGTCGGCCTGTTCCCCGGCGCTGGCGGCACCCAACGCGTCGCGCGGCTGATGCCGACGCCCGACGCGCTGCAGATGCTGTTCCGCGGCGACCAGCTCAAGCCCGCCGCGGCCAAGAAGATGGGCCTTGTCCACGACGTCGCGCCGCTCGACGAAATCGTCGCGCGCGCCAAGGCATGGGTGATGGCCAACCCGAACGCGAAGGCGCCGTGGGACGACCCGAAGTTCAAGGCGCCGTCGGGCAAGGTGTTCTCGCCCGCCGGCATGATGATCTGGCCGCCCGCCAACGCGATTCTGCGCCGCGAGACCTACGACAACTACCCCGCCGCCAAGGCGATCCTGGCGAGCGTGTTCGAGGGCCTGCAATTGCCGATCGACCTCGCGCTGGCGGTCGAGAGTCGCTACTTCGCCAAGATCCTGCGCTCGAAGGAAGCGGCGGCGATGATCCGCTCGCTGTTCATCTCCAAGGGCGAGCTCGACAAGGGCGTGCGCCGGCCCGCCGGCGTCGCGCCGACGACCTTACGCAAGATCGGCGTGCTCGGCGCCGGCTTCATGGGCGCCGGCGTCGCTTATGTCGCGGCGAGCGCCGGGCTGGAAGTCGTGCTGATCGACCGCGACCAGGAATCGGCCGACAAGGGCAAGGCGCATTCGGAGAAGTTGATCTCCAGCCAGATCGCCAAGGGCCGCGCCAAGAGCGCCGACCGCGACGCGCTGCTGGCGCGCATCCACGCCAGCGCCGACTACGCAGCGCTGAAGGGATGCGACCTGGTCGTCGAAGCGGTGTTCGAGGATCGCGGGGTGAAGTCGGACGCGACCAAGAAGGCGCAGGCGGCGCTCGGCGGCGACGTGATCTTCGCCTCCAACACGTCGACCCTGCCGATCGCCTCGCTCGCCGAGACGGCGGAGAAGCCGGAGAACTTCATCGGCGTTCATTTCTTCTCGCCGGTCGACAAGATGATGCTGGTCGAAGTCATCATGGGCGCCAAGACCGGGCCGCGCGCGCTGGCGACGGCGCTCGACTTCGTCCGCGCGATCAAGAAGACGCCGATCGTCGTCAACGACTGCCGCGGCTTCTTCGTCAATCGCTGCGTCACCAACTACATGGTCGAGGCGCACAAGATGCTGATGGAGGGCGTGCCGCCGGCGATGATCGACAACGCGGCGCGCATGGCCGGCATGCCGGTCGGGCCGCTCGCGCTCAACGACGAGGTCGGCGTCGACCTGTCGTGGAAGATCCTCCAGGCGGCGAAGAAGGACCTCGGTCCGCAGGCGGTCGACGCCGATCAGGAGAAGCTGATCGAGGCGTTGGTGGTGCAGGAGCAGCGCTTCGGCCGCAAGAACGGCAAAGGATTCTACGACTATCCGGCGGCCGGCGCGAAGACGCTGTGGCCCGGTTTGGCGAAGATCGCCGGCAAGGCGCTCGATCCCGACGCGATCGACGTGCAGGAGCTGAAGGACCGCTTCCTCTACACGGCGGCGCTGGAGGCGGCGCGCTGCATCGAGGAAGGCATCGTCACCGACCCGCGCGAGGCCGACCTTGGCTCGATTCTCGGCTTCGGCTTCGCGCCGTTCAGCGGCGGCGTGCTGTCGCTGATCGACGGGATCGGCGCCAAGGCGTTCGTCGCCCGCGCCGAGGCGCTGGCGGCCAAGCACGGAAAACGGTTCGCGCCAGGCGCCGAGCTCAAGGCGATGGCGGCCAAGGGCGAGACCTTCTACGGCCGCGCCGCCGCCAAGGCCGCCGCGTAGCGCCGATCCTTCTCCCCGCGCGCGGGCACAGGGAGTCGCGGGGACGGAGGAGCAAGTTGCGTTTAGCGCTCCTCGAACTTCATCCTGAGGCGCCCTCGCGTTAGCAAGGGCCTCGAAGGATGATGCAGCAAGCGCTGGCGCCGTGCGCGCTGGAGCGTCCATCGAGGCCGTTTCGCGGCGCCTCAGGACGTGGGGGCGCGCAATTCCAAGCGAGCGGGGCGCGTTCTCGGATTCAGTCCTTCGACGGACGGTGGTAGGCGTCGTCAAGGCGGACGATGTCGTCCTCGCCGAGATAGGAGCCCGTCTGCACCTCGATCAGTTCGAGGTCGATCTTGCCTGGATTGATCAAGCGGTGAACGACGCCGATCGGCAGGAAAATCGATGCGTTTTCGTGCACCACAAGGTCCTCGCCGCCGCGAGTGACCTGCGCGGTGCCTTTCACCACCACCCAATGCTCGGCGCGGTGGAAGTGCTTCTGCAGCGACAGTTGGCGGCCGGGCGAGACGACGATGCGTTTGACCTGATAGCGCGGCCCGGAATCGATCGACTGATAATAACCCCACGGCCGATAGATGCGCTTATGTTCGGTCGCCTCGGGCCGCCGGTCGAGCTTGAGCGCTTCGACGAGCTCCTTGACCTTGTCACCCTGATCGCGCCGCAAGACCAGCACCGCATCCTGGGTCGACACCACGGTGACGTCATCGACGCCGACCACCGCCGTCAGCAGATCGTCCGAACGAATCATGACGTTCTTTGACTCGAACGCGAAGCCGTTGCCGTGGATGGCGTTGCCGTTGGCGTCGTGCGGGCTCAGCTTCCACACCGCGTCCCAATTGCCGACGTCCGACCAGCCGACGTCGGCCGGCACCACCGCGGCGCGGTGGGTGCGCTCCATCACGGCATAGTCGATCGACTTCTTCGGCGAGCGCTCGAACGCCGCCTTGTCGAGGATGAGAAATCCGAGGTCCTCGTGCGCCGTCGCGAGCGCCGCCTCGGTCGCTTCGACCATTTCCGGCTCGAAGGCCCGTAACTCGGAAAGCATCGCGTCGGCGCGGAAGAAGAAGTTGCCCGAGTTCCACAGATAGCCTTCCGCCATGTAGCGCTTGGCGATTTCGAGATTGGGCTTCTCGACAAAGGCGGCGACGCGGCGCGCGTTGCGAACGCCGAGCGAATCGCCGGGACGGATGTAACCGTAACCGATCGCCGGCTCGGTCGGCGTGACGCCGAGCGTCACGATCGCGCCCTCGGCGGCGGCGGCTTCGGCGGCAGTGGCGCAGGCGGCGAGGAAGCCCTTCTGGTCGAGCACGACATGGTCGGCGGCGAAGACGGCGACGACGGTCTGCGGGTCGCGCGCCGCGCCAATTTCGGCGGCGATCGCCACCGCGGCGCCGGAGTCGCGGCGCGCCGGCTCGATGACGATTTGCGCCTTGGCGCCGATCTCCTCGAGCTGCTCGCGCACCAGAAAGCGGTAGTCGCGGTTGGTGACGACGACCGGCTCGTCGAACATCGGCGCGTCGAGGCGCTTGATTGTCTGTTGGAAAGTCGAAGCCGTGCCGATCAGCGGGATGAATTGCTTCGGCATGGATTCGCGCGATTCCGGCCACACCCGCGTGCCGGCGCCGCCGCACATGATGACCGGCAGGACTTTCCTCGCCATTTTTTGACCTCGACCATTCGCTGGCGGCCTGACGCCGCGCTTCAGCTCTAGTGCTCGTGCGTAAAGATAACATAAGCCGCGCCAGCGCGGCGACGCGCGCTCAACGCAGCGTCATCGTTTCCAACAGCCGCCGGTGCGCCGGCGGAATCGGCGTCGGCCGGCCGGTCGCGCGCTCGATGTAGACATGGGCGTATCGCCCGTCGGCGCTCGCCCGCGCCGCCCCCGCCTTGAACGCCGCCAGACGATAACGCGCCGACGAGCGGCCGAGACGATCGACGGCGATCCCGACCTCGATCGGATCGGGAAACGACAGAGCCGAATGGAAACGACAGGAACTCTCGGCGACGACGCCGATGACCGGGCTCGTCGCGGGGTCGAGCAGCCCCGCCTCGACCAGGATCGCGTTCACCGCCGCATCGAAGAAGGCGTAATAGGCGACGTTGTTGAGATGCCCGTAAGGGTCGTTGTCGTTCCAGCGGGTGGTCAGCGGCACGAAGCGGGCGAAAGCGGCGCGATCCGAGGGCGCGGCGCGCGCCTCGGCGGCGGTTTCGCCCGCGCCGCTCAGCCGACGCTCCCGCGCGGCGCCAAACGGCGCGCGGCGATCGCCAGCGCCGCGGCGAGCAGCGTCTTGGCCAGCGTCGCCGCGGTGAACGGAACGACGCCGACCGCCCAGGCCTTGCCGGCGCCGAGCGCCAGCGCCAGCCAGGCGAATCCGGCGGCGAAAATGACGAGATGGCCAAGCGTCATGGCGGCGATCGCGAGCGGCCAGCCGCGCGTCCAGCCGCGCTCGGCGAGCCAACCGCCCCGCGCCGCAGCGAGGAGGAAACCGACCAGATAGCCGCCGGTCGGCCCGACGAGATAGGCGGGCCCGGCGGCGGCGCCGGCGAACACCGGCAGGCCGATCAGGCCTTCGCCGAGATAGAGCGCGAGCGTCGCCGCGGCGAGGCGGGCGCCGAACAGGGCGCCGAGCGTCAACACGGCGAGCGTCTGCAGCGTCATCGGCACCGGATAGAACGGAACTTGGACCTTGGCCGAGACGACCAGGACGAGCGTGCCCAGAAACGCCAGCGCGGCGCCGCGGAGGAGGGCGCCGGCCGGCTTCGCGGTCGGGGCCAGGGTCGCATTCGGACGGTCGGTCATGCAGGTCCTCTCCCGTAACCGCCGGGGTCGTTTCTGTCCGGCGGGATCGCGTTTGGCGTCGCCAGCCGGTATAGACAAGCCCGCCGCGACGAACAAGCCGCGCGCCGTCAGGCCGGGACCGACCTTTGGCTGAGCCGTCGAACGACCTGCCGCCCCCAGGGGGCGCCGAAAGGCCGCCAAGCGGCCTGACGCGGCTCAGCGAGCGCGTGCGCCGGATCGTCGCCCCCAACCCCTCGCCGTTCACGTTCACCGGCACCTGCGTCTACATCGTCGGCGAGGGCGGCGAGGTTGCGGTCATCGATCCCGGTCCGGCCGACCCGGCCCATCTCGACGCGCTGCTGGCGGCGATCCCCGGCGAAAGCGTCGCGCGCATCGTCGTCACCCACAGCCATCGCGACCACGCCGGCGGCGCGGCGCTGTTGCAGCGGCGAACCGGCGCGCCGATCGTCGGCGCGCGCGCTCATGTCGTCGCCGACGGCAAGCCGACGCGCGCCGACGCCTCGCATGCGCTCGACTACGCGCCCGACGAGACGCTCGAGGACGGCGCGCCCGTCGCCGGACGCGGCTTTACCCTCGAGGCGGTCGCGCCACCCCCGGCCACGCCGCCAACCATCTCAGCTTCGCGCTCGTCGAAGAGAACGCGCTGTTCTCCGGCGACCATGTGATGGCGTGGTCGACCTCGGTGGTCGCGCCGCCCGACGGGTCGATGCGCGCCTATCTCGCGGCGCTGGAAAAGGTGGCGCGGCGCAGCGAATCGATCTACTGGCCCGGCCACGGCGGACCGGTGCGCGATCCGCAACGCTACGTGCGCGCGTTGATCAGCCACCGCCGCCAGCGCGAAGCGGCGATCCTGGCGCGGCTCGAGGCGGGCGAGGCGAACGTCGCCGAGATCGTCGCGCGGATCTACCCCAGCCTCGCGCCGGCGCTCATCGGCGCGGCGAGCCTGTCGACGCTCGCCCACCTCGCGGACCTGACCGAGCGCGGCCTGGCGACGAGCGACGGCGGAATCGCGCTCGAAGCGCGGTTTCGCCGCGTCTGACGCCTCTCACGGCTCTTGCAGCGCGTCCTGCACCGCGGCGGCGAAGCGGGCGAAGTGATGCGCGTTGGCGCCGAAATCCTGCCGGCCGACGCGCGACACCGAACGCAGGTCGATGCGCGTCTGGGAAGCGAGCGGCCGCACCCTGACCGCGATGTCGTCGGCGAAGCCGAACACCGGCGAGCGGGCGATCGCCTCGATCTGAGCGACGCCGTCGACGCGCAAGTTCGGCGGATTGGAATCGACGATCTTCCAGCCCAGGTCCTTCGCCACCCTGAGCACAAGCTGGTAGGCCTGCATCGGCTCGAGGTCGACCAGGATCGGCTGCACCTTGGGATAGGCGTCCTGCTGCAGCGGCCCGTCTGCGGGATCCCAGGCCGGCGGCGTCTGGCCAACCCGCGCCGCGCGCGCCTTGGCCGAGATCATGAACGCCGGCGGCGACGCGAAATCGGTCGTCACGTCGGCCATCATCGGCAGCGACAGAGCGATCGCGGCGAGATAGGCGGGATAGGCGAGCAGCGCGAGCGACAGGAAGCAGCCGAGCGCGGCCTGGCCGGCGCCGCGGCGGCCGGTGCGCCAGATGACCACGCCGGCCGAGCCGGCGAGCAGGAGCGCGAGAAACGCCAGCGTTAGCGCGGCGGCGAAAACGGTGAGAACGGCGCCCGCGTCAACGCCGGCGAAACGCGCCAGCCCGACCGCGACGGCGGCGGCGGCGAGCGCGAAGACCGCCGTCCGCAAACTCCAGACGGCCGCGCGCGACAGCGGCTCCGCGACGATCAGGCGGCGCATCGCTGCGTCGCCGGGGGTTGTCGGTTAGTTGCTCGGCTTGGCGGCGGCGGAACCGCTGGCGAGCGTGCTGTGGGCGGAGACTTGGCCGCTGGCGGTCGAGAACGCGGTGTTGTCATCGCCAACCTGGACCGTCGGCATGCAGACCGGGTTGCACCAGTACGACTCGCGCTCGTTGCCGCGTTGCACCACGAGGACCGCCTTGGCCGCCTCGACGGCGATGTTCTTCTCGTCGATTATATTGCCCTGCGCGTCGAGCGCAATCAGGTTGGTCAGGCCGTAGCCTTTGCCGGTGACGACCATCGCCGAGCCGCCCTTCAGCATGGTCACGTCGGCGATCGCCGGATTGCCGACGACCAAAGTGCGGGTGCCGGCGGGAAGTTGCGCGACCTTCGCCTGGTCGATGGTGACCGTCAGCATGCCGGGCGGCGCCGAAGCGGGCGCGGCAGGCGCAGCGAGCGCCGCCGCGGGCGCGGCGCCGACGAGGGCGAGAAGCAGGAGCACGCGAGGCGACATGGCTCGACCTTTCGGACGACGGGCGGGCGTCGGCGAAACTGACTGGAGCCCATTTGGCCTCAAATTGGTGAATGAACCCTCAACAGGACCGCAAGGCGCTGGGCGCGCTTAGCAAATCCTTCACGCCGTCGCGAAGATTGAAGCGCCGCGCTCGGCCCGGCCGATAGCGGCGCGAAAAGGCGCCGAAAGGAACAGCGGCGAGACCCAAGCCGGCGACCCGCCGTGGCGGGCGACGCCGAAGCGCGAAACCGCAGATGTCTTGACGGCCGGGCGCTCGGCGCCTAAGTCTGCGCGCGATCGGCGCCGAAAAACGCCGATCCGCGGGATTTGACAGGATCAGCTTGCTGCCGCGTCACCAACAGCTAAAGCGTCACAGATCAGGAAGCCCCTGCAAAGCCTCCGCGCTGTGATCCTGGCAGGCGACTTCGTCGCCGGCGGTCGCCGTGGCGAAGTTCGCGCGTTTTGTCGTCGCGCGATCAGGAGGTTTTATGCCCGTCATTGTCGCTTCCGAGGAAGCCCACCCATTCCTGCCCTCGCTCGCCAGCGGCGCGGCGATCGACCAGGGCCGCGCGCTCCATCAGGACATTCGACCGCTTCAGATCGCCATCCTCAACCTGATGGCCGACAAGATGACGACCGAGCGCCAGCTCGCCGCGTGGCTCGGCAGCACGCCGTTGCAGGTGAACCTGACCTTCGTCGCCACCGACGCCTATGTCCGCGCGGTCCGCAACGGACACAAGAGCCGCAACACGCCGGCCGAGCACATCGTCAAGTTCTACAATCCGCTGAGCGACATTCGCGACGACAAGTTCGACGGCCTGATCGTCACCGGCGTCAACGCGCTGCAGCCGCGCGTCAGCGACGAAGCGTTCTGGCCGGAGGTGCAGGAGATCCTCGACTGGTCGGCGAGCCACGTGTTCTCCTCGCTCTATCTCTGTTGGGGCGCCAAGGCGGCGCTCAAGCACTTCCACGACGTCGAGAGCATTAAGGGCGAGCGCAAGACCAGCGGCCTGTTCCACCATCGCGTGCTCGAAGACCGCACCGGCCTGCTGTTCGGCTTTCCCGACGAATTCTCCGCCCCGGTGTCGCGCTGGAAGAACCCCGACAAGCAGGCGATCGCCAAGCGCCCGGGGCTCGAGGTCGTTGCCGTCTCCGAAGAGACCGGCCCCAACATCCTGGTCGAATCGGAGCCGTTCGGCGAGGCGGGCCGCCGCTTCCCGCGCCGCGCCTATGTCCTCAACCACCCCGAATACGAGACCGACTCGTTGCGCAACGAATACCTGCGCGACCGCGCCGTCGATCCGACGACGCCGCTGCCGTTGCATTACTTCCCCGGCGACGATCCGACGAAGCCGCCGGTCAACCGCTGGCGCCACACCGCGCAGCTCTACGCCAACTGGGTGAAGCTGGTGTACGAGGCGACGCCGTACGACCGCGCGCGAATCCCGAACGTCGATCCGGCGTGACGGGCGCGCGCGGCGGTCAGGAAAGCGCCACCCGGTAGAAGGCCTCCGTCTTGGCGGCGATCTCGTCGAGCGTGACGCCCGGCGCAAGTTCGACCAGCGCCATGCCGCGGAAACCGTGCTTGTCGATCGAGAGCACGCCGAGATCGGTGACGACGAGATCGACGACGCGCCGGCCGGTCAGCGGCAACGTGCAATGATGCAGCAGCTTCGGCCCGTCCTTGGCGGCGTGCTCCATCACCACGACGATGCGCTTGACGCCGGCGACGAGGTCCATCGCCCCGCCCATGCCCTTGACCATCTTGCCGGGGATCATCCAGTTGGCGAGATCGCCTTCCTCGGAGACCTGCATCGCGCCGAGGATGGCGAGATCGATATGGCCGCCGCGGATCATCGCGAAGGAATCGGCGCTGGAGAAGTAGCTGGTCGTCGGCAGCTCGGTCACCGTCTGCTTGCCGGCGTTGATGAGATCGGCGTCCTCTTCGCCTTCGAACGGGAACGGCCCCGTGCCGAGCATGCCGTTCTCGCTCTGCAGTTGCACGCTGACGCCGGCGGGAATGGCGTTCGACACCAGCGTCGGAATGCCGATGCCGAGATTGACGTAGAAGCCGTCCTTCAGCTCCTTGGCGGCGCGCGCCGCCATCTCGTCGCGGGTCCAGGCCATGGCGGGTCGCTCCTCAAGCCGCGTCGCGCTTGCGCAACGTTCGCTGTTCGATGCGCTTGGGCGCCTGGGGAACGTGAACGATGCGTTTGACGTAGACGCCCGGCGTGACGATGGCGTCGGGGTCGAGTTCGCCCGGCTCGACGAGATGTTCGACCTCGGCGATGGTCAGCTTCGCCGCGGTCGCCATGTTTGGATTGAAGTTGCGCGCGGTCTTGCGATAGACGAGGTTGCCTTCCCGGTCGCCCTTCCAGGCGTGGACGAGCGCGACGTCGGCGGTGAGGCCGGTCTCCATCACGAACGCCTCGCCGTTGAAGTCGCGGATCTCCTTGCCCTCCGCGATGATCGTGCCGACGCCGGTGCGGGTGAAGAAGGCGGGGATGCCGGCGCCGCCGGCGCGGATGCGTTCGGCGAGCGTGCCTTGCGGATTGAACTCCAGCTCGAGCTCGCCGGCGAGGTATTGCGCGGCGAAGATCTTGTTCTCGCCGACGTAGCTCGAGATCATCTTCCTGATCTGCCGCGTCTCGAGCAGCAGGCCGAGGCCGACGCCGTCGACGCCGGCGTTGTTGGAGACGACGGTGAGGTCTTTGACGCCCGACTGGCGCAACGCCTCGATCAGGGTCTCTGGGATGCCGCACAGGCCGAAGCCGCCCGACATGATCGTCATGCCGTCCTTGAGGACGCCGGTCAAAGCGTCCTCGGCGCTGCCGTAGACCTTGTTCATGATCCCTCCCGTCGAGGATCAGAACTCCCTATCGGCGGCAAGCGACGGCGGCAAGGGCGGCGCCGACGCCTTAGAAACGAGACCCCGGGCGCCGCGGCTCAGGGCAGTTGCGACAGCACGGGCCGGATCGGCTCCGGCCAACCGGTCGACGTGACGGCGGGGGACGGCCTTTCGCCCTGCTCCAGTTTCTGCAACAGCGACAGCGCCTCGGCGAGCGCGGCGCCCGCGCCCGCCTGCGGGGTCGGCTTTGGCACCGCGATCGATTTGATGCCCTCGATCCCCGGTTCGAAATCCGAATATTCGGCGGCGCGATGCGCGAGCCTGGCGCGCTTGACGCCCGCCTTGACGAATTCCTCGATATGCGCCGGAACGAGTTGCAAGTGGCCGAATTCCCTGCCAAGCGCCATCTGCAGACGCCGACGGGTCAGCTTGTCCGAGACGCTGAAGCGATCGAGATAGAGTTCGAGGACGCGCAGCTTCTCGTCGTCGGTCGGATAGCCCATGCGGACGTGGGCGTCGAAGCGGCCGGCGCGCCGCGACAACGCCAGGTCGATCGCCTCGAAATAGTTGGTGGTGGCGATGGTGACGACGTCGGGATAGGCCGAGGTCCCCGACAGCACCTGCAACAACTCGCCGGTCAAGTCGTCCTTGACGGTGAAGGAATTCGGGTTCTGGCGCCCCTTGGTCATCAGATCGAGGTCTTCGAGGATCACCACCGCGGGGGACAGCGTCTGCGCGAGTTGGTAGATGGCGCGAATCCGTTCGACCGCCTCGACGATGAGGATCGTCGCCTCGCCAGCGACGCCGTTGGCGAAACATTCGATCGCCGTCGACTTGCCGTCCCCGGGCGGTCCCGACAGCAGCAGGCCGCGCTTGATCGTCAACCCCTCCGCTTTCAGCATTTCGCGATTGCGGATCGAGGCGGTGATGAAGTCCAGTTCTTCCTTGGCCCGCCCGTTGGGGATGATGTCGGCCCACGAGCGGTCGGAAATGCGCGAACGCACGGTCCAGACGTCGCGATTGACCAGCACGACGCGATTCTTGAACGGGTCGGCCTCTTGCAGCAGGCGGCGCGTCAGCCCGACCACCTCCGCTTCGTCGGCTTCGTGATAGACGAGACCGACGCTGTCGATGACGACGCCGTGCGGCGGATCGGCGCGACGCGTTCCCTGCAGGATCAGCATGAACTGCCTGCCGCTGCCGGGCGCGACGCCGCGGAAGACGGTGCGCGGCCGCAACACGCGCAGTTCGCCGTCGATGTCGAGCGTGACCTTCCCGGGCGTGACGCGCGGGTTGATCGCCTGCTGCTCGGCGACGCCCAAGCCGGCCAATTCGCTCAGCCACAGCCAGCCCGGCGTTTCGCACAGCCGGCGACTGAGCAGCGCCAGCGTCGCCTCGTTGGCGGGCAGGCTCAAGTATCCCGGCTCAGCGCCGCCGCAAAAGATCCGGAACAGCGTCGCGTAGCCGACCCGCGGGGCGCCGGAGCGCTTCGCCTGCTTGTGCTGGGTGGCGAGGTAGCCGAGCGACGCGGCCAGCGACGCGAAGCCCCGAATCGAGTCTTCGGGGATGTCGGCGATCAACTGGTCCTTCAGCGTCAGCGACGCGGCGGCCGATTCGGCGAACAGGCGCTGGATGACCGGGCTGCTGGCCTCGCTGGCGCCGTCGGAGGGTTCGTAGACGCCGTAGATGAACTCACCCTCGGCGTCGGCGCCGTAGACTGTCGCCGTGACGTTGAGGCTGCCGCCGAGCATCTCGGCGGCGCGGCGGGCGGCGGCGGCGCCCACGGTCGGGCGTTCCTCCATCACCTTCTGGCCTGTGGCCTCCGAGGCGCAGCGGACGACGAACTTCTGCCCTTCCGATTTGCGCTTGCCTTCGACCTTGACCCACATTGCGACTTACCCCGGCGCTGAGCGTGAAGAGCGTTCGGATTGACCGGGATCGCCCCGATGCGGGGCTTCCCTGCCGTTTGGTAAGCCGGGAGTCGCAAACTTACGTTTGGGAAGATCGGTAAGATTTGTCGAAATTTCGCCGGGAAGCGCTTTTCGGTCCGCGCACCGCGCCTCTGCGCGTCATGCGCGGGCTTGACCCGCGCATCCAACACGGGCGTCAGAACGCCGATTGCCGCCACCTGGACGCCCGGATCAAGTCCGGGCGTGACGGGAAAAGAGCGGCCGCTACCCGCGCGCGCCGCCGCCTTCGCGCCGCCACACCCACACCAGCGCGCCGAGCAGCAGCGCGAGGCCGAGGAAGCCGACGGCGAGCGGCGTCTGTTTGACGCCGATCAGCGCGCTGGCGCCGGCGCGCTTGATCCCGATGTAGTCGGAGCCGGAATAGCTCGGCGAAGGCTGCATCGCGACGACGCGCGGCAACGTGATCGCGTCGTCGGCGCCGCTCGCGAGGCGATGGACGCCGCCGCCGGTCGCCTCGGCGAGCGGCCTGAGCTTCTCGGTGTTCGACACCACGTCCTGGAATTCGACCGGATTCTGCGGCCCGACCACCGCCAGCGCGACGTGCTCGCCGTCGTTGGCGCGATAGAGCCCATCTTCGTCGACGCTCAGGGTCGCGCGCGACAGGCCGGGCGCGACGGACGACAGCTGCACGGTCGTCGTCTTGCCGTCCGGCCCGGTCACCGTCGCTTGCGGGACCTCGCCCTTCAGGCTCTGGCGCTCGACCGTCAGGTCGCGGCCGTTGGCGCGCAAGCGCAGCGCCTCCTCCTCGAGGTCGGGCTCCTTCATCAGCCAATGGGCGAGCCGGCGCAGCAGGTCGAGATAGGGGCCGCCGCCGTCGAAGCCGCGCGCCCACAGCCACATCTGGTCGGAGAGCAGCAGCGCGACGCGCCCCTTGTCGACCCGGTTCAGCACCAGCAGCGGCGAATTGCCGACGCCCTGCATCAGCGTCGCGCCGCCGGTCGATTCGCCGCCGATCTGCCTCAGCCAGCGTCCCCAGGCGGGCGGGTTGGCGTCGCCGCCGGCGAGGCCGCGCGTCACCGGATGCTTGGCGCCGTCGGGCGAGATCTCGGCGCGGAACGGCTGGTCGAACTCCTCGCCGGTCGGCCGCGCCGGGGCGATCGCGCCGAGCGGCGTGGCGAACAGTCCGTCCGGCGTGCCGTAGGCCGGCCCTTCGGCCATCAGCAGCGCGCCGCCCTTGCGGACATAAGCGACGACGTTGTCGAGATAGAAGCGCGGCAGGATCGCCTGGCTCGAATAGCGGTCGAAAATGATGAGATCGAAGTCCTTGATCTTCGGGCCGAACAGGTCGGCGACGGGAAAGGCGATCAGCGACAGCTCGTTGATCGGCGTGCCGTCGGACGCCTTCTCCGGCGGACGCAGGATGGTGAAATGGACGAGATCGACGTTGGCGTCGGACTTCAGCAGGTTGCGCCACATGCGCTCGCCCTGGTGCGGCTCGCCCGACACCAGCAGCACGCGCAGCTTGTCGCGCACGCCTTCGATCGCGACGACCGCCTTGCGGTTGCGGTCGGTGATCTCGTCCTTCACCGGCGCGACCTCGAGCTCGACGACATTGGGACCGGCGTGGTCGATCGGCGTCTTGATCTGCAGGTCGCGCCCGACTTCGGCGTTCAGCGTCGTGATCGTCTGGCCGTCGCGGCGCACCGTCACCGTCGCCGGCTCGCCCTGGTCGTTGGAATCGACGATGCGCGCGACGATCGTCTGGTCTTTGCCGACGATGCCGAAGCGCGGCGCCTCGACGAGCTCGATGCGGCGGTTGCGCTCGCCTTCGTGGCCGGTGACGAGCACATGCACCGGCGCGTCGAAGCCGAGCGCGGCGGTCGAAGCGGGGATGTCGTTGGCGTTTCCGTCGGTGAGGAGCACCGCGCCGCCGACCCGCTCCGGCGGCGTGTCGGCGAGCGCCGAACGGAGCGCCGCGAACAGTTGCGTGCCGCGATTGTCGGGGTCGCCGCGCGGCGTCTCGACCACCCTGACCTCGACATTGTCGAGCGCGGAAAGACGCTTTTCGACTTCGGCGCGCGCCGCCGCAGTCTGCTGCGGCCGCTCGCCGATCTGGTTCGATTCCGACTGATCGACAACCAGCGCGACCACATCCTTCAGCGGGCGGCGATCCTCGCGCACAAACGACGGATCGGCGAGCGCGAGCAGCAGCAGCGCGCAGGCGAGCGCCCGCAGCGCCGCCGCGCCCGGCCGTCGCCACGCCGTCAGCGCGACCATCGCCAGCGCCGCGACGGCGAGGGCGATCATCGCGCCTTGCGGCAGCGGCGGCGCGAGGGCGATCGACCACGCGTTCAATGCGAAAGCCTTTCCAGGAGGTCCTTGGCGTGGACCTGGTCGGCCTTATAGGTGCCGGTCAGCGTGTACATCACCAGATTGACGCCGCCGCGCAGCGCCATTTCGCGCTGGCGCGGACCGCCGGGTATCAGCGGGTAGAGCGGTCGCCCTTCGGGGTCGGAGGCCCAAGCCGCGGCGAGATCGTTGGAGGTGACGACGATCGGCGAAACGCTGTCGCCGGCGCGCGCCGGGCGCGGCGTGCGGTCATTGGGGTCGGGCGGCGGCAGCGCCTCGATCCAGGTCTGGCCGTCGTCAGTGCGGCCGACAAAGTGGTCGATGAGGTAGAACGTCTTGGTGACGACGTGGTCGCGCGGCACCGGCTCGAGCTCGGGCACGTCGACGCCAGCGAGCAGCGTGCGCAGCCACAGGCCTTCCGGCGTCGGCTGGCCATCGGGGCTCTGGTTCAGCGCGTCGCGGGTGTCGAAGACGATCGTGCCGCCGTCCTTCATGAACGACGTGACGCGCGCGACCGCGGCGGGCGGCGGCTGCGGCCGCCCGGCGACGATCGGCCAATAGAGCAGGGGATAGAAGCTGAGGTCGTCGCGCGCCGGATCGACGGCGATCGGGTCGGCGATCTGCGCCGACGTGCGCTCGCCGAGCACCCGCGACAGCGTCACGAGGCCAAGGCGCGTGGTCTCGTCCACCGTGGCGTCGCCGGTCTCGACGTAAGCAAGGTGCGTCTGGCGCGCGGCGTCGGCGGCGCGGGCCGAAATCGGCGCGTCGGCGGCGCGCGCCTGCGGCGCCAGGATCGCCGCCCCGGCCAGCGCGCCGACGAGAAGCAGCGCCGCGGCGGCGGGCCGTGCGAAGCGCGGCGGACGACCGAGCCACAGGCTGGCGAGGCCGTCGGCGAGGAAGCCGATGAAGGCGGCGAGCAGCAGCCACGGCTTGAGGTCGAGCGGCTCGGCGACGTCGAGGCCGCCGGCGGCGATCGCCACAGCGCCATAATCGGCGGGCGCGAGCGCCGCGCCGGGCGCGAGGGCGTTGACCGCTTCGAGCGTGTCGGCGGGGCCGTAGAAGCCGGGCGGATGGCGCGCGTCGCCGGGGCCGGCGAAATCGGCGCCGATCGGCGCGGCCTCGGCCGGCGGGACCCCGAGCGCGCCGAAGCCGTCGAGGGTGCGATAGGGCGCGCGCGTCGCCTCCGTCCCCGCCTTCTCGGCGGCGCTCGACTCGGCCGGCGCCGGCCCGGCGCGGGCGACGATCCGGCGCAGCATGTCGACGAACAGGCCGGACAACGGCAGGTTCGACCAGGTCGTGTCGGCGGTGACGTGGAAGAGGACGATGAGGCCCTTGCCGCGCGGCGCGGCGGTGACCAAGGGCGTCCCGTCGGCGAGCCGCGCCCAGGTCTTGTCGGTAAGGCCCGGCTCCGGCTCGGCCAGCACCTGGCGCGACACCGTCACTTCGTCGGGCGCGGCGAGGCCGAAGAACGGGCTCTCCTTGTCGAAGGCGGCGATGTGCTTGGGCATCTCCCATGACAGCGCGCCGCCGAGCGTGCGGCCGCCGCGCCTGAGCGCGGTCGGCGTCAGGTCGTCGTCGCCGGCGGCGAGCCGCGTGCCGGCGAAGCGCAGCAGCACGCCGCCCGATTCGACGAACGCAGCGAGCTTGTCGTGCGCGGGGCCGGGCGGCACGCTCATGTCGGCAAGCGCGAGCGCCGACGGCTTCTCGGCGAGCAGCGACTCGATCGTGTCGGCGCCAGCCTCTCCCGCCTCGCGGATCTCCGCGTAGGGGGCGAGCGCGCGCTTGATGTAATAGGCGGGCGACAGCAGCGGCTGGGCGACGTCGGCGCTCGCGCCGGACAGGATCGCGACGCGACGGCGGCGCGAACGTTCGTCGACCAGCCAGGTCGCCCCGGCCGACGATTCGTCGGCGACGACGAGCCGGCTGATCTCATTGCGCAGCTCGACCGGCAGATCGAACTTCGCCTCGGTCGTGCGGCCGAGGCCAAAATCGAACGGCGCTTCGCCGATCGACCGACCCTGCGCGTCGAGCGCGCGCACGGTTCCCACGCGCCGTCCGTCGGCGCCGGCGCGGGTCAGATGCGCCTGCAGCGCGCCGGCGAGATTGTCGGCGCCGACGACGCCGATCGCCGTCGTCTTGTCGAGCACGACCGAGAGCTTGTGACCGCGCGCGGCCTCGGCGAGCGCGCCGGCGAACGCCGTGGCGCCGCCGAGCTCGACGCCGTCGGCGATCCACACGACTTCCGTCTGCGGATTGGCGGCGAGAAAATGGGCGATCGGCGGCAACGTCGCCAGGCGCTGCGGCGCATAAGGGGCGGGCGCGAGCGCGCGCAGGCGATCCTCGCTGCGCGGCGCGTCGAGCGCGGCGAGTTCCAGTCCGCCTTGCGAGGTCGGCGCCAGCGCGACGAGTCGCCCGGCGCGCGTCGCCGCTTCGAGCGCGGCGCGCGCATAGGCCACGCGCTTTTCCCAACTCGGCGCCGCCGCCCAACCGTCGTCGAGAATCATCAGCAACGGCCCGACGCCTTTGCCGGGCAAGGCGTTCCAGATCGGCCCGGCCATCGCCACGATCACCAGCCCCGCCACGACGATGCGCAGCAGCAACAGCGGCCACGGCGTCTTGGCCGGCGTCGCATCCTTGCGGTCGAGGCCGATCAGCAATCTCAGCGGCGGGAAGACGACCTCGCGCGGGCGCGGCGGCGTCACCTTGAGGAAGAGATAGAGCGCCGCCAGCAGCGCCAGGGCGGCGAGCGCCGCCGGCGCGGCGAAAGCGAGCGGCAGGCCGAACACCTCAGGCGCTCCAGCCGGCGCGCGCCGGCTCAGGGCCGGCGAGACGCGCCCGCAGGGCGAGCAGCGCCTGCGCCGCCGAAGCGTCGGTGCGATGCAGGGCGAAGCCCCAGCCGCGCGCCACGCAGGCCGCGCGCACCGCTTCGCGATGGTCGGCGAGCCGCTCGAGATAGGGATCGCGCAGGCTCTGGGCGCGCGGCGCGCGCAACCGCTGCGACCCCGCGGCGGCGAGGAACTCGGTGTGGCCTTCGAACGGGAAGGTCTCCTCGATCGGGTCGGCGATCGTCAGCGCCTGACCCTCGGCGCCGCGCGCGGCGAAGCCGGCGATCGTCTCTTCCACCGCCGACGCCTCGGAGAGGAAATCGCCGATCAGGGCCGCTTTGGTTCGCGGCTTCAGCGGCGCCGCCGGCGGCAGGCCCGTGGCGGCGATTCCGCGCCGCTCCTCGGCCGCCACCGCCTCGGCGAAACGCTCGATGACGTCGCGTCCGGCGAGCGGCGGCGTCAGGCCGAGCAGCCCGGCGCGTTCGCCGCCGCGCACGGCGAGATCGGCGAGCGCGAAGGCGAGCACCGCGGCGCGGTCGACCTTGGCGCAGGGCGCGAGCGACGAAGCGAACGTCATCGACGGCGAGCGATCGAACCAGATCCAGATCGTGTGCGAAGCCTCCCATTCGCGCTCGCGCACGAAGGCGCGGTCTTCGCGCGCCGAGCGGCGCCAGTCGACGCGCGCCGCCGGCTCGCCGGAGATGAACGGGCGAAACTGCCAGAAGGTTTCGCCTGGCCCGGCCTGTCGTCTTCCATGCACGCCGTGCAGCAGCGAATGCGCGATCTGGCGCGCCGCGACGACGAGGCTCGGCAGGCGCGCCGCCAGCGTGGACGCCTCGTGGCGGATGCGTCGCTCGGAGGCCGACGCCGCCATCGCCTCAGCCAAGCGTTTTGGCGACCAGCCGCGCGACCACGGCGGGGATCGTCTCGCCGTCGGCGCGCGCGGCGTAGGTCAGCGCCATGCGGTGTTTGAGCACCGGCTCGGCGAGCGCGGCGATGTCGTCGCGCGACGGCGCAAAGCGGCCGTCGACCAGCGCGCGGGCTCGGCAAGCGAGCATCAAAGCCTGAGCGGCGCGCGGGCCCGGCCCCCAGGCGATCGGCTTGACGAGCTCTGGATCGCCTTCGCCGGGGCGGGCGGCGCGGACAAGATCGAGGATCGATTCGACGACGTTTTCGCCGATCGGCGCGCGCCGCACCAAACGCTGGGCCGCCATCAAGTCGGCGGCGGACATCGCCGGCTTCGGCTTAGCCTCGGCGTCGCCGGTCGTCTCGATGAGGATGCGGCGCTCGGCGTCGCGGTCGGGATAGCCGACGTCGATTTGCATCAGGAAGCGGTCGAGCTGCGCCTCGGGCAAGGGGTAGGCGCCTTCCTGCTCGAGCGGGTTCTGCGTCGCCAGGACGTGGAAGGGCGCCGGCAGATCGTGGCGCGCGCCGGCGACCGTCACATGGCGCTCCTGCATCGCCTGCAGCAGCGCCGACTGGGTGCGCGGGCTGGCGCGATTGATCTCGTCGGCCATCAGCAATTGGGCGAAGATCGGCCCCTTGATGAAGCGGAAACTGCGGCTGTGATCGAGGCCCTCCTCCATCACCTCGGCCCCGAGAATGTCGGACGGCATCAAGTCGGGCGTAAACTGCACCCGCAGCGCCTCGAGCCCCATGACGATGCCGAGCGTCTCGACCAGCTTGGTTTTGGCGAGGCCGGGGACGCCGATCAAAAGTCCATGCCCGCCGGCGAGCAATGTCACCAACGCCTGCTCGACGACCTGTTCCTGACCGAAGATCACCGCGCCGATCGCATCGCGCGCCGCGGCGACGCGCGCGAGCGTCGCTTCGGCGGCCTTGACGATGCTGGCGTCGAGATCGGCGACGGTCATGCTCTCTCCTTTGGCCGATTGGCGGGTCAGGCGAGCGGCGCGGACGAATTCCCCTTCGCCGGCGACCGCACTAGATTGAGGCGACGCCTGACGGAAACAAGGCGTAACATACGGACGGCATTGTTGCCCACAAACAAGCGCGAGAATGTGGCGGCCGGCGGCGCGCCGGAAAGCGCCCTCGGCGGCCTCGCTGAAGCGGCGGCGGCCGCGCGCGGCCGTGGCGCGGCGCCGGTTCATCTTTGGAATCCGCCCTATTGCGGCGAGATCGACATGCGCATCGCCGGCGACGGGACGTGGTTCTACTGCGGCTCGCCGATCGGCCGGCCGGCCCTGGTCAGGCTGTTCGCCTCGATCCTGCGCAAGGATAAGGATAATGACCGTCACGTTTTGGTGACTCCGGTCGAACGGGTCGGGATCGCGGTCGACGACGCGCCGTTCGTCGCCGTCGAGATGGAGGTCGGCGAGGCGAAGGGCGCGCGACGGCTCGCCTTCCGCACCAACGTCGACGACATCGTCACGGTCGACGCCGATCATCCGCTGCGCTTCGAACGCGCCGCCGCCGATGGGATCAAACCCTATGTTCGGGTGCGCGGCGAATTGTGGGCGCTGGTCAAGCGCGCGCTCTATTACGACCTCGTCGCGCTGGGCGAGGTCGCGCCGCAGCAAGGCGAAGGCTGGTTCGGCGTGCGCAGCGGCGGATTGTTCTTCGCCATCGCCCGCCCCAGCGAAATCGAGGGACTGTGAGCGACACGCCCTTGCTGAGCGCGCTTTCGGCCGAGGACCTGCGCCGCCTGGCGCGGGCGCGGCTCGCCGCCGAGCCGGCGGCCGACGTCTTCTCCTCGTTGCTGGCGAGGCGCGGCGACCATGCGCTCGACGGCCTGGCGATCGATCCGCAAACCGTGGCGGCGGCGCGCCCGGCCGCGGTGCTGGCGCCGATCATCCCGCGGCCGGAAGGGCTGACGATGCTTCTGACCCTGCGCGCCGCCCATCTGCGCAGCCATTCCGGCCAGGTCGCATTCCCCGGCGGCAAGATCGACGCCGGCGAGACGCCGGGCGAGACGGCGCTGCGCGAGGCGCGCGAAGAGATCGGCCTCGCGCCCAGCCTGGTCGAGCCGCTCGGCTGGCTCGACCCTTATCTCACCGGCACCGGCTATCGCGTCACGGCGCTGGTGGCGCTGATCGACCCGGCTTTTGCGCCGACGCTCAACCCGGACGAGGTCGCCGATGTGTTCGAAACGCCGTTCGCCTTCCTGATGGACGCCGCCAACCACCGGCTCGAAGAGCGGCAATGGCGCGGCCGGACGCGAAAATTCTACGCAATGCCTTATCGCGAGAGGTATATCTGGGGCGTCACGGCCGGCATCCTGCGAAATCTCTACGAGAGGCTGTTCACCTGATGTGGCGCCCCATCGCCGAATCGCTCGGCTTGTTTTTCCTGCCGTTCCTGCTGTTCGCGGCCTATCTCGCGCTCCGGATGCGCTGGCCGCTGGCGATCGAGCATTGGACGCGCAGCCGCGTCGCGACCTTGGTGATCGTCGGCCTCGTCGCAGCGCTGGGGGGGCTCGTCGGCGCGTCGTTGTTCGCGCCGCGCGGCCACGGCGTCTACATCCCCGCCCATGTCGAGAACGGCGTGCTCGTGCCGGGGCGGATCGAATGAGCGCCCTGCCCGGCTTGCGGGACGGGCGCCTCGCCGACCGTCGCCTGCTCGAGACCGGCCGGCTCGCCCGCGCGCTCGCGGCGCTGAACGGCGACGGCGAAGAGACCCGGCTGGTCGGCGGCGCGGTGCGCGACCTCGCGCTCGGCGCGGCGGTCGGCGATTTCGACCTCGCCACCACCGCACTGCCGGAAGTCGTGATGAAGCGCGCGCGCGCCGCAGGCTTCGGCGTCGCGCCGACCGGCCTCGCCCACGGCACTGTGACGGTGATCGTCGAGGGAAGGCCGATCGAGGCGACGACGCTGAGACGCGACGTCGACACCGACGGCCGCCACGCCAAGGTCGCCTTTGGCCGCGACTTCCGCGACGACGCGCGGCGGCGCGACTTCACCATCAACGCGCTGTCGCTGACCCCAGACGGCGTCGTCCACGATTATGTCGGCGGGCTGATCGATCTCGCCGCCCATCGCGTCCGTTTCATCGGCGAAGCGCGCCAGCGTATCCGCGAAGACTATCTGCGCATTCTGCGCTTCTTCCGTTTCTCGGCCCGCTACGGCGACGGCGGGCTCGACAAGGCGGGATTGGCGGCGGCGATCGCCGAGCGCGAGGGCCTGGCGATCCTGTCGCGTGAGCGGGTGCGCGCCGAGTTGATGAAGCTGTTCGTCGCGCCGCGCGCGGCGCAAACGCTCGCCGCAATCTGCGAAGCGGGGCTGCTTCAGCCGCTGGTCGCCGGCCAGACCGATGCGGCGCGCTTCGCTCGCTTCGCGGCGCTCGAGGCGGCAGGCGAGATGGCGCCCGACGCGGTGCTGCGCCTCGGCGCGCTCTGCGTACTGATCGAAGAAGACGCCGACCGGCTGCGCGACCGGCTGCGGCTCTCCAACGCCGAGACCGAGCGCCTCGCCGCTCTCGCGCGCGGCCTCGCCGATCTGCACGACGGCGAGGCGCCGCCTTCGCTCGGCGCGCTGCGACGGCTGCTGTTCGAGCGCCGCCGCCAGGGCGCGCTCGACGCGCTGGCGCTGTTCCACGCCGACAGCGGCGCGGGCGTCGACGACTGGCGCTTCATTCGCGCCCGCGCTTTTCTCTTGTCGACGCCGGAGCCGACCCTGCCGATCACCGGCGCCGACGTCGTCGCGCGCGGCGTGACCCACGGCCAGCGCGTCGGCGCGACGCTGAAGAAGCTGCAGGCTTTGTGGATCCGCGCCGGATTTCCGCGCGAGCCCGAGACGCTGGCGCGGCTGCTCGACGAGGCGCTGAAGCCTTAGCCGCGCTTGGGACTGGGGGAGTTAGGATGCCGCCAACCAAGTTTTGGGCCGAAATGTCGTGGCGCGACTTCGCCGCCGTCGACATGGCCAGGGCGGTCGCGGTGCTGCCGCTTGCGGCGATCGAGCAGCACGGACCGCATCTGCCGGTCGGGACCGACGCATTCATCGGCGAGGGCTATCTCCAGCGCGCAATGGCGCGCCTGCCCGCCGATTGGCCCGTGCTGTTCCTGCCGCCGCAGTCCATCGGCGCTTCCGACGAGCACGGCGAATATCCTGGCACGCTGACGCTGCCGTTCGAAACGCTGGTCGACGTGTTGACGGCGATCGGCGACGGCGTGGCGCGCGCCGGCTGCCGCAAGCTCGTCTTCATCAATGCGCACGGCGGCAACGTGCCGGCGATCGACGCGGCGGCGCTGAGTTTGCGCGCGCGCCACGCGATGCTGTGCGTGCACGCGAGCTGGCGGCGGCTTGGCTATCCCGACGGCCTCTTCTCCGAGCGCGAGCGCGTCTACGGCGTGCACGGCGGCGACGCCGAGACCTCGCTGACCCTCGCCTTCCGCCGCGAGACGGTGAAGATGGACAAGGCGCGCGATTTCGCCAGCGCCGGCGAAGCGATGGCCGCCGACTTCAAGCGCTTGCGCGGCGCGCAACAACTCGGTTTCGCCTGGATGGCGAGCGACCTCAATCCCGAAGGCGCCGTCGGCGAAGCCGCGTCGGCGACGGCGGCCAAGGGCGAGGCCGCCGCCAACTACGGCGCCGCCGCCTTCATCGAGCTGCTGGGCGACGTCGTCGCCTTCGATGTCGCGCGACTCGCCCACGGCCCGCTCGGCTGACGGCGATGGGCGCGCCGAGCTACGACAACGAGCGCGCGTTGATCGCCAAGGGGCGACACTTCGTCGCGGGCGTCGACGAGGTCGGCCGCGGACCGCTCGCTGGACCGGTCGGCGTCGGCGCCGTGATTCTCGATCCCGACGACCTGCCCAAGGGCCTCAATGATTCGAAGGCGCTGAGCGCGGCGCGGCGCGAGGCGCTGGCGGAAGCGATCTACGCCAGCGCGATCGCGGTCGCGCTCGCCTTCGCCAGCGTCGAAGAGATCGATCGTTTCAACATCCGCGGCGCGACGCTGCTGGCGATGCGACGTGCGGTCGCGGCGCTGTCGGTCAGGCCCGACTATGCGCTGATCGACGGCCGCGACACGCCGCCGGGCCTTCTGTGCCCGGCGCAGCCGATCATCGGCGGCGACGGACTGTCGCTGTCGATCGCCGCCGCTTCGATCGTCGCCAAAGTCGCGCGCGACGCGCTGATGGCGCGGCTCGACGCGGTCCATCCCGGCTACGGGTTCGCGCGCCACGCCGGCTACGCGACCCGCGAACACGCCGCGGCGCTGGCGCGTCTCGGGCCGTGTCCGCTGCATCGCCGCTCGTTCAAGCCGATCGCGCTGTTCGACGACGACTCAGCGCTCGCCGCGGCCCCCGTCGCGACTCTTTAGAAATCGTTGATTTGATAAAGATTCTTATGCTCGCCAAGCCGTACGAAAACGAGACAGCGGCGCTTCGCCGGGCCTAACTTCGCCTTTACCTAAAATGCTCACTATCGCGCGTGTCAGAGCCATTCGCCCTGACGGTCGCGTTGAGTGAGTTGCCTAATGCGTGGTTCGCGTGCCGGGGCGACCCGCCTCCCCGTCCAGCTTCAGGTTCTGCGTACTGGACGCAATGAGGCGCGGCGCCCCGCCACGCCCGCCGCCCCGCCGCGCGACGCGATCATCGTCGGCGACTGCATCGCCGAACTCGCCCGGCTGCCCGAGGCGAGCGTCGATTTCGTCTTCGCCGACCCGCCTTACAATCTGCAGCTCGAAAGCGCGCTGTCGCGCCCCGATCAGAGCGTGGTCGACGCGGTCGACGACGACTGGGACAAGTTCGCCGACTTCGCCGCCTACGACGCGTTCACCCGCGCCTGGCTCGGCGCGACGCGGCGGGTGATGAAGCGCGACGCGACGATCGTCGTCATCGGCTCCTATCACAACATCTTCCGCGTCGGCGCGATCCTGCAGGACCTCGGCTTCTGGATTCTCAACGACATCGTCTGGCGCAAAGCCAACCCGATGCCGAACTTCCGCGGCCGGCGTTTCACCAACGCGCATGAGACGATGATCTGGGCGGCGCGCAGCGCCGACGCCAAGGGCTACACCTTCAACTACGAAGCGCTGAAGGCTGGCAACGACGACGTCCAGGCGCGCTCCGACTGGTTCCTGCCGATCTGCACCGGCGCCGAACGGCTGAAGGACGCCGACGGACGCAAGACCCATCCGACGCAGAAGCCTGAGGCGCTGCTGCAACGGCTGCTCATCGCCGCCACCAGCGCCGGCGATCTCGTGCTCGATCCGTTCTTCGGCTCCGGCACCACCGGCGCAGTGGCGCGGCGGCTCGGCCGCAATTTTCTCGGCCTCGAGCGCGACGCGGTCTACGCCGCGGCGGCGCAGGCGCGCATCGACGCCGTCGAGCCGGTCGCCCCCGAATCGGTCGCGGCGATGCCGAGCAAGCGCAGCGAACCGCGCGTCGCTTTCGCCAGCGTGGTCGAAGCGGGCCTGGTCAAACCGGGCGAGACGCTGTTCGACGCGCAACGTCGCCATCGCGCGCTCACCCGCGTCGACGGCGCGCTGACGCTCGGACCGGCGGTCGGCTCGATCCACAAGATCGGCGCGCTGGCGCAGGGTCTGCCGGCCTGCAACGGCTGGAGCTACTGGCACGTCGAGCGCGCCGGCAAGCTGGTCAGCATCGACGACTTCCGCACCGTGATTCGCGCCGCGATGCGCGAAGCGGCGGAATAACAGACGGCGGACCGGCTGGACGGCCCTAGGGACAAACCCCAAGCGTCCCGCAGAGGACGCCGGCGACGCCCTCGCGCAGCATCTGAAACCTGAAGACTCGATGCTCGCCGGGCAGAACGATATTCGTTACAGGCTCGGCGAGAGCCATCCCGTTTTCGCTGTTGGTCAGGATGACCACGCCGTCGCCCGTGCTCGTCGACGCGATGGCGAAGGCTCTGTAACCGGGGTTATTGCCCCACTGAAAGATGAGCGTGTCGTGCTCGGTCTGCTCGATCCCCCAGCCAAGGCCCCAACTCAGGCGAAGGCCCGCATCGACCGGAACGGCGGATGCCAGTGTCGTCTCGAGCAGCCTCTTGTCGGAGACGACGTTGGCGATGAAACGGCCGTAATCCGTCGCGCTGGTGTAGAGCGTCGCCGGCGCGATCGGCTCGGAGAACGTCAAGGTCTCGCCCTGGCCATTGTCGCCGCGTTGAAAGCGAGCCGCGAAGTCGGCTCGCCAGAGATAGCTACTGTCGCGCATGGAAAGCGGGCCGAGCGCATAACCGTCCATCAACGCATCCAGACGCATCTGCGTGATGGTCTCCGCCGCGCGCTGCAACAACACGTAGCCCTCGCCGGAATACTGCCAACGACCGCCAGGCGCGAAATCGAACCGCAGCGGGCCATCGCTCCAATTGGGAAGGCCAGACGTATGATTTAGGAGCATTCGCACGGTTACAACGCTCAACTGCGGGTCGGTGACGAGGTTGGATTTGGCTTCAGCGCTCGAGAGGAATGGATAGGGCCGGTGAGAATAGCCTTGCGGCAGGTACCGCATCACGGGGGCGTCGAGATCGATCTTTCCCTTTTCCGCCATTTTGAGAACGGCATAGGCGAATACGGGTTTGCTCAAGGACGCAGCTTGGAAGATGCCGTCAGGGATCGTTTGCGAAACTCCGGGACAGCCTGAAGCGGTTTCTGTCTGCGCGAGTTTCCCGGCCCTGACGACGGCGACGGCGACGCTGCAAACCTTGTGTTCTTGCGCGAGAGTCTTCAAGACCTCGCCAAGACTCGCCGTCTGCGTCGGTTCGGGAATCGGAGAACACGCCTGAAGCAACGAAAACGCGCAAACGGTCGCTGACGCGCGCGGGAACAGGCCGAGCCATCGTTGGCGACGTGCGCGACCCAAGGCCTCTGCTCCCCTGCAATGCGCGAACGTGCGCTCTTGTCTGTGGCTGATCTGAGGCGGCTTCTATTCGCGCGCGGTTGAAACCATCCGCGCAAGAACTTCAGTTCGGCCAGATTGCGGATTCTTGCGACGGGGCGATTCGCTGCGAGCGCCAAATCGAACTCGATCGAACGACGGGCGGACGCCAGGCGTTGGATTTCCTCGCCTAGAGTCGCCGTTTCCCCTTGCGGCGTGGCGCGGCGAGATCGGCGGCGCGGACGAAGAACACCTCGCCTTCGCTCTCCTCGGTGTCGAGCCAGATCAGCGGCAGTTCCGGAAACTCGGCCTCCAGCCGCATGCGCCCGCGGCCGACTTCGCACACCAGCGCGCCCTCCTCAGTCAGATGCGCGCCCGCTTCGGCCAAGATGCGTCGCACGATGTCCAGCCCATCGCGCCCTCCCGCGTGCGCCAGACGCGGCTCGGCGGAATATTCCGGCGGAAAGGCGGCGACCGACTCGGCGTCGACATAGGGCGGATTGGCGAGGATGAGGTCGTAGCGCGCAGCGCCCAGCGGCGCGAACAAGTCGCCCTCATAGAGCGTCACCCGATCGGCGAGATCGTGCTCCTCGACATTGCGGCGCGCCACCGCGAGCGCGTCGGCCGAGACGTCGACCGCGTCGACACGCGCGTTGGCGAAGACGCGCGCGGCGAGAATCGCCAGCGAGCCGCCGCCAGTGCAGAGGTCGAGCGCGCTCTCGATCGCGCTCGCGTCGTCGATCAGCGCGCCGGGACCGACGAGGCCGTGGAACAGCAATTCGCCGATGAAGCTGCGCGGCACGATCGCGCGCTCGTCGACATAGAACGGCACGCCTTGGATATAGGCGCGATTGAGCAGGTAGGGGGCGGGCTTCCGCGTCGAGACCCGCGCGTCGATCAACGCCAGCAGTCGCGCGCGCTCGGCGTGGGTCAGGCGAGCGTCGAGGAAGGGATCGAGCGTGTCGATCGGCAGCTTCAGCCCTTCGAGAACGATGAACGCCGCTTCGTCGACCGCGTTGGTCGCGCCATGACCGAAGGCAAGGTCGGCCGCGTTGAAGCGGCTGACGGCGTAGCGGAAGAGATCGCGAACGGTGGCGAAGACCGAGAGCCGCTCGTCGTCGGCGGCTATGGCGGGCAGGTCAGCCACGCGCCGCGCTCAGAAGGAATGGCCGGCGTCGCCGGCCATCGCATGGTTCGTTCGCGCTCAAGTGCGGCTCATTGCGCCTTCATGCACTCGTGGTGAAACTTCTTGCGTTCCTTGCCATGCAGGTCCTTGGCGTCGGCCTGCTTGTAGCAATCGGACGACTTGGCGGCCTTGGCGCCTGCGTCGGCCGCAGGCGTCGGGCCAGGCGTCGGCTGGGCTGCGTCGAGCGCGAAAGCCGCGCCGGAGAGGAGCGCGCTGAAAGCGATCGCGGTGACAAGAGACGAAAAGCGCATGTGGGGAATTTTCCTCGCTATGGAGCCGTTCGCGGCGCGTCTAAGAAGCCGGGGACCGGCTTCTTAGACGCGCCGCGCCGGCAATACAAGCCGCCGCCGGCCGCTCCGCTAGAGGTCCCCAATGGTCAGACGCGGCGGCTACAGCCCGCCCTTGTCGCGGATGAAAGCGATCACGGCGTCGACGCCTTCGCCGGTCTTCATGTTGGCCATGACGAACGGCCGCGTCTTGCGCATCAGCGCCGCGTCGCGCGCCATCACCTCGAGCGACGCCCCTACGTAAGGGGCGAGGTCGATCTTGTTGATGACGAGAAGATCGGAACGCGTGACGCCCGGTCCGCCCTTGCGCGGCACCTTCTCGCCGCCGGCGACGTCGATGACGTAGATCGTCAGATCGGCAAGCTCCGGCGAAAAGGTCGCAGCGAGATTGTCGCCGCCTGATTCGACGAGAATAAGGTCGAGCGCGGGGAAGCGGCGACGCATGTCGTCAATCGCCGCAAGGTTGATCGAAGCGTCCTCGCGGATCGCAGTGTGGGGACAGCCGCCGGTCTCGACGCCCATGATGCGCTCGGGCGGCAGCGCGCCAGCTTCGACCAGAATGCGCGCGTCTTCCTTGGTGTAGATGTCGTTGGTGATCGCCGCGACCTCGTAGGCGCCCGACAGCCGCTTGCACAATTGTTCCATCAGCGCCGTCTTGCCGGAGCCGACCGGGCCGCCGACTCCGACCCTCAACGGCGAATGCGTTTGCGTCATGAGCGGAACAACCTCGAATATTGTGTTTCGTGCCGCATCGCGGCGATGTCGGAGCGCAACGCGCAGGCGCCGAGATCGTCGAGCGGCGTGGCCGACGCCTCGCGCGCCAGCGCGGAGAGCTCTGGCAAGATCCCTGCCAGGATCTTCAGCCCGGCGGTCTGGCCAACAACTCCAAGCCGCGTCGCGGCGGAGACGAGATTGGCGAATTGGCTGACGACGAAGGCTTCCGCCGCGCGGTTCAAAGCCATGCCGCAGCCCGCCGCCGCCGCAGCGACGGCGACCGGATAGGCGAGCGGCTCGCCGTCGCGCGCCGAGAGCCGCGCCAGCGCGTCGCAGTCCCACGCGGCGCGCGCAGCGACGCGAAACGCGGCCCCCTGCGCGGTCGTCTCCAGCCGCCGCTCGGCCGAGCCGGCGAGCGCGACCGCCAATTCGTTGACCGCGTCGAGCCCCGACCAGTCAGCGGCGGCGGCGGCGCGGAACGCATGCGCGAACAGCGCCGCGTCGAGATGCGGCGCGCCGAAATGGGCGAGGTCGGCGAGCCAGGCGGCGAGCGAAGCGGCGTCGGTCACGTCGCCCGCCTCATACGCCCATTCGAGTCCGTGCGAATAGGCGAAGGCGCCGACCGGGAAAGCCGGCGACAGCCACAGCAGCAACGGCGCCTCGCGCCAGGCGTCGCCGTCAGTGTTTGTGGTCATCGCCGTGGGCGTGGGCGTGGGCGTGGCCGTGGCCGTGGTCGTGATGATCGTGACCGTGATCGTGACGATGATCGTGGTCGCCGTGCGGATGATCGTGGTCTTGGCCGCCGGCCGCGCGCACATAGGCGCCGCCTTCCGGGTTGAACGGCGCTTCGATGGCGACCACGGTCGCGCCGAGCCCGCGCGCCATGTCCTCGATCACCGCATCGCGGCGGATGCGCAGGCTCCGTTTCGTCAGCTCGGTCGGCAGGTGGCGGTTGCCGAGGTGCCAAGCGACGCGGGTCAGCGCGGCGGCGTCGGCGGCGCGGATCTCGGCAAGCGGCTCCGGCGCGGCGACGACTTCGACAATGCCGCCGTCCTCGAGCTTCAGTCCGTCGCCGGCGCGCAGCATCACCGCTTCCGGCAGGTCGAGCAGGAAGCCGAGCCCGCGCACGCCGGTCATGGCGAAGCGGCGGCGATAGCGCTCGTCGTAGTCGAGCACCACGGCGTCGACCGGCTCGCCCGACCATTGTCCGGCGGGAATGACGGAATGAGCGTGGAGCATGAGGCCTCGAAGGAAGGCAGTGGGCAGTGGGCAGTAGGCAGTAGGCAGTAGGACTACACGCGTCGGCTTCGACTGCCTACTGCCTATCGCCTACTGCCCAAAACCCAACGCCAGTCGGCCTGTAAGCCGGGTTCTGTATGGCCGGCAGCCTTGCGGCTGCCGACGTGACGGCCATTCCTCTGGGGCGCCCGTCGCCGGGCGCCTCGAGCAACCAACCCGAGCGACTGACCTGCGGACGGGGTCTGCGCGCCTTGCGGCGCGCGCGTCGCTCCTATTCGGTTTTGCTCCCGGCGGGGCTTGCCTTGCCGCCGACGTTGCCGCCGACGCGGTGCGCTCTTGCCGCACCCTTTCACCCTTGCCGGCCAAAGGCCGGCGGTTTGCTTTCTGTGGCGCTGTCCCTGAGATCGCTCTCGCCGGACGTTATCCGGCGCCGTGTCCGCATGGAGCCCGGACTTTCCTCCGCCCGAAGGCGACGGCCGTCCGGCCGGCTGACGGCGCCACTATGCGGTTGCCGGCCGCCGGGTCAAGCGCCGCGACGTCTTCGCCAGGATTGACGCGCATCAAAACGGCGGTTGAAAGTCTGGCGTAGGGGAAAGGCGCGACGGTCGTCGCAATGTCCTTTTGGACGTTCTCCCTGACTCGGGCCGCCCTTCGAGGCGGCCCTTATTCTTTCAGGACCTTCACGCCTGCGCCGCCGCCGTTCGCGGCGCGTCGACGCGCGTCCGCCGGCTGGCGAAGACGAGCGCGACGACGACCAGCGCTGCGATCGCCGTCTCGGCGTCGATCCGTTCGCCAAGCACGACGGCGGCGATGGCGAAAGTGAGAAACGGCTGGATGAGCTGGACCTGGCCGACCCGCGCCACGCCGCCGAGCGCCAGGCCGGCGTTCCAGGCGAAAAAGCCGAGATACATGCTCATCGCGCCGAGATAGGCGAGGCTCGCCCAGGCGGCCGGAGCGACGGCGCCGAGATCGGCGGGCTGCCAAGCGAAGCTGAGCGGGGCGGAAATCGGCAGCGCCAGGACGACGACCCACGAGATGACCTCGCGCGCCGACAGGCGGCGCGACAATTGCGCCGACACGGTGTAGCCGACCGCCGCGCAGGCGACGGCGACGAGCAGCAGCGCGTCGCCCGGTTGGAGCGCCCCGCCGCCGCGGCTCAGCGCGAAACCGACGACCAGCGCTGCGCCGAGCCCGGAGCAGAGCCAGAACGCCGGCGACGGGCGGTCGCGATCGACCAGCGCCGCGACGACGGCGGTGGCGAGCGGCAAGGCGCCGAGCACGACGCCGCCGTGCGTTGCGGGCAGCGAGCGCAGGGCGAGGGCGGTGAAGGCGGGGAAACCGCCGACCAGGCAGAGCGCGCAAAGGCCGAGCCTCGGCAGGTCGCGCCAGGGCGGCGGACGGCGGCCGACGACCAGGACGGGCAAGGCGATGACGCCGGCGATCGCCGCCCGCGCCGCGGTGACGAAATTGGCGTCGAGGCTCGCCACCGCCAACCGGGTCGCCGGCAGAGAGCCGGCGAAAACCGCGACAGCGACGAAGCCGAACGCCATGCCGAGGGTCTCGGCCGCCGCCGGACGGCTCATGAGCCGATCTTCGCCAGGGCCGGCCGCAGCCGGACGCGACGCGGCCGGCCGCCGAATTCGGGGCGGGCGACGCGTCTTCCGTCGACGCGCGCCGCGAGAAAGAACCCTGGCTCGGCTGCGAGCGGCAGCGCGGTCGCGTCGTTGAGGTCGGCCGGCGTCAGACCGATGTCGGCGAGCGATCGCGCGTCGAGGGCGGCGAGCTGTCGCAGCGTCGCGCGCGCCTCGGCGACGCGGAACGGCCATAGGGCGAGAGAAACGAGCGCGGCGGACAAGCGGGGCAGGGGGCGCATGGGGCGAACTCCTTTCGCCCCCTTCGAATCGCCGAATCCGGCTGGCGCGGCCAGAGACAATTGGGTACAGTTTGACTGAACTGTACCGATCAATGGGTGATACAGATGCTCGAACGGTCGCCGGTTGAGCGCCCGCCGACGCGGGTCGCCGCGGTGATGGCGTCGCTGAAAGCGCGGATCGAAAGCCGCGCCTTGGCGCCGGGAGCGCGTCTGCCCTCGGTCAGGGCTTTCGCCGCCTCGCTCGCCGTGTCGAAATCGACTGTCGTCGAGGCCTACGAGCGCCTGGTCGCCGAAGGTGAAGTGACGGCGCGGCGCGGCGCCGGCTTTTTCGTCGCCGGACCGACCCGGCCGCTGATGCTGGCCAATACCGTCGAACGGCGCGAACCCTCGGCCGACTGGCTGCGCTCGGTGCGCGCCGCGCTCGAATCCGACCCCGACGTGGTGCAGCCGGGCGCCGGCTGGCTGCCGGAATCCTGGCTTCCCGAGGTCGGCATGCAGCGCGCGTTGCGCGACCTCGCGCGCGACCGCGCCTTTCGCAAGACGCAATACGACTCGCCGATCGGCTACGCGCCGCTGCGCCGCCAGCTTGCGGTGCGGCTCGCGGAGCGCGGCGTCGTCGCGTCTCCCGAGCAGATCGTGCTCGTCGACTCGAGCACGCATGGGCTCGACCTCGCGCTGCGCTTCCTCGTCCAGCCTGGCGACACGGTGGCGGTCGACGATCCGAGCTATTTCCGCCTGCTGCCGCTGCTCAAGGCGCATCGTCTCAACGTCGCCGCGATCCCGCTGACGCCCGGCGGGCCGGATGCGGCGGCGATGGAGACCGTCTTCGCCGAGCAGTCGCCGCGGCTCTATCTCACCATCGGCGGCCTCAACAATCCGACCGGCGCGTCGCTGTCGCCGGCGATCGCCCATCGCGTCCTCAAGCTCGCCGAGCGCCACCAGGTCGTCATCGTCGAGGATGAAATCTTCGCCGATTTCGAGCCGGGGCAGCCGGGAACGCGGCTGGCGGCGTTCGACGGATTGGAGCGGGTGATCCAGGTCGGCAGCTATTCAAAGACGATTTCCGCCGCGCTGCGCTGCGGCTACCTGGCGCTACGTCCCGACTGGGTCGACCCGGTCGTCGACCTCAAGCTCGCCACCGCGCTCAGCAGCAGCCATTTCGCCGCCGCGTTCCTCTACCGCATGCTGACCGAAGCGGGTTATCGCCGACACCTCGGCGCGCTCAGGGCGCGACTCGCCGAGGCGATGGGCCGCACGCTGGCGCGGTTGCGCGCGGCGGGCCTAACGCCGTGGATCGAGCCGCACGGCGGCTTGTTCGTCTGGGCCCGACTGCCCGACGGGCTCGACGCGGTCGAGATCGCCCGCCGCGGACTCGCCGAGGGCGTCGCCTTTGCGCCTGGACCAGTGTTCAGCGCCGCGCCTGACGCCTGCGCCTATCTGCGCTTCAACGCCGCCGCGAGCCTCAGCCCGCGCGGTTTCGACGCGCTCGAGCGCGCGATGGGGGTCGCAAGGGCGCGCACGACTTGACGCTCTCGATTCACCGCCCGTTGACGACATCCGCCGCAACATTGTGCTAAGGCATGCGCGGGTTGGGCCAGCCGGTAAGCGGCGCAGAAGCCATAGGCCGATGTCTTTGGCGTCGGCGTGGGGGCGCCGCGCGACGCAGAGGAGACCGAAACGATGAAGAAACTGATGATCCTTTCTCTCGCCATAGCGGCGGCCCTGCCGATCGCCGGCTGCGAGACGCCGCAACAGCAGAACGCCGCCAACGGCGCAGTGCTCGGCGGCGTCGCGGGCGCGCTGATCGGCGGCGCGGCCACCGGCCGCCCCGGAGGCGCTTTGGCCGGCGCCGCGATCGGCGCGGCGAGCGGCGCGGTGATCGGCTCGGCATCGACCCCGCCCGGCCCCGGATATCGCTGCGGCGAATGGTACTACGACTATTACGGCAATCGCGTTTGCCGCGGCTGGTACTGAACCGATAGCGCCGCGCGCCGCTTTCGCGCACGTTCGGCGGCGCATTTCGCCGCGCGGGCGAGGGCGCGCCGACATGACTGACGCATTCGCTCCCGACAGCCCGCTGGTTGCGCGCGTTTTGCCGTCGCCCAATTTCGGCGAGCGGCGCGGTTATGCGCGACCGGATTGCGTCGTGCTGCATTACACCGGCATGCCGACCGCCGAGAGCGCGCTAGCGCTGCTCACCGACCCCGCCGGCGAAGTGTCGTGCCATTATTTCGTCTGGGAGAGCGGCGAGATCGCCCAGCTCGTGCCCGAGCACAAGCGCGCCTGGCACGCCGGAATCGGCCAATGGGGCGGCGTGCGCGACCTCAATTCGGCGTCGATCGGCGTCGAGATCGTCAATCCCGGCCACGACGGCGGACTCCCGGCGTTCACCCAAGCGCAGGTCGACGCGACGATCGCGCTGGTTCGCAACATCGCGGCGCGGCGCGCCATTCGACCCGAGCGCGTGCTCGCCCATTCCGACCTCGCCCCGGCGCGCAAGCGCGACCCCGGCGAACGCTTTCCGTGGGACGCGCTGGCGCGCGCCGGCGTCGGTCATTGGGTCGAGCCGGCGCCAATCTCCGACGGGCCGCTGTTCGGCCCCGGCCAAGAGGGACCGCCGGTGCGGGCGCTGCAGGCGATGCTCGCGCTCTACGGCTACGGAATCGAGCTGACCGGCGTCTATGACGCGCCGACTCGCGCCGTCGTCGCCGCCTTCCAGCGTCACTTCCGGCCGGCGCGCGTCGATGGCGAGGCCGACGCATCGACGGTGGCGACGCTGAGAGCGCTGATCGACGGGCTCAAGCAGAGTTGAAGCGCGCGCTATACTAAATTGTAATAAGACGACAAGGACAAATCGCCTCGCGTGCTTTTGCAATCGCGGCTGCCGGCGCCTAAGTAGGCGAGAGGTCGCTTCTTTACGAGGCCAATGATGCCGTTGCGCAATTCTCAACAAGACTATGGCTCGATCGCGCGCTTCGCGCATTGGATGACCGCTCTGTTCGTCTTGCTCGCTTGGCTGCTCGGCCAGTTCAGGGACATCTTTCCACCAGGGGCGGCGCGCGGCGCCAGCGTGTCCGTCCACATGGCGCTCGGCCTCGGCGTCATTTTGCTGATCGTGCTGAGGCTCGCCGGGCGCGCGCTCGACCCGCCGCCGCCGGCCATTGCCGCCAATCGATTCGAACCCTGGCTCAGCTACGCCGCTTCGGCCGGACACCTGCTGCTCTACGCGTTGCTGATCGCGGCGCCAATCCTCGGCATTGTCATGCAATTCGCGCGCGGCGAGGCGTTGCCGGTGTTCGGCCTGTTCGACATCCCGTCGCCGTGGACGATGGATCGCGCGTTCTTCCGCGAGATGCTCGGCCTGCACCAGCTCGCCGCCAACGTGCTCGGCGTCGTCGCGGCCGGCCACGCCGCGGCGGCTCTGTTCCATCACTGGGCGCTCGGCGACCGCACCCTGGCGCGCATGCTGCCCGGGCTGGCGCGATAGGCGCGCCGGTCAGGCCGCCGCCGGCTGGGCGCGCAGGCCGATGAGGTGGCAGATCGCGAAGACGAGGTCGGCGCGGTTCATCGTGTAGAAATGCAGGTGGTCGACGCCGCGGTCGATCAGGTCGATGACCTGCTCGGCGCAGACCGCCGCCGCCACCAGCCGGCGCGTCGCCGGATCGTCCTCGAGCCCATCGAAACGCTCGGCGAGCCAGCCCGGCACGCTCGCGCCGGCCTTGCGCGCGAAATTGGCCGTCTGCTTGAAGTTCAGCACCGGCACGATTCCCGGCACGATCGGAATCGTGATTCCCGCCGCGGCGGCGACGTCGAGGAAGCGCAAGTAGGCGCTGTTGTCGAAGAAGAACTGCGTGATGGCGCGGTCGGCGCCGGCGTCGACCTTGCGCTTGAGCGCCTCGATGTCGTGCAGCAGCGTCGGGCTCTGCGGGTGCTTTTCCGGGTAGGCGGAGACCGAGACTTCGAAATCGCCCGCCGCCTTGATCGCGCTCACCAAAGCCTCAGTCGTCCGGTAGCCGTCAGGCGGCGCGACATAGGGCGTGTCGAGGCCGCCAGGCGGATCGCCGCGCAGCGCGACGATGTGGCGGACGCCAGCGGCGGCGTAGCCCTTCACCACCGCGTCGATTTCCGCGCAGCTCGCGCCGACGCAGGTCAGATGCGCCGCCGGCTTCAGCGTCGTTTCCTTGACCAGCCGCGCGACCGTCGCGTGCGTGCGCTCGCGGGTCGAGCCGCCGGCGCCGTAAGTGACCGAGACGAATTCCGGCGCGAGCGGCGCGAGGCGGCCGATCGCCTCCCACAGCTGCGCTTCCATTTCCGGCGTCTTGGGCGGGAAGAACTCGAACGAGACGGCGACGCGCGGGCCCGAGCGGCTGAGGCGCTGCGGATTGTCGGCCATCAGGCGAGCTCCATTGTCGGTTTCGGCAGAGGGTCGGCGATGATCCGCCGGTCGCGCGCCAGCCACAGCGCCACGGTCAGCTTGTCGGGCTCGCCGGCGGCCGGCGCGACGCGCCCGGCGGCGATTTCGGCGAGGCCGGCGTCGGCGATGAAGCCGGCAATTTCTTCGTCGGCGAAGCCGAGCCGGCGGTGGGCGTAGGCCTCGCGCAGGAATTCCTCGCCGTGGGCGGCGAAATCGACCACCAGCAGCCGACCCGACGGCCTCAACGCCCGCGCCGCTTCGGCCAGCGCGCGGGCCGGATCGTCGAGGAAATGCAGCACCTGATGGATGACGACGAGGTCGTAGGAATCGCGCTCGACTGGCGGCGCGTAGAGGTCGCCTTGGCGCAGTTGAACGTTGCGCAGGCCGCTCTGGTCGATGCGCGCGCGCGCCACCGCCAGCATCGCTGGGCTCTGATCGACGCCGACGGCGCGGTCGGCGCGCGGCGCGAGCAATTCGAGCATGCGGCCGGTGCCGGCGCCGAGGTCGAGCAGGCCGCGAATCGGCTTGTCGCCGACCATCGCCATGATCGCCGCCTCGACCCGGATCTCCGGCGCGTGCAGCGCGCGGATCGCGTCCCAGTCGGCGGCGCGCTCGGCGAAATAGGCCGCCGCCTGCTTGCGCCGCGCCTCGCGCGCCGCCGCCAGCCGCGTGCGGTCGGCGGCGAAGGTCGGATCGGCGGGATCGACGCGGGCGACCAGCGCGCGCGCCAGCGCGCCGCCGGAATCGGCGAGGCGATAGAACGCCCAGGCGCCTTCGCGCTGGCGCTCGGCGATGCCCGCTTCCACCAGCAATTTCAGATGCCGAGAGACGCGCGGCTGCGACTGGCCGAGGATCGCGACGAGTTCGCTGACGGTCAGCTCGGCTTCGCTGAGCAGGCCGATCAGTCGCAGCCGCGTCACCTCGCCCGCCGCCTGCAGGCTCGCCAGCAGGGCGTCAAAACCGATCGTCGGCGGACCGCCAGGCGGCGCGGCGTTAGACATAAAGATATGCTTATATTTGATTTTGCGTTCGCGCAAGACGCTGGCGCTAGGCGGGAATGACCGCTCCTCCTCATCGTGAGGAGCGCCGCGCCAGCGGCGCGTCTCGAACGACGAGGGGGATCGGCTTTTGCCGAGCGCGGGGCGCCCTCGTCCTTCGACTCGCCTGCTTGCGCAGGCGGCTCAGGATGAGGGCGGCAGGTCGATCGAGATCGCGATCCTCCTCATCGTGGGGAACACCGCGAAGCCGCGCGTCTCGATGAGGAGGGGGAAAGCGGCGGCTCAGAACGCGACGACCGGCCGCGTGCGGTCGGCAGTGACGACGCGGCAGCGGCCGGCGCATTCGCGTTCGATCAGCGCGACCAGGCGCGCCGCAGCGGCTTCGACGTCGCCGGCGCCGTTCGACTGCGCCGTCAGCGCGACGCGGCGCGTCTTGGCCGAAACGGCGGTGCGCGCGTCCTGGCGCCAGTTCCAGCGCCGGCACAGCACATGACGCGCGTCGGCGTAGACGACCTCGCCGACCTTGGGCGGATCGTTGGGGTCCTCGCCCGCCTCGGCGCCCATGTCGATGAACGTGTCGTCAGGGCGCGAGAAGCGGAACGCGAGATCGCCCTCGGTCGCGTCGAGATCGTCGCAGCCGAGGCAAAGCTCACTCGCCAGCGAGGCCGCGTTGTAGAGATCAACCAGCGCGTTGACTTCCGGCAGCGCGCCGCCCGCCAGCACGCGCTTGATCAGCCGCTCGACCGACGAGCGGTAGCTCGTCCGCTTGATGCCGAAGCCCTTGTAGGCCGCGCGCCACGCGGCGACGCCGGGGATCGCGGAAAGCTCCGTCCCGTTCCAGCGCTTGCGGCACGCCTGCTCGATTGCGGAGATCTCGGCCGCGAGCGCCGCGCTGCGCGCTGCGCCGATCCGCAAGTCGTCAGCGACGACCAGCGCGACGCGGAAGTCGGGAAAGCGGTCGGCGATTTCGGCGATCGAGAGAGAAGGCATGGCGGATTCCGCTGGCGACGACGCGGCGGGGCAATGGCGCAGCGGGACGCGCGCTGTCAAGGCGAGGCGGTGGTGACGACGTCGGCGATGAAGCAGATTTGTTCATTGATCGCTCGCGCCGGGGCGGCGGCGACTCGTCTGAAGGCACGGCCGTTGGCCGCGCTCTGCGCGCACGGCTAAGTCTTGCGCCCGCTCAGCGTCCGCGCCACCGCGTCGCGCCAGCCGGCGACCATTTTCGCACGCACGTCTGCGGCGAGCGTCGGACGGAAGGCGCGCTCGCGCCGCCAGCGCGCGGCGAAGTCAGCGAGCGGCGGATAGAGCCCGGCGCGCAATCCGGCGAGATAGGCGGCGCCTAGCGCCGTCGTCTCCTTGATCGCCGGCCGGTCGACCGGCGCGTCGAGGATGTCGGCGAGGCGCTGCATCGTCCAATCCGACGCCGCCATGCCGCCGTCGACGCGCAGCACGGTTTCCGCCGCTGCGCCAGCCGGCAGATCGGCGCGCGCCGCCTCGATCAGGTCGAGCGTCTGGTAGCCGACGCTTTCGAGCGCCGCGCGTGCGATCTCCTTCGGCCCCGCAGCGCGCGTCAGGCCGAACAGCGCGCCGCGGCAATCGGGGTCCCAATAGGGCGCGCCGAGACCGACGAACGCCGGCACCAGATAGACCGATTGCGTCGGGTCGGCGGCGGCGGCGAGCGCGCCGGCCTCCTCGGCGGCGCGAATGACGCCGAGTCCGTCGCGCAGCCATTGCACCGCCGCGCCGGCGACGAAGATCGAGCCTTCGAGCGCATAGGTGGTCGCGCCATCGATCCGGTAGGCGATGGTGGTCAGCAGGCGATGCGACGAGACGACCGGCGTCCTGCCGGTGTTGACCAGCGCGAAGGCGCCGGTGCCGTAGGTCGCCTTCATCATCCCCGGCGCGAAACAAGCCTGGCCGACGGTCGCCGCCTGCTGGTCGCCGGCGACGCCGCGAATCGCGATCTTCGCGCCGAAATGCTCGGCTTCCGCGAAACCGAAGTCGTCGGCCGAGTCGCGCACCTCGGGCAGGATCGCGCGCGGGACGCGGAACAGCGCGAGCAGCTCGTCGTCCCAGGCGTTGCGGCGGATGTCGTAGAGCAGCGTGCGGCTGGCGTTGGTCGCGTCGGTCAAGTGGACCGCGCCGCCGGTCAACCGCCACAGCAGGAACGTATCGACCGTGCCGAAGGCGAGTTCGCCGCGCTCGGCGCGCGCTCTCGCGCCGGCGACATTGTCGAGCAGCCAGGCGATCTTGGTCGCCGAGAAATAGGGGTCGAGCAGCAGGCCCGTGCGCGCCGAGACGAGCGGCTCGCGCCCAGCGGCGCGTAACTGCTCGCATGAGCCGGCGGTGCGGCGGTCCTGCCAGACGATCGCGCGATGGATCGGCTCGCCCGTCTTGCGGTCCCAGATCAGCGTCGTCTCGCGCTGATTGGCGACGCCGATCGCCGCCAGCTCGGCGGGGCGCACGCCGGCTTTGGCCAGCGCCTCGCGGCCGGTGGCGAGCGTCGTGCGCCAGATGTCTTCGGGGTCGTGCTCGACCCAGCCGGGAGCGGGATAATGCTGGGCGAATTCCTGCTGCGCCGCGGCGACGATGGTCAGCTCCGCCGAGAACAGGATTGCGCGCGTCGAAGTGGTGCCCTGGTCGATCGCCAGCACGTACGACACTTCGAGCCTCCCTACGGCGCGCCGCCGCGCGATTTTTCTACCGCGCCGTCATCGTCGCGTCGACGCCCTCATCCTTCGAGACGCGCCACCGAAGCGGCTCCTCATCCTTCGAGACGCGCCGCTTCGCGGCGCTCCTCAGGATGAGCATCTGTGTTGGCGGTCAAGCATGGATTGGCGTCCAGGGGCGATCCTCTTTGATGAGGACGTTGGCGAGGACGACGAGCTTTCGCATGATTGCGGTGATGGCGACCTTGGCTTT
>JBEKVR010000057.1:0-25427 GCA_049513815.1 Roseiarcus sp. | reverse complement strand
GCTATTTTCTGCGCCAGTCGCTGTCGACGCCATGCCTGACCGAAATCGTTCGCGCCGAGGGCGCCTGGCTCACCGACGTCGACGGAAAGCGCATTCTCGATTTCCACGGCAACAGCGTCCATCAGCTCGGCCACGGCCACCCGAGGGTGGTCGAAGCGATTCGCCGCGAGATGGAGACCCTGCCCTTCTGCACCCGCCGCTATTCGAACCCGACCGCCACCGCGCTCGCCCGTCGTCTGGTCGACACGGCGCCGGCGGGGCTCGACAAGACTCTGTTCGCGCCGAGCGGATCGGCGGCGGTCGGCATGGCGCTGAAGCTCGCGCGCTACGCCACCGGCCGGCACAAGACGCTGTCGTTCTGGGATTCGTTCCACGGCGCCACGCTCGACGCGATCGGCGTCGGCGGCGAAGCGCTGTTCCGCCGCGGGCTCGGGCCGATGACTCCGGGCGCGGAACACCTGCCGCCCCTCGACCTCGCGCGCCGCTTCTTTGGCGACGACCATCCATTCGACCGCCTCGCCGACTTCATCGAATATTCGCTCGACGTCCAGGGCGACGTCGCGGCGCTGATCGCCGAACCGTTGCGCTGGACGACCGTCACGCCGCCGCCGTCCGATTTCTGGCCGCGCGTGGGCGACTCCTGCGCACGGCATGGGGCGCTGCTGATCTTCGACGAGATCCCGAGCGGCCTGGCGCGGTCGGGCGCGATGTACGCTTGCGAACGATTGGGCGCGACGCCAGATATCCTGGTCATCGGCAAGGGGTTAGGGGGCGGCGTCATGCCGCTCGCCGCCATTCTTGCCGCCGGCGCGCTCGATTGCGCGCCCGACGCTGCGCTCGGCCATTACACGCACGAGAAAAGCCCGGTCGCGTCGGCCGCGGCGCTGGCGACGCTGGCGACGATCGAGGACGAGGGACTGATCGCCCGCGCCTGCGATCTTGAGGCGCACGGCCTCGCCCGGCTCGTCGCCTTGCAGGCGAAGCACGCGCGTATTGTCGAGGTCCGCAGCTTCGGCGCCTATTTCGGCGTCGAAATCGGCGGCGCGGACGCCGCCGAATTCGCCGACCGGCTAATGTACGCCTGTCTCGACAGAGGGCTGAGCTTCAAGATCGGCGGCGGCAAGGTCGTCACGCTCTGCCCGCCGCTGACGATCGGCTTCGACGATTTCGATGCAGCGTTCGACCGGCTCGAGGCGGCGCTCGACGCACTCGACGGCTGAGTCGCCGCGACCGTCGTCGAAACGTCACACGAGCTTCACGAGCGCTTCATAGCCTGCCCCTAGGCCGGTGCCGGCTCCACTCCGGCGCCGAAAAAGGTGCATCCATGAAATCGCTAGTCAGCGCTCTGCTCGCCGGCGCGGCCGTCGTTGTCGCCGCGCCCGCTTTCGCCGCTTCCGACGTCGTGACGATCTATTCCGCCGATGGGCTGCACGACGGCAAGGGCAGCTGGTTCGAAACCCAGTTCGAGGCCTTCACCAAGGCGACCGGCGTCAAAGTGCAGTATGTCGAGGCCGGCTCGGGCGGCGTCGTCGAGCGCATCGCCAAGGAGAAGTCGAACCCGCAGGCCGACGTCCTCGTCACGCTGCCGCCCTTCATCCAGCGCGCCGAGGCCGAAGGTCTGCTGCAGAAGTTCAAGCCGACCGCGGCCGCCCAGATCGACGGCGGCGACGATTCCTATCAGCCGCTGGTCAACAACTTCCAGAACTTCATCTACGATTCCGCCAAGCTCGACGCGGCGCCGAAGACCTTCGCCGATCTGCTCGATCCGAAGTTCAAGGGCAAGATCCAGTATTCGACCCCCGGCCAGGCCGGCGACGGCACAGCGGTGATGCTGCAGGTCATCCATGCCTTCGGCTCGAAGGACGCCGCCTTCGACTATCTCAAGAAGCTGCAGGACAACAACGTCGGCCCGTCATCGTCGACCGGCAAGCTGACCGCGCTGGTCAACAAGGGCGAGCTCTATGTCGCCAACGGCGACCTGCAGATGAATCTGTCGCAGCAGGTCGACAACCCGAACATCAAAGTGTTCTGGCCGGCCGGGCCCGACGGCGTGCGCTCGGCGCTGCCGCTACCCTACTACGTCGGCCTGGTCGCCGGAGCGCCGGACTCGGACAATGGCAAGAAGCTGATCGAGTTCCTGCTTTCCAAGGACGCGCAGTCGACCGTGTCGTCGATCGCGATCGGCGTGCCGGTGCGCAAGGACGTGACGCCGACCGACGCCAACTTCGCCAAGCTGCATGACGCAATGCAGGGCGTGACCGTCTGGCAGCCCGATTGGGCCGCCGTGCTCAAGGATCTGCCCGACGACGTCGCGCATTGGAAGCAAGCGACGGGGAGCTGAGATGAGCCTCGCCGCTTTCGTCGACGAAGCGGCGATCGTCACCGGCGCCGCGGCATTGCGCGGCGCCGCCTCGGCCGTCGCCTTCGACCGGGTCAGCGTCGCCTATCGCGGCGCCGTCGTGCTGAAGCCGCTCACCCTCGAGGTCGCGGCGGGCGAGATTCTGGCGATGATCGGGCCGTCGGGCTCGGGCAAGACGACGGCGCTGCGCGCCGTCGCTGGCTTCGTGCGGCCGGCGGGCGGCCGCATCCGCATCGGCGGCGCCGACGTCACCAACCTGCCGCCCTACGCGCGCGGCCTGGCGATGGTGGTGCAGAACTACGCGCTGTTTCCGCACATGCGCGTGTTCGACAACGTCGCCTTCGGCCTGCACGCGCGCCGCGCCGCGAAGACGCTCGTCGAAGCGCGCGTCGCCGAGGCGCTGAAGGTCGTCGGCATGACCCAATATGTCGGGCGCTATCCGCGCGAGCTTTCCGGCGGCCAGCAGCAACGCGTCGCAATCGCCCGCGCGCTGGCGGTGCGGCCGAAGGTGCTGCTGCTCGACGAGCCGCTCTCCGCGCTCGACGCGCAAATCCGCCGCTCGATGGTCGAAGAGATCGCGCGGCTGCACGCCGAACTGCCCGACCTCACCATTCTTTACGTCACCCACGACCAGAGCGAGGCGCTGACGCTCGCCGACCGCATCGCCATCCTCAAGGACGGTTCACTCAGCGCCGTCGGCCGGACGGGCGACCTCTACCGCCGGCCGCCCAACCGTTTCTCGGCGGAGTTCCTCGGCCGCGCCAACCTCCTGCCGGTCGTCGTTGAGTCGAACGCCGACGCGAGCGGCTTCGTCTCTGTGCGGGCGGGCGAAGATCGACTGGTCGTTCCCGGCGCCGACGAGCGCGTCGGCGCGCCACGTCTCCTATGCGTGCGGCCGCAGAACGTCACGCTCGCGCCCGACGGCGCGCACACAAACCGAATCGTCGGAACGCTGCGCGAAATCCACTGGCAAGGCGAACTGACCCATCTCGTCGCCGAGGTCGGCAATGCGCTGCTGCGCGTCGTGGCGACGAGGCTGCCGACGATTCCGTCGCGCGGTGAGCGGCTCGAAATGTTCTTCGCGCCGACCGACGCGAGCCTGATCGCCGAGGACGCGGATGTCTGACGCTGCGGCTTCGCCGCGCGGGACGAGGGTCGATCTCGGCGCGCTATGGATCGCGCCGCCGCTGATCGCCCTCGCTGTCCTGTTCCTCTATCCGCTGACGCTGATCGCTCATGCCGCAGTCTACGATTCCGGCGACGCGCTCAATCTCGCCGCCGCCTGGGCGACGCTCGGCTCGCGCGCCTTCGTCAACGCGCTCGCCAACACCGCCGAGATCGCGCTCGCCTCGACCGCCGGCAGCCTCGCCCTTGGCCTTGCGTTGGCGCTGGTCATCGCCTTCGTCCCGTTTCCCGGCGCGACTTTCGTCGCCCGGCTGATCGACACGTTCATCGCGCTGCCGACTTTCCTGGCGACGCTCGCCTTCACTTTCCTCTACGGTTCGGCCGGCGTGCTTAACGGCGCGCTGATGCAATCGCTCCATCTCGCCGATCCGCCGGTCCATTTCCTCTATTCCGCCTGGGGCGTGATCCTTGCCGAGGTGACGGTCTATTCGCCGTTCGTGCTGAGGCCCCTGCTCGCCGCCTTTTCGTTGGTCGACCGCGGCCAGATCGAGGTCGCGAGTCTGCTCGGCGCGCGGCCGTGGCGGATCGTGCGCCAGGTCATCCTGCCGGCGGCGCTGCCGGCGGCGATCGCCGGCGGCAGCCTCTGCCTGCTGCTCACCGTCAACGAATTCGGCATCGTCCTGTTCATCGGCGCCAAGGGCGTCATCACCCTGCCGCTGCTGATCTACGACAAGGCGATTCAGGAGTCCGACTACCAGGCCGCCTGCGTGATCGCGATGGTCAATGTCGCGCTGTCGCTCGGCCTGTTCGGGCTCTATCGGCTCGCCGCGCGACGACTGGGGGCGTGAGATGCTCGTCTGGTCGCGCTCGGGCAAGCTGGCGGTGTGGAGTTTCGCTGGACTGCTGGTCGGAATCGTCTTCCTCGCGCCCCTCGCCGTCATCCTGGCGGCGAGCTTCGCCGGCCAGTGGAACGGCGTTCTGCCGAGCGGCTTCACCTTCGAACACTTCGCCCAGTCCGGCGGCGGCGCTTCGGGCGAAGCGGTGTTCGCGAGCCTCGCCACCGGCGTCGTCGCGAGCCTGCTGGCGCTCGTCAGCGGCGCCTGGGCGGCTCTGGCTCTGCGCTCGCAAGGCGGCGGCGCGGCGCGAACGCTGGGCGTCCTGTTCTTCGTTCCAAGCGCCGTGCCGTCGGTTTCGGTCGGGCTCAGCCTGCTCGTCGCCTTCAGCCAGCGGCCGCTGCTGCTCAACGGCACGACAGCGATCGTCTTCATCGCCCATTTCGTGCTGATCTCGGCCTTCTCGTTCGGCAATGTTTCGGCCGGGTTGGCGCGCGTGTCGCCGGATTTCGAGGAGGTCGCCTCCTGCCTCGGCGCGACGCCGTTCTACCGTCTGCGCCGCGTCACCCTGCCGCTCGTGGCGCCCTATCTGTTTGCCGCCTTCGGGCTGAGCTTCGCGCTGTCGATGGGCGAACTGGGCGCTACCGTCATGGTCTATCCGCCCGGCTGGGTGACGCTGCCGGTCGCCATCTTCAGCCTCACTGACCGCGGCGAAATCTTTTCCGGCGCCGCACTGACCATCATCCTCGTCGCCGTCACGCTTGCGCTGCTGCTGGCACTGGAGCGGATTTCCTCCGTCTGGACTCAGGCGCGAAGCGGCTAATTCCCTGCATCATCGGCGTTTTTGGCGACAAAGCGACGCACGGACGAACGCGATGGTCGTGACGAAGCGCGCGCGTTGGCGTATGAACCGCGCACAAAATTCACGCCAAGAGGTCTGCTATGGACAACTTCACCTACCACAACCCGACGAAGATCCTGTTTGGCCGCGGCATGGAGAACGAGGTCGGCGCCGAAGTTGCGCGCTATTCGCGCCGGATTCTGCTGCATTTCGGCGGCGGCTCGATCAAGAAGTCCGGACTCTACGATCGCGTGGTCGCCTCGTTGAAGCGCGCCGGCGTCGCATGGGTCGAGCTTGGCGGCGTCAAGCCCAACCCCCGCCTCGGCCTCGTGCACGAGGGCGTGAAGCTTTGTCGTGAACAGAAACTCGATTTCGTGCTCGCGGTCGGCGGCGGCAGCTCCATCGATTCGTCCAAAGCGATCGCCATGGGCGCCGCCAATGACGGCGAGGTGTGGGACTATTTCGTCGGCAAGCGCGAGCTGACCCGCGCCCTGCCGATCGGAACGGTCCTGACGATTCCGGCCGCCGGCAGCGAATCCTCGACCGGTGCGGTGGTGACCAACGAAGACGGCTGGATCAAGCGCGGCTTCAACTCCGAGTTCATCTATCCGAAGTTTTCGGTGCTCAATCCCGAACTCGCCTTCACCCTTCCGGCGTTCCAGGTCGCTTGCGGCTCAGCCGACATCATGTCGCATCTGATGGAGCGCTATTTCACCAATTCGCGCAACGTCGCCTTCGTCGACCGCCTGCTCGAGGCAACGATGAAAACGGTGATCGCACAGGCGCCCAAGGTGCTGGCGAAGCCGACCGACTACGACGCCTGGTCCGAGTTGATGTGGGCTGGGACCATCGCCCACAACAATCTGCTCAACACCGGCCGCGTCGGCGACTGGGGGTCGCATGACATCGAGCATGAGATCTCGGGCATCTACGACGTCGCGCACGGCGCCGGTCTGGCGGTCGTCTTCCCCGCCTGGATGAAGCACGTCCTCGATCACGATCTCGATCGCTTCGTGCAATGGGCGGTCAGGGTGTGGAACGTCGAACTCGACATGTTCGACAAGGAAGCGACGGCGCGGGCGGGAATCGCGCGGCTCGAAGCGTTCTTCCACAGCATCGGTCTCGGCACCACCCTCGCCGCGCTCAAAGTCGGAACCGATCGCATCGACGAGATGGCGAGGAAAGCCACAGACGACGATACGCGTCGCATCGGCAATTTTGTCAAGCTCGACTCCGCCCAGGTGGCGAAGGTCCTGAAGCTCGCGGCCTGAGTCTCACGGCGGCAGCTCGAACGCGCCCATCGTGACGGGCGCCGACAATTGCCGCCGTTCGACATCGAAGCCAGCGCTGAGCGCGTAGGTTCCGGCGGCGACGCGCCAGTGGCGCGCCGCTTCGTCGAACGAAGCCAGCAAGCGCGGATCGAGCGGCACGCTCACCGTCCGCGCTTCGCCCGGCTGCAACGCGACCCTTTGCCAGCCGACCAGGCGCGGCGCCGCGCCGGCGCGGCCCGGAAGCGCAATATAGAACTGCGGCGTCGCCGCGCCGGCTCGCTCGCCGATGTTCTTCACTGTCGCTTGCGCCTGCATGCGCTCCCCGTCGACTTTCACCGACAAATCGTCGAGCGCGAAGCGCGTGTAGGAAAGGCCGAAGCCGAACGGGAACAGCGGCCGCTCACCCTGGGCGGCGAACCATTTGTAGCCGACCAGCGCGCCCTCGCGATATTCGGCGACAAACTTTCGCCCGCCCGTGGCGTTCGGCGCCCCGCCCTGGCGCGGTTCGCCCGCTAAGGCAGGATGGGGCAGTTGCGCCAGCGACGCCGGAAAGGTTACTGGCAGACGGCCGGAAGGATCGACTGCGCCCGACACAATCTCGGCGATCGCCTCGCCGCCGCGCTGGCCGGGATACCAGGCCTCGATCACCGCGGCCGTCCGCTCGAGCCACGGCATGGCGACCGGCCCGCCCGTCTCCAGCACGACAGCCGTGCGGGGATTGGCGCGCGCGACCGAGTCGATCAAGCGATCCCGACCATCTGGCAAAGCGATGCCAACGCCGTCGGCGCCTTCCGTCATCCATTGGTCTGCGAAGACGATCGCCACCTCGGCCGCCGCTGCGACCTTCGCCGCCCGCGCCGCATCGCGTCCGTCATCCCAGACGACTTGCGCCCGCGGGAACTGCCTGCGGATCGCCGCGAGCGGCGAAGAGGGGTCGAAGATCTCGGCGTGGTCCTTGTCGATCTGCACTTTCGCCGCCACGCCGCCGCGCGGCGCGACCTGGGATGAGCCGCCGCCGGCCAACGTTCCTGCGTCGGCGTGCGCGCCGATGACGGCGATGCTGCGTGTGTCTGCGGCGAGCGGCAGCACTCCCTGGTTTCGCAGCAGCACCGCGCCTTCGCGTTCGATGTCGAGCGCCGTATGCTCGGCGGTCGCAGGGTCAGCCTGATCGACGCGCGGCGGATCGTCGACCAAGCCGGCGGCGTAAATCGAGGTCAGGATGCGGCGCGCCATGTCGTCGAGCCGCGCTTGCGGCGCCCTACCCTCCGCCAAGGCCTGCGCCAGCGGCGGACCGAAAAAGTCGTGCGCGTCGAGCTGCGCCCCCGACTCCTGATCAAGCCCGGCGAGCGCGGCGGCGACGGTCGAATGCGCCGCGCCCCAGTCGGACATGACGAAGCCGGAATAGCGCCAATCGCCTTTGAGTACGGCGCCGAGCAGCCAAGGGTTCTCGCAGGCGTGGACGCCGTTGACCAGATTATAGGCGCACATCACCGCGCCAGGATGGCCACGTTCTATCGCGATCTCGAAGGCGAGTAGATCGGATTCGCGCGCCGCCGCCGGATCGATGCGCACATCGAGCGCGCCTCGATTCGTCTCCTCGTCGTTAAGCGCGAAATGCTTGACCGTCGTCAGGACATGCCGGCTCTCGGCGCCGGCGACCGCCGCGCCCGCCATGACGCCGGAGAGCAGCGGATCCTCGGAGAAATATTCGAAATCGCGGCCGCCGCGCGGATCGCGGACGAGGTTCACGGCGCCGCCAAGCAGCACGTTGAAGCCGCTGGCCCGCGCCTCACTCGCCACCGCCTCGCCCTGACGGCGCGCCAGCGCCTCGTCCCACGTCGCGGCGAGCGCGAGATTCGACGGCATCGCGGTCGCGCCGTCGCCGCGGCGGATGTCGCCGGGATTAGCGACGCCGAGTTCGGCGTCGGTCTCCTGCAAGGCCGGCACGCCGAGCCGTGGCGCGCCCGCAACGAAGCCCGCCGAGCCGATCGCGCCGTTGGGCTTGGGTCGGCCGCCCCACGGCGCGCCGAGACGCCCATGCACCAGCGCAAGCTTCTCGGCTTCGGTCATCCGCGCCAGCGTCTGCGCGGCGCGCTCGACGGGCGTCAGAGCGTGGTCATCCGCCGGTGCGGCGGCGATCGGCGCAGAAGCGAAAGTCAAGAGAGCCCAGAGAGCGGGGCCTACGCGTCGAATGGCGTTTCGCAGTTTTCGAGACGGTCCAGCAATTGATTGAGATCGGCGCGGTCGACTTTCGTCCATACGAAGCCATCGCTTATCGGACTGTTGTGGCCTTAGTTTGAATTCCGCGGGCGACTCGCTCCGCGCTGACTCAACGCCGCCGGCGTGAAATCCCGTGGTCCGCGCTTCGCATGGCGTGGCACGGATGTCCCCGTCGCGTGCGCCTCGAACGCGTCGGCGCATCCGGTTCAATTCTACCGATCGCCGAACTTTTCAGCGACGAGACTGCGCCAGGCCTGAGCGGCGTCGGACAGATAGCCGTTCCGCCGCCACGCCATCGACATGCTCCATTCGACGCCGGGCTCGTCGAGCAGGACGTGAACGACGGCGGGATGGCGGCGCTGCGCGGCGATCATGCGCGGCAGGAACGCCACGCCCACGCCGGCGCCGACGAGTTCGATCATGAACTCGATCTGGCTGGTGATGGCGCCGATCGTCGGCTCGAAGCCGGAGCTCCGGCTTGCGTCGAGCATAATGCGATGCAGGCTGAAGCCGGGTTCGAACATGATGAAGGGCGTATCCTTCAGCTCCCGCAGCGCGATTGAGGATCGCGCCGCAAGCGGGTGATCGCGGGCGACGAGGGCGACCATCGGCTCACGCCGCACCGGCGTGCAGTTGAAATCCGCCGCCACAGGCAGCAACAGGCCGGCGAGTTCGATCTCGCCGGCGCGCAGGCTTTCCTCGAGCTGGTCGCTGCCCTGTTCGACCAGCCGTACCTCGATGCCGGGATAAAGCTGGCGATAGATGGCGAACAGCGGCGCGAACAAGGTGCTGCTGCCGACCGGCGGCAGGCCGAGCCGCAGGACGCCACGTTTCAGGCCGCGCATTTCTTCGATCTCGGCGAGCAGATCGTCGCGGTCGGCGAGCAGCTTGACGCCGCGACGGTAGACAACCTCGCCGATTGACGTTAGCGCGACGCGCCGGCCCGTCCGATCGAGCAAAGGCGCGCCGATTTCTTGTTCGAGTTGCTTCACCGCCTTGCTGACGGTCGACTGGGTGGCGAACACCGTCGCGGCGGCGCGCGAAAAACCGCCCTGACGGACGACCTCGACGAAGGCGCGCAGCGGTCGCAATTCCATGATTATTCCGTATGCGACTTTTAGTTAGTCAATCAATTCATTTTGTGAATGATCGAACGCAAATTACGGTGCGGCGGCAAATTATTCGGAATGGACCATGCCCCGCGCCCACCGCGTCATTCAGCGCAGCGTCTGGTTGCAGCTCGGCATCGTGCTGGCCTGCTGGCTGACCGGCGAAGTCCTGGCCTGGGCGCTCGCGCTGCCGATTCCCGGCGCGATCCTCGGCCTTGTGATCATTCTCGTCTTGCTCGCGCGCCGTCGGCTCAGCGCCGTCAGCATGCGCCGCGGCGCCGAATGGCTGCTCGCCGACATGCTGCTGTTCTTCGTCCCGGCGGTGCTCGCGGTTCTGAACTACCCCGAATTCCTCGGCCTCACCGGCTTCAAGATCCTGTTCGTCATCCTGGCCAGCACCATCGCCGTGATGGTCACAACCGGCTTCGTCGTCGACAGCGCCTATCGATGGAGAGCCGGTCATGGCCTTGCTTCATCAGATTCTCGCTGAACCTCTGGCGCACCTGCTGTTCTGGTCGGTCGTCACGATCGGCCTCTACGGCGTCGCCAAGCGGCTCTACGGCAAGTGGCCGCGCTGGTGGCTGACGCCGCTCGCCGTCGCGCCAATCCTCATCGCCGCCGTCATTCTCGGCCTACGCGGGTCCTACCAGGACTATATCCACGGCACGAAGTGGCTGGTGCTGCTGCTCGGCCCGGCGACCGTCGCCTTCGGCGTTCCCATCTACGAGCAGCGCGCTCTTATTCGCCGCCATTGGCCGGTGCTGCTGGTCGGCATGACGGCGGGCACGCTGGCGTCGCTCGTCTCGAGCTGGGGACTGGCGACGCTGGTCGGTCTCGATGGGACGCTGCGGCTGAGCCTGTTGCCGCGCTCGATCAGCACGCCTTTCGCGATGGAAGTATCCGGCAACATCGGCGGCGTTCCCGATCTGACTGCGGTTTTCGTCGTCGTGACCGGCGTCGTCGGCACGGTCATCGGCGATCTCATCCTCGCGCGGCTGCCGATTGTCTCGTCGCTAGCGCGCGGCGCGCTGTTTGGCCTAGGCGCGCACGGCGCGGGCACGGCGCGCGCCCATCAGATCGGCGAGACCGAAGGCGCCGTGTCGGGGCTCGTCATGGCGCTGGTCGGCGTTCTCAACGTTCTCGCCGCCCCGCTGGTCGCCCACGCGCTCAGATGACGCGCTCAAGGCGAGCGCCGATCCGCTGGGCGCGCAACACATCGACGCGATCGGCCGATCGTCGGCACTGCCAGGTGACGCAAGGCCTCTCTGCGCCCAACCGCCCGACCCAGCCGGGCTAGCGGACCGGCGTCGGCATGGAATGGCGCGAGGCGATCCGCCCCTGCCCGTCGATCGCCGACGCCTTGGTGTCGGTCGTTCCTTGGTCGACGGCAAGGATGAAGCCGCTCATGGCTTCCGCCGCAGGGCGATCGCCTCCTCAGCGGCGCGCGCGATTCCCGCAGCGGTCAGACCATAGGTCTCGAACAGAAACTCGATCCCGCCGGTCGGCATGAATTCGGGGAAGCCGACGATGCGCACCGGACACGGTCGGTAGCCGGCGACGAATTCTGCGATCGCGCCGCCGAGCCCGCCACGGGTCGAATGCTCTTCGACGGTGACGATTGCGCCGAGATCGGCGGCGGCGCGAATCGCCTCGATATCGAGCGGCGCAATCGACGCCATGTTGACGACGCGCGCGCCGACGCCCTTCTCGGCGAGCGCCTCGGCCGCCGCGAGCGCGCGCGCGACCATGACGCCGTTGGCGATGATCGCGACGTCGCCGCCCTCACGCAACGTTTCCGCCTTGCCGATGGCGAATGTCGCGTCGGCGCGGCGCGGCAATTGCGGTACGCCGAAGCGGCTGACGCGCAGGAATATCGGCCCGTCGAGCCGCGCGGCCGCCTTCACCGCCTCCGTGGTCTCCCACGGATCGGCGGGCGATACGATGGCGAGATCGGGTAAGACGCGCAGCCAGGCGAAGTCTTCGATCGAATGATGGGTCGGGCCGAGTTCGCCGTAGCCAATTCCTGGCGACTGCCCAACGAGTTTGACGTTGGCCTTGGTGTAGACGACGTCGGCCTTGATCTGCTCCAGCGCGCGTCCAGTCAGGAAGCAGGAGGCGGCGCTGACGAACGGGATCTTGCCGCCGTTGGCGAGGCCGGAGCTGACCCCAACCATATTCTGCTCGGCGATGCCGACGTTGATCATCCGCTCCGGCCAGCGCTTGCCGAAGCCCGAGAGCTTCGATGAGCCAATGCTGTCGTTGACGACGATGACGATGCGCGCGTCCTGTTCGGCGACGGCTTCGAGCGCGCTGGTGAAGGCGTCTCGGCAGTCGAACAGACGCGGCGATCCGTTCCCTTCCGCGCTCATGACAGACTCAATTCCTTCATCGCCTGGTCAAGCTGGACCTTGGTCGGCACGCCGTGGTGCCAGCCGACCTGGTCTTCCATGTAGGAGACTCCCTTGCCCTTGATCGTATGGGCGATGACGCAGAGCGGCTTGGCGCGCCCTTCGGGTCGCGTCAGCGCGTCGATCAGGGCCGAAGGGTCGTGGCCGTCGGCGTCGATGACTTCCCAGCCGAAGGCGCGGAACTTGTCGCCGAGCGGCTCGACGTCGTTGGTCTCGGCGACGCGCGCGCCCTGCTGCAGCGTATTGCGATCGATAATCAGCGCCAGATTGGCGAGCTTGCGGTGGCCAGCGGCCATCGCCGCTTCCCAATTGCTGCCCTCCTGCAATTCGCCGTCGCCGGTGACGACGAAGACGCGATAGTCAGCGTGATCGATCTGTCCGGCGATGGCGACGCCGACGGCGATCGGCAGCCCGTGTCCAAGCGGGCCGGTGTTCGCTTCGACGCCGGGGACGTAATTGCGGTTGGGGTGGCCGTTGAGCAGCGATTTCGGCTTCATGTAGGTCGAGAGCCACTCGACCGGAATGAAACCGGCTTCGGCCAGCGTTGCGTAGAGCGCGCCGCTCGCATGACCCTTGCTGAGGATCAGCCGATCGCGGCCCGGGTCGCGCGGCGCTTTCGGGTCGACGCGCAACACGCCGAAATAGAGCGTCGCGAGGATGTCGGCGACCGACAGGTCGCCGCCGGGATGGCCGAGCCGCGCCGCGTAGACCATGTTGAGCGCGTGCATCCGAATGGCGCGCGCCTTATCGCGAATCTTCGCGACGATCGCGGCGCGCTCAGGACTCGTCGGCTTCGAAGCGAGAGTCGTCATCGGGTCACGACCTGAAAACCGGCGAAGCGAAGGCGTCGCCATCGGGCTCGGCCTGGTGACGATAGGTCGGCCAACCGAGATAGCGCCCGGTCGCCTCTGCGACCGCTTCGGCGCAATGACCGCGCACCATCGCCACATGATGCTCGAATCCGTTGCGGGCGACGAAGCCGAGCAAACGCCTGAGCCGCGCGACCTTGGTCACCGCGACGCCGCCGTCCATTGCGAACGGATCGTCGGTGAACTCGCCCTCGCCGACGTAAGTCTTTACCACGCCGAGCCGATCGTCGGTGGAAGCGCGGAAGTAGGTCATCGGGCCGGCCTTGACCTTGCCTTTGACCGCGCCAAAGCATTTTTCCTTCCCGAGCACGCTGCCCAGCACGTCGAGCTCCGAGATTTCAGGCGTCGAGCCGATGAAGCTCTTGGGATAGTTGCCGCAGTGCGTGCACACGCACTTGTCGGCCTCGTAGCCGTAGTTGTTGTTCCAATCGAGAATCGCCGACGGCGCTTGCGCCGCGAGCGCCAGCGCGTACATCGACACCGCGCCCATCACGTCGACTTCGCACGCGCTCGGCGACAGCTTTTCGCCCATCATGCTCATCGTCAGGCAGGTCGCGCAGCCGAAATTGTCCTGCAGACTGCGCCAGCATTGGATTGCGCTGGCGTCGCAATCGTTGTCGGCGATCCAGCGGCTGACCGCGATCGTCCACTTGGCCTGGCGCAGGATGTTTTCTGGCTTGATGTGGGCGGGTATGCGCCCGTAGGCGGCGATCTCGGCAAGCGCGGACTTCACTTCCGGCGCGTCGTCGCGCAGGGCCCGGGCGGCTCCGATGATCTCGGAGAGGTCGACGGTGACCACCGTCAGACCGGAGGCCTGCAGCAGCTTCTCGCTGAACCGCATCGTCTGGAAGGCGCCGGTGCGCGCGCCGATCGAACCGACCCGCGCGTTCTTAAGGCCACGCACGACGCGGCAGACGCGGACAAAGCGGTCGAGATCGGCGGCGAATTCCTCGCCGTTGACGTCTGACGTGTGGCTGGTCGTGTCGGTGAATGGGACGCCGTACTGGTAGAAGTTGTTGGCGACCGAGAACTTGCCGCAGAAGGCGTCGCGGCGACTGGCGACGTCGACCTTGTCGATCGCGTCGTTGCTCGCTTGCAGCAGGATCGGCACGTTGAGTTTCGCCTCGACGACGAGTTCCATAATCGCGATTTCGTCGCCGAAGTTCGGCAGGCAGATGACCAGGCCGTCGATCGAGTCGCGATCGCCGCGGAATTGCGCCGCGTAGAGGCGGGCGTCGTCGCGCGACTGCACCGCGCCGTTCTTGGTCGCCTCGATCGGCAAGATATTGTAGCCGACGCCGAGCCTTTCGAGCTGGGCGGTGAGTTGGTGGCGCGTTTCGAGCGCCGGCGCCCCGTTGAAGAACTCGCGACTGCCGACGACGAGCGCGAGCGTGATCGGTCGCAGATTTTTCTTGGCCATGCCTTGACGCCCCGCGATTGGCAGGTGGCGCGGCGTCGGAAGCGACGCCGTCCCTCTTTGTGCTTATAGCCGCTGACTTGTTTCGATAACTTTCGTTTGTTTCGCTTTTAGTCGTGTTTCACCCTGCTGTAAAGGGCGCTCGACGCCGCAGGGCGCGCGCCGGCGGCATTTTCCCCGGAACCGCAGCCATCCGCAGTCGTTGCCGAGCGGGAGACCGCGACGCCCGCGCATCTTGACAGCGATTGAAAACGATGCCTCAATAATCGGCAAAAATGCGAATTAATCGGAGGGGGTGGAAGGTTCAAATTCCGCGACAAATGCAAACAGACGAAACCGAGCCGCCGAACGCAAGGGTCCGGCCGGGAGGTTTGGCCTGTCTCAGCCTTTCAAGGTATCTTAGCGTGCGTTGCCGGCATCCAGCGTAACGCGCTCGACGACGGCCGAACCGGCCGTCGCGGGAACGCGGCGATGCCTGAAATGGAAGTTGGGAGGAATGTCATGAAGGTTCGTTATGCGTTGATCGGCGCTCTGTTGGCGAGCGCCGCGTTCATCGGGACGGCCTCCGCGGCCGATCTGATCGCCGTCATCACGCCGCCGCACGACAATCCGTTCTTCAAGGCGGAAGCCGCGGGCGCAGAAGCCAAAGCCAAGGAGCTCGGCTACGACGTCGTCTCGCTCGTGCACGACGACGACGCCAACAAGCAGTCGCAATTGTTCGACACCGCGATCGCCCGCGGAGCCAAGGCGATCGTGCTCGACAACGCCGGCGCCGACGCGACGGTGGCCGCGGTCAAGAAGGCCAAGGACGCCGGCATCCCCACGTTCCTGTTCGACCGCGAGATCAACGCCACCGGTATCGCGCTCGCCCAGATTGTGTCCAACAACTACCAGGGCGCCCAGGCCGGCGCTCGGGAATTCGTCAAGCTGATGGGCGAGAAGGGCAATTTCGTCGAGCTGGTCGGCAAGGAATCCGACACCAACGCCGGCGTGCGCTCGAAGGGCTATCACGACGTCATCGACGAATACCCCAACCTTAAGATCGTCGCCCGGCAGTCGGCGAACTGGGACCAGACCGAGGCCTACTCGAAGATGGAGACCATCCTCCAGGCCCATCCCGACATCAAAGGCGTGATCTCCGGCAACGACACGATGGCGATGGGCGCCGAGGCGGCGCTGGTTGCGGCGGGCCGCAAGGACGTGATCGTCGTCGGGTTCGACGGCTCGAACGACGTGCGCGATTCGATCCTGAAGGGCGAGATCAAGGCCACCGTGATGCAACCGGCCTATCGTGAAGCCCAGCTTTCGGTCGAGGAGGCCGACGCCTACATCAAGACCAAGACGGCGCCGAAGACCGAGAAGCAGTTGATGGACTGCGTGCTGATCAACAGCGCCAACGCCGCCAAGCTCGAGACGTTCGAGCTCAAGCCTTGAGGTCTTAGACGGCCAAGGGCGCGCGGGACGGTTCGTCCCGCGCGCCGTTTCTCATGTTCGGAGTCGAAGGGAATGCGGTGGGTCGGATGCGCGATGGCGCTGAGCCTGGGGATCCTGCTCGCGGCGTGCCGTTTCATTCCCACGGATCAGGTGAGCGCGATCGGCGCGGCCGGCGGGACGAACGGCGCCGCCGCCCGTGATCCCGACCAGATGGTCGCCTCGATATGGGCGGCCAAGGTCGTGCCCTATTTCGAGAAGAGAGCGGGACCGTTCCTCGCGGTGCGCGACCTCGCCGCCAAGTCGCCGGACGAAGCCGGCGCCAAATGGGGCTATCGCGCCAAATCGGAAGACACGCCGTGGACCTTGATGGTCCGCATCGAGGGAACGATCGTCGCCGCCGAAACCGAATCGCGCGCCGGCGCCATCGGCGTCGATGCGAGCGGTCAGGGCAAGGTCGACGCGACCGTGCAGATCGGCCCGGCGATGAGCGGCGCCGCGATCCGCGACGCGCTCGATTTCGTCTCGTTCGGCGACTTCACCAACCAAATCGATTTTGCCCGCTTCGGCAAGGCGTTCAACACCTACGTCAACCACAACACGCTCGGGAAGCTGCCGCGCGACGACCTCGTCGGCCGCAAAGTGACGCTGATCGGCGCCTACGCGCTCGACTCGTCCGGCGAACCGCCGCTGGTGACGCCGGTCGAGATCACGATCGGACCCAAGCCGTGACCGACGCCGCCGCCGCTCGAGACGAATCCGACGTCGTCCTGCGCCTCGAAGGGGTGACCAAGGTCTATTCCGGCACCGTCGCGGTCAAGCAGGCCGATTTCGCGGTGCGGCGCGGCGCGGTCAACGTTCTGGTCGGCGAGAACGGCGCCGGCAAGTCGACGCTGGTCAAGATGATCGCCGGCGTCGAGCGGCCGACCGCCGGGCGCATCCTGCTCGACGGCGAACCGGTCGCCTTCGCCGACACCCGCGACGCGATGGCGCACGGCATCGGCATGGTGTTCCAAGAGCTGAACCTGTTCGGCAACCTCACGGTCGCCGAGAACATCTTCGCCAATCGCGAGATCGTGCGCCACGGCCGCATCGATCACGCGGAGCAGGAGCGGCAGACCGAGGCGCTGATGGAGCGCTTGCAGACCGGCGTCGATCCGCGCGCCATGGTCGACGACCTGATGATCGGCCAGCAGCAGCTGGTCGAGATCGCCAAGGCGGTGGCGCGCAACGCGCGCATCCTCATCATGGACGAGCCGACTTCGGCGCTCAGCGCGCCGGAGGTCGATATCCTGTTCCGCGTCATCGCCGACCTCAAGGCGAAGGAGGTGGCGATCGTCTACATCTCGCACCGACTCGAAGAGATGATGCGGATCGGCGACTACATCACGGTGCTGCGCGACGGACGCGTCACCGGCGCGCGGCGGGTGGCCGAAGTCGACCTGCACTGGATCGTCCGCCAGATGATCGGCTCGGACGCCAAGGATTTCTCGACGCCGGGCGAACACGGTTTCGGCGGCGAGGCGCTGCGCGCCGAGAACGTCTCGCTGACCCGCATCACCGGCGGCTACGCGGTCGATCATGTCTCGCTGTCGGTGCGCGCCGGCGAGATCGTCGGCCTCTACGGCCTGATGGGGGCCGGACGCAGCGAATTCCTCGAATGCGTGATGGGCCGGCACCCGCTTTCGACCGGACGCATCTTCATCGACGGCAAGCCGGTGCGCGAGCGCGACGTTGGCGGCCGCATCGCCCGCGGCCTCGCGCTGATCCCCGAGGATCGCCAGCGCGACGGCTTGGTCCCAATCCTCTCTGTCGCCGAGAACCTGACCATGGCGAGCCTCAAGAAGCTGGCAAAAGTCTTCCACATTCCGGCGCGCCGCGAGGCCGACGAGGTGCAGCGCGAGGTGCGCGACCTGTCGATCAAGGTCGCCGACCCGAAGCTCCCTGTCTCGTCGCTATCGGGCGGCAACCAGCAGAAGGTGGTGATCGGCAAGGCGCTGATGACCGCGCCGACGGTGCTGCTGATGGACGAGCCGAGCCGCGGCATCGACATCGGGGCCAAGGGCGACGTCTTCCGCATCATGCGCAGCCTCGCCGCGCAGGGCATCGGCATTCTGTTCGTCACCTCGGACCTCGAAGAAGTCCTGGCGCTTTCCGACCGCATCGCGGTCATGAGCCAAGGCTGCCTGACCGCGCTGTTCGACCGCGCCGAAGCGACCGAAGCGAAGGTCGTCGCCGCGTCGTCGATCGGCCATGGGCCGACCGGGGCGCCCCAACACAAAAAGGAACTCACCGCATGAGCGCCGCCGTGGATTCGTCCTCCGCCTCTTCGGTCCGCGGCTCGCTGACGCTCTATCTGATGCGGCTGCGCACTTTCATCGCGCTGTTCGCGGTGCTGATCTTCTTCGCCTTCGCCGCGCCGAACTTTCTCACTGCCGCCAACGTCGTGCTGATGTCGAAGCACGTCGCTCAGAATGCCTTTCTCGCGATCGGCATGACCTTCGTCATCGTCACCGGCGGCATCGACCTGTCGGTCGGCTCGATCGTCGGCCTGTGCGCCATGGTCGCCGGCGGGCTGATTCTGCATGGCGTCGACCTGCACAACGGCTACACGCTGTTCTTCAGCATCCCGGAGATCATGGTCATCATCCTCGTGCTCGGCGTTCTCGTCGGCCTGATCAACGGGCTGCTGATCACCTGGCTGAACGTCGCGCCGTTCATCGCCACGCTCGGCTCGCTCTATATCGCGCGCGGCGCGGCCCTGCTGGTCTCGGACGGCGCGACCTTCCCCAACCTCGAGGGCAGCGCCGCCTTGGGCACGACCGGCTATGCGTTCCTCGGCGCCGGCACGATCTTCTATCTGCCGATGTCGATCTGGCTGCTGATCATCGTCGCCTTGGCGGCGGCCTATCTGGCGCGCTGGACGCCGCTCGGGCGGCACATCTTCGCGGTCGGCGGCAACGAGCGCGCGGCGGCGCTGTCGGGCATTCGCGTCAACCGCGTCAAGCTGTTCGTCTACATGTTCTCCGGCTTCTGCGCGGCGATCGTTGGTCTCGTCATCTCCTCGGAGCTGCTGGCGGCCCATCCGGCGACCGGCACCACTTTCGAGCTCAACGCCATCGCCGCGGCGGTGCTCGGCGGCACCTCGATGTCGGGCGGCCGCGGCACCATCGGCGGCACCATCATCGGCGCGTTCGTCATCGGCATCCTATCCGACGGTCTGGTGATGATGGGCGTCAGCTCGTTCTGGCAGATGGTGATCAAGGGCATGGTGATCATCGCGGCGGTGGTCGTCGACCAGGCGCAGCGCAAACTGCAGCAGCGCGTCGCCCTGCAGCAGATGGCGCAGTTGGCCTGAGCGTTGCTGAGCTATAACGCGCCGGGAGCGTGGAAGAAATATCGGCGATCCTTGCGATTTGTTGCGGTCTTGGCTAGATGGTTTCGAGTTGCGGCGATTGGTTGTGAGACGATCGGCGGTTGAGCGGCCCGAGCGGGCCGACGACAGCTCGCCGAATCGAAGATGACGAACTCAAGCCGGCTGCTCTTGAACGGAACGGGCAAAACCATGACGGTGACGAGAGCCACGACGCCACGGCGGAGCGCGCGCATCGGCGCGGCTGGACAGTCCGGCGCCGATCTCAACGGCCTGCTCGCCGAGCCGCGACGAATGAAGATCCTCGCCTGGCTTCAGGAGGAGGGCAGTGCGCGCGTGCGCGACCTCAGCGCTGCTTTCGCCGTCTCCGAGGCGACCATCCGCCAGGATCTCGAGAAACTCGAAACCGACGGCCACATCACGCGCCAGCACGGCGGCGCCTTCCTGCGCACGGTGTCGCGCCAGGTCGAGACGATGTCGCTCCAGCATATGGAGAACATCGACAAGAAACGAAAGATCGGCGCGAAGGCTGCGAGCCTGGTCGGCGACGGCGAGACGATCATCCTCGACGCGGGCTCGACCACGACCGAGGTCGCTCATCAACTGCTCGGACGCTCGTCGCTGACCGTCATCACCAACGCGCTCAACATCGCGCTGCTGCTCGGCGCCGCGCCCGGCTACGCGGTGCACATGCCGGGCGGCCAGTTCAAGGGCCCGACTCTGTCGCTCAGCGGCGACAAGGCGGCGGAATATTTCGAGGATGTCTACGCCGGCAAGCTGTTCCTCGCCACCGCCGGCGTCGCGCTCGACACCGGACTCACCTACCCGAGCTTCGCCGACCTGCAGCTCAAACAGGCGATGATCCGCGCCGCTTCGCGGGTCTATCTCGTCGCCGACTCGACCAAGATCAACCGCTCGTCCTTCACCCGACTCGGCACGCTTGACGTCATCCACGCCTTCATTACCGATGACGGCATCCGCGACGAGGACGCCCGCGCCTTCGAGAGTCGCGGCGTCGAGATGATCATCGCCCGCTGAGCGGCGAACTGCGGCCCCTCAAAGACGGTCGACCGCGGCCATCGGCGGCCACGCGCCCCTGCGCGGCGCATTCGCCGACCTTCAAGTCGACCTGGCTGCTGCGTCAATCCGTGATCCCGGCGAACTGGCTCGTGCGGCCAGCAGGGCTCAGTGGCGCTCGGCGACCGCGCTGTCTTCGGTGGCGAAGCGCAGCGCGAGCCGCCGCGCGGCGCGAATGGCGTCCGTCCGGTTTTGGCTGCTGTCGCCGCTATCGGCAATTCCGACCCGGACCTGCATGACCTCGCTCGCGTCATCGAAACAAACGACGACGGTTGTGAACAACGGGCCGCGCCCGCGGGACTGCGCAAAATGACTGGAGATCTCCGTATGCGTCGGCATCGTAAGCCCTCGTCCTGGCGCTAGCGGAACCGCGGCGTTCGTTGACCTCGACGGCTCGAGAAGCGCGGCGCCCGTCGGCGATCGGCTTCTCTCGGCGCAGTCAACATTCAACCGCCTGCGGCTACTCATACCGACGTCATGTGGCGAGAATTTGAAATCTGCGACCAATTTGAAATTCTTGGTGATCGGCGCCGTCACAACTCAGGTCCGGCCAGCCATCCTTTTTGCGTGATCGAGCGGACCCGGCGCCCATGCTTGCGGCGCCCCGCCGTCGCTTCATTGTTCGAGGTTTGTCTGGTCGGAACGCGCCCTGCTCGTCAACGCCAACCAAGGGCTGGGGCGACATGTTTCAAGATCGACTCGATGACGTGCGCGTTGTAGTCGACGCCGAGTTGGTTCGGCACGGTCAACAGCAGCGTGTCGGCCTCCGCGATCGCTTCGTCGTTCTTCAATTCCTTGATGAGGACGTCCGGTTCGGCGGCGTAGCTGCGGCCGAAAATCGCGCGGGTCGTCTCGTCGATATAGCCGATCGAGTCCTCGGCTTGATTGCCGCGGCCGAAATAGGCGCGGTCGCGTTCGTCGACGAGGGCGAAGATGCTGCGGCTCACCGAGACCCGCGGCTCGCGCTTGTGCCCAGTGGCCTTCCAGGCCTCACGGAACGTCCGGATCTGCTTGGCCTGCTGGACATGGAACGGCAGCCCCCCTTCGTCGTTCTTGAGCGTCGAACTCTGCAGATTCATGCCCTTCTCAGCCGCCCAGACGGCGGTCGCGTCGGAGCCCGCTCCCCACCAGATTCGGTCGCGCAGGCCCTCAGCGTGCGGCTCGACGCGCAGCAGGCCGGGCGGATTGGGAAACATCGGTCGCGGATTGGGCTGGGCGAAACCTTCGCCTTTGAGTACGTCGAGAAAATCCTCGGCGTGGCGACGCGCCATGTCGGCGTCGGTCTGGCCTTCGCTCGGCCGGTAACCGAAATGGCGCCATCCGTCGACGACCTGCTCGGGCGAGCCGCGACTGATTCCCAATTGCAGGCGGCCGCGCGCGATGAGGTCGGCCGCGCCCGCGTTTTCCGCCATGTACAGCGGATTTTCGTAGCGCATGTCGATGACGGCGGTGCCGATCTCGATCCGGCTCGTCTTCGCGCCGACGGCAGCGAGCAGAGGGAACGGCGAGCCGAGTTGCTGGGCGAAGTGATGGACGCGGAAATAGGCGCCGTCCACGCCCAATTCCTCGGCGGCGACGGCGATGTCGATCGATTGCAGCAGCGCGTCTGACGCCGTTCGGGTCTCCGATTGCGGCGAGGGCGTCCAATGCCCGAACGAGAGGAACCCAATCGACTTCATCCCCGCCTGACGCCTCGCTGAGGCGCCCGCGCGCCGAGTAATGCGTCGCCAATGTACGCGCCGCCATTTCTACCGCCAAGCCAGCGGCGCACCGGCGGCGTCGAGGCCGTCTCGATCACTGTCCGTTGGGATAGATCAGGACTTTTCCGAGCCCTGGCGCGCTTTCGGCCAGCGACCGGAGCATATCGGGCGTCGCCGCCAGGTCGATGCAATGGGTGACGATCGAGGCGACATCGACGCGTCCAGAGGCGACCAATTCAATGGCGCGCGGATAGGCGTCGACCATCCGGCGTGAGAACCTGATCTTCAGGCCGCGGCGGCGCGCTTCCGCGGCCGGCAGCGTATAGACGTCGCCGTCGGGAATGCCGACCAGGACGACGCGGCCGCCGATCCGCGCCGCCCGCACGGCGTCGCGGAAGCCGAGCGGATTGTTGGTCGCCTCGACGACCAGGGAAAAGCCCTTGCCCTCGCTCCAACCGGCGACGTCGGCCACCGCTTCGCCGACAGCGGCGGCGCCGAAGCGCATCGCCATCTCGCGCCGATGGGCCTGTGGCTCGACTACATAGACCTCGCCGGCGCCGGCGACCTTCAGCGCCTGCAGGATGAGGAGCCCGATCGGGCCGGCGCCGAGCACCGCCGCGCGCTCCAGCAGCCGCGGCCTGGCGAGATCGACGGCGTGCATCGCCACGCCCAGCGGCTCCAGCATCACGGCGTCGAGCGGCGTCAGCGCCGGCGGCAGCTTGACGATCTGCGACGTGGGAACCCAAATCCGCGACGTCATCGCCCCGTCGAACGGCGGGGCGCCGAAAAACTCCACGTTCGGGCACAGGTTGAAGTAGCCCTCGCGGCACCAATCGCAGTGGCCGCAGGCGATGTTGGGGTCAACCGCGACCAACGCGCCGCGCGTAAGACCGAGCGCGGGGATCTCGTCGCAGAGACAGCCGCCGAACTCGTGACCCGGCACAAACGGCTCGCGGACGACCGCGCCGCCGATGCCGCCGTCCTTGTAGTAGTGCAGGTCGCTGCCGCAAATGCCGACTGCGGCCACTTCGACGAGAACCTCGCCCGGCCTGCCTTCCCGCACATTGAACGGCGCAACGCGCGCGTCGCGCGGCCCATACAGGAACAGCGCCTCGGTCATTCGTCCCCCCTCCGTGGGGCGTAGTTCCGGCGCCAGCGGGCCGCTTTGACCAAAAAGCGGCGCAAAGGACGCCCCGACCGCCGCCGCGCCGGTCATGACGTCGTCGGCATGGCCTGTCAAATCGCGAAGCGTCCGGGAGGTCCGCACGTCCGCGTCGATTTATCGCGCCGAATCAACTTGCTGGACACGGGTGTTCGGTCGGACCATGATTGTGGTGTGTCCGTGCTGGCGACCGACGCGAGCGTCCAGCGCTTTGGGCGTCTGCGGTTGCTTGAGACGCTGCGCGCGGGGCAATTCGGCAAAGCGTGAGAGCGATTTTGTCGTCCCGCTCGGCCGCGGGGCGCTGTTGCGGCGCGTCCGTCTTCAGGCTGGAGCTTTGGCCGGCCGCTGGTCGAGAGTGGGAAGGGAAGGCGGAATGGCGCGGCTCGGTCTCGAAACGCATCTGGTCGACGGCGACGTCTACAAGCGAACGCTCGCTCGCTTCCGCGACGCCGGGGTCGTCATGCCGACGTTCGGCGAATTGAGGGACCCCTCGACCATCCCGCCGGCGATCGCCGAGCGCCTCGGCGCCGTCGATCCCGACGCGCCTCACCCGCTCAATCTCTTTCGCGTCCACTGGTTTAACGACGAGACGCGCCGCGGCCGCGCGGCGACGCCCGCCGCGATCGAATTGCCGTCCGAGCTGACGGGCGTGCCGGCGCGCATCGTGCTCGCGCTCGGCGATCGCTTCCCGATGATCCGCGCCCACAAGGTTCTCGCCGCCTACGGCTGCCTTGCGCCGCGCGTCGTCACCGGCCAGTTCGACCCGACGCGCCACCGCGCGATCTGGCCTTCGACCGGCAATTATTGCCGCGGCGGCGTCGCCATCTCGCGAATTCTCGATAGTCGCGGCGTCGCGGTGCTGCCGGAGAACATGAGCCAGGAACGCTTCGACTGGCTCGATCGTTGGGTCGGCGACCCCTCCGATATCGTCCGCACGCCCGGCTCGGAGAGCAACGTCAAGCAAATCTACGACGTCTGCGCCGCGCTCGAACGCGATCCAGCCAACATCGTCTTCAATCAGTTCTGCGAATACGGCAATTACCTTGTGCATCGCCTGTGCACCGGCGCCGCGTTGGAGCGCGTCTACCACGCCGTCGCCGCAGGCCGGCCGCGCGCCCGGCTCGCCGCTTTTGTCTCGGCCACCGGCTCGGCGGGCACGATCGCCGCGGGCGACCACCTCAAGGCGACGCTCGGCGCGAAGATCGCGGCGGTCGAGGCGGTCGAATGCCCCACCCTGCTCTACAACGGCTATGGCGAGCACAACATCCAGGGCATCGGCGACAAGCACGTGCCGCTGATCCACAACGTCATGAACACCGACGTCGTCATCGGGGTCAGCGATCGCGCGACCGACACGCTGCTGACCCTCTTCAACACCGACGAAGGTCGTCGCTACCTCGTCGAACGGAAGGGCGTCGATCCCGCCTTGGTCGCGGCGCTCGACAACTTCGGCCTCTCCAGCATTTGCAACATTGTCGCCGCGGTCAAACTCGCCAAGTATTTCGACCTCGGGCCCGACGACGTCGTGATCACCGTCGCCACCGACGGCGCGGAGATGTACGGCAGCGAAGTGCGCAAGGCGATCGTGCGCTATTTCGGCAACCGCTTCGACGCGGTCAGCGCCGCCGAGACCTGGGGCCGGTCGCTCGCCGCGGCGGGCGTCGACCATGTGCTGGAGCTCAGCCACGTCGACCGCAAGCGCATTTTCAACCTCGGCTATTTCACTTGGGTCGAACAGCAGGGCGTATCGCTCGAGGATTTCCAGGCGCGTTCACGTCAGGCGTTCTGGGACGGCCTGCTTGATCTCGCGCCGGCGTGGGACGCAATGATCACGAAATTCAACGCGGAGAGCGGCGCCGCCGCCAAGCTGTCGTGACTTTCGTCACCACGCCGCCGTTGTTCGTCTGCCACGGCTGCGGCGCCGCAGTCGATCCGGCGCGCGCCTTTCCGTTTGCCTGTCCCAACGCCGGCGCGCCCGGCGACGACATCGACCATGTGCTGGTCGCCCCGATCGAGGCGCGAGACCGCCCGAGAGGCGGCGAAGACAACCCGTTCCTGCGCTACCGCCAATGGCTGACGTCTTACCGGGTCGCGCGCGCGGTCGGCCTTTCCGACGCCGCCTGGGTCGACCTGGTCGGCCAATTCGACTTGCGACTTCAATCGGTCGACGGGCGCGGTTTCCGCGTCACGCCGATGGCGCGCCAACCGGCGCTCGCCGCGGCGCTCGGCCTC
>JBEKVR010000056.1:0-25840 GCA_049513815.1 Roseiarcus sp. | reverse complement strand
GAATGCGTCGCGCATATGGCGCTGATGTCGCTGGCGCTCGCGCCGGGTCTCGAGCAGATCGAGACTGAGCTGCGCGACAAGCACTTCAAGCGCAAGCACGGCCCCAACGCCTATTACGGCCAAGCGAAGAAGGCCTGAACTCGGCGCCGCCGACGTGGATTCGCGCGCGATCATTGGTTCGCTAGACACGTAGAGAACAACGCAAGGAGGCTGAAGTGTCCAGGGCACTCGAGGGAAAGGTCGCCGCCGTCACCGGAGCGGCGTCAGGAATAGGCCTAGCCAGCGCCGAGGCGATGATGGCCGCCGGCGCGCGCGTGGTGTTCGTTGATCGCGACGCCGCGCGGCTCGCGGAACTTCAGCAAGAGCACGGAGCGGCAGCCATCCCCTTGGAGCTCGATCTACTCGACCCCGAGAGTTGTGCATTGATGCTTCCGCGCATCCTCGAGAAGGCGGGCCGGCTCGATATTCTGCATGCCAATGCCGGTACTTATATCGGGGGCGATCTCGTCAAAGCTGACACCGCCACGATTGACCGGATGCTGAACCTCAACGTCAACGTCGTGATCAAGAACGTGCACGACGTTCTGCCTCACATGATCGAGCGCGGCACGGGCGACATCATCGTGACCAGTTCCGTCGCTGGGCATTTTCCCATTCCCTGGGAGCCCGTCTATTCCGCCTCCAAGTGGGCGATAACCTGCTTTGTCCAGACCACGCGCCGACAGGTCTTCAAGCACGGCATTCGTGTCGGCTCGGTCTCTCCCGGTCCTGTCGTCAGCGCGCTGCTTGCCGACTGGCCCAAGGAGAACCTTGAAAAGGCAAAGGCGGCCGGAGCCCTGATCGAACCCTCGGTCGTCGCCGACGCGGTTATGTTCATGCTGACACGACCGCGCAACGTGACCATTCGCGACATCATCGTGCTGCCGAGCAACTTCGACGTCTAGTGGCCACCTTCAGCAACGAATCCAAAGGCGCGATCCATCTCGTCAGGCTCGAGATCGCGCTTTTGCCTCACTGTCGACGCCGCTCGACATCGAGGGGCCGTTGAATCCTAAAGCGCCAGTCCGCCCCCAAGGTTCGTAGTTCAGTACCGAAATGGCGCGCCACTCAGGATAAAACTGCGAACACCTATGTGATTGAAATACCTACATAACCGTAGGCAACGATTGTGGCTGCAACCTCCCGATGTGAAGCGCCGCGGAGGGAAGGATTGTGCTGGACGGATTCCTGCCTCGCCGCAATCGCTCCCGGTGGATCAGGATCAAGCGCGCGATCGAGTCCCGGTTCCCGAATGGGGATTGGCTCCGACATTCGCCCCGGGCACCGCGACGACTCAACGGTTTGCATCGCCGCTCGGCGCGTCGCAAGGCCGCGCGAGTGATTACCCGGATCGGATAATAGGCGCCTGCGCGCCGAATGGCGCGCCGCTATTCGCCCGTCGACGCGAGGCGTTTCAATTCCTCGAACCGTGACGCGACCCGACGCTCCGCCAGCGCGACGAGTTCCGCGTAGCGCCCCGGATCGGCTTCCGCGGTGATCCGAAAGCGACTTTCGCCGGCCATATATTCAGCGAGCGGCAGGCTCGGATCGCCACAATCCAATTCGAGCGGCGCCTCGCCCACCGCGATGCGGCGGGGGTCGTAGCGATAAAGTGGCCAATAGCCGGCGGCCACCGCCGCCTTTTGCCGGTCGAGGCCGGACGCCATGTCAAAGCCGTGATGGATGCAGTGCGCGAAGGCGACCACCAGCGAAACGCCTTCGTAGGATACGGCCTCCTGAAGCGCCTTCACCGTCTGCGCGTCCTTGGCGCCCAGGGCGATCGAGGCGACGTAGACGTCGTCATAGGCCATGGCGATCCGACCGAGATCCTTCTTGGCGCGCGCCTTGCCGGCCATCGCGAACTTCGCCGTCGCACCGAGCGGCGTCGCTTTGGATTGTTGGCCGCCGGTATTGGAATAGACCTCGGTGTCGAGCACAAGAATATTGACGTTGCGCCCGGACGCCAGGACGTGATCGAGCCCGCCGTAGCCGATGTCATAGGCCCAACCGTCGCCGCCAATGATCCACACGACCTTGTCGACGAAATAGTCGGCAAGCTCCATCAGCCGCAACGACGCGGCGTCCGACCGCCCGCCCAACGCCCGCTTCAAATCGGCGACCTGCATGCGGCGCGTGCGGATGGCCGCGTCGCTCTTCGCCGCCGGCTCGAGCAGCGCCGCCGCCAGCGCTTCGGGCAATTCGCCCGCCAGGCGCTGAAGCAACGCGCGCGCCTCGTCGGCGTGGCGGTCGACGGCGAGCCGCATGCCGAGGCCGAATTCAGCGTTGTCCTCGAACAGTGAATTCGACCAAGCCGGCCCGCGGCCGTCGGCGTCGACCGTATACGGGGTCGTCGGCAGATTGCCGCTGTAAATCGACGAGCAGCCGGTCGCGTTGGCCACCAGCATGCGGTCACCGAACAACTGGGTGAGCGTCCTGACATAGGGCGTCTGGCCGCAGCCGGCGCAAGCGCCCGAGAACTCGAACAGCGGCTTCACCAGCTGCGAGCCTTTCATCGTTAGGCGGATATCGGCCCGGTCGATGTCCGGCAAGGCGAGAAACGCCTCGAACTTGGCGCGTTCGGCTTCGAGCAGCGGCGCCTTCGCCGACATGGCGAGCGCGCCCTCGCATGGGCACGCCTTCACGCACAGCGTGCAGCCGGTGCAATCTTCCGGCGCAGCCTGCAACAGATAGCGACGCTCGCCTTTCGCGTCGCCGCCAATGAACGGCACGCTCTTGAGCGAGGCTGGCGCGCCCTCCATCTGCTTCGTCAGGACGGCCTTGGCGCGCAACGCGGCGTGCGGGCAAACCATGACGCATTTGTTGCACTGGATGCACGTCGCCGGTTCCCACACCGGTATCTCGTCGGCAATGTTGCGCTTCTCGAACTGCGCGGTGCCGACCGGCCAAGATCCATCGGGCGGAAATGCGCTCACCGGCAGAGCGTCGCCGCGCCCCGCCAGCATCGGCGCGGTGACGTCGCGGACAAAAGCGGGCGCGCCTTCCGCAACCCAAGGACGCGGCGCCGAGCCGAAGGCCTCGCTGGACGCCACGACTTTCGCGAGGTGGGACAGCGCCATGTCGACGGCGGCGAAGTTCTTCTCGACCACTTTGCGGCTCTTGCGGCCATAGGTCTTCTCGATCGAAGCGCGGATCGCCGCAATCGCCACGTCCTTGGGCAACGCCTGCGACAAGGCGAAAAAGCAGGTCTGCATGATGGTGTTGATGCGCCCGCCCATCCCGGCCTGTTGGGCGACTTTCGAGGCGTCTATGACAAAGAGCTTGACGTCTTTGTCGATGATCGCCCGCTGCGTGGCGAGTGGAAGCCTTTCCCACACTTCCTCGGGCGCGTACGGCGCGTTGAGCAGCAGCGTGGCGCCGCGCGCGGCGTATTGCAGGACGTCGTAGCGGTCGAGAAACACGAAGTGGTGGCACGCGACGAAGTCGGCTTCCTGCAGCAGGAACGGAGACTTGATCGGCCGCGGGCTGAAGCGCAGATGCGAAACCGTGATGGCGCCGGACTTCTTGGAATCGTAGACGAAGTAGCCCTGCGCATAGAGCGGCGTATGGTCGGCGATGATCTTCACGGAATTCTTGTTGGCTCCAACCGTCCCGTCCGCGCCGAGGCCGACGAAGACGGCGCGGAAATCGTCCGCCGCGTCCAGGGCGAAATCCTCCTCGAGCGGGAGCGACAAGCCGCCGACATCGTCGGTGACGCCGACCGTGAAACGTCGCTTCGGCTTCTCCGCCCGCAGTTCGTCGTAGATCGCCTTGACCATGGCCGGCGTGAATTCCTTCGAAGCCAGGCCGTAGCGTCCGCCGATCGTCAACGGCTCGATTTCGCGACGCGCGCCGCCGCGCGCGCGCTCTTCGGCGAGGGCGGCGACCACGTCCTGATAGAGCGGTTCGCCGACCGCGCCCGGTTCGCGGCAACGGTCCAGCGCCGCAATCCTGCGCACGGAACGCGGCAACGCCTCGAGGAAGGCGTCGACGGCGAACGGACGGAACAGCCGCACCTTGAGCACGCCCGTCTTGCGGCCGTCGCGATTGAGTCGTTCGGAAGTGATCTCCGCCGTCTCGGCCCCGGATCCGATGACGACAATCACCTCTTCGGCGTCGGGAGCGCCGACGTAGTCGAACAGCCTGTACTGTCGACCGGCGATCGCGGCGAAGCGGTCCATCTCGCCCTGAACGATCGCCGGCAGGGCGTCGTAATACGGATTGCGGGCCTCGACCCCCTGAAAGTAGGTGTCGGGATTCTGGGCAGTGCCGCGCAAGACGGGATGATCAGGGCTGAGCGCGCGACGACGCATCGCGGCGATTTCGCCTTCATCGATCATGCCGCGCAGGTCATCATCGGAGAGTGGCGCGATCTTCGCCACTTCGTGCGAGGTGCGGAAACCGTCGAAGAAATGCACGAACGGCACGCGTGCGCGTAAGGACGCCGCCTGGGCGATCGCCGCCATGTCCTGCGCTTCTTGAACCGAGTTCGACGCCAGCATGGCGAAGCCGGTCTGACGCACCGCCATCACGTCGGAATGATCGCCGAAGATCGACAACGCATGCGTGGCGATGGTCCGTGCGGTGACGTGCATCACGAATGGCGTCAGTTCGCCAGCGATCTTGTACATGTTGGGGATCATCAACAGCAGGCCTTGCGACGCCGTGAAGGTCGTCGCCAGGGCGCCAGCCTGCAAAGCGCCGTGCACGGCTCCCGCCGCGCCGCCTTCTGACTGCATCTCGACGACGTCGAGACTGCGGCCCCAAAGATTGAGGCGACCTTCCGACATCCATTGGTCGGCCAGCTCGCCCATCGTCGACGACGGCGTGATTGGATAGATGACCGCCATTTCGTTCATTCGGTAGGCGACGGAGGCGCAGGCCTCATTACCGTCGACGGTGATCATCTGCGTGTTGGATTTCATGGCGCCGCACTTTCGTTGGTCTTGCTCTCAAGCGCCGCCTTCTTCGAACGACGCACATCCGACAAAGCGACGAATCCGCCGCCCATCCGCGCGAGTCCCGGAAATGCGGGACCGGCTGGCGCGGCGCCCGCGGCGAATTCGGAATAGGCGTCGGCCAGTTGACTACGATAGACGTCGTGTATCGTCGGGTCGTCGAGCGATTGTAGGCCGTCGACGCATGAGAGGTTGTCGTGGAAACGCTTCAAGATGTGCAGTCGGCTCACCGCCATCACTCTGGGATCGAACGTCAGATCGAAATAGGCGAAGAAGTCCTCTGCGCTCGAAAGGTCGGCGAGATCCCGCCAAAGCTGGCTCTTCACTGGGTAACCTCGCTCAATGCGCGCGGCGTATCGGCGGTGTAGCGATAGAAGCGTAAGAGATCAGCGTCGCTCGGCGCGCGCTTGGTGAAGTCGACAAAATGGCGAACGCGGTGCAGGATCGCCTCGGCCCGCTCCCTCGCCAGCGGCAGGCCAAATCGGTCGTAGACATGAAGGACGGCCGCCATGCCTGAGTGCTTGCCGATCACCAACCGGTGCTCGCGCCCGAGCTCCGCCGGGTCAAGGCTCTGATAGTTGAGGCGATCGCGCAGCAGCCCGTGCACATGAATGCCCGACTCGTGGGTGAACACACCGTCGCCGACGATGCTCTTTCCCTCGGACACCGGACGCCCGGACGCGCGCGCGACCAGGCGCGAGATTCCCGCCAAGCGTCGCGGCTCAACGCCGGTCGGACGGCGATAGAGGTGATGAAGCGCCATCACCACTTCCTCCAGCGGCGCATTGCCGGCGCGCTCGCCGAGGCCGTTGACCGTGGTGTTCACGTGCGTCGCGCCGCCCATGACCGCAGCGAGCGAATTGGCTGTCGCCAGCCCAAGATCGTTGTGGGCATGGATTTCCAGCTCGCACGACACCTGCGCCCGCAGCTTGCGGAAAACGTCGAGCGTCGTGAAAGGATCCATGACGCCTAGCGTGTCGGCGAAGCGGAAGCGCCGCGCGCCTGCGGCTTCGGCCGTCTTGGCGGCGGCGATGAGAAAGTCGGAATCGGCGCGCGAGGAATCTTCGCCGCCGACCGCGACCTCCAGCCCTTGCCGACGCGCCAAACGAACCATTCGGTCGATCTCCGCCAGCGCCCAGGCGCGATCGCGATGGAGTTTTCGCGCCAGTTGCTGATCGGACAGTGGGATCGACAAGTTGACCATCTGGACGCCGCAGGCGAGCGCGGCGCTGAGATCGTCTTCGAGCATTCGACACCAAGTCATCACCCGCGCCTTGAGACCAAGCCTCGCCACGGCGCGGACGTCGCTCTGCTCCTCCGCGCCCATGGCGGGAATGCCAACCTCCATTTCCGCGACGCCGGCGGCGTCGAGTGCCTGGGCGATGGCGAGCTTCTCGCTGCTGCGGAAGGCGACGCCGGCCGCCTGCTCGCCGTCGCGCAGGGTAGTGTCGTTGACGACGACGGGCGCGCTCATTGTCGAGCCTCAAGACGGATGGGGACGGCGGACAGCGGCACGACGCGAAGCGGCCTGCCGACAAGGTCGATCAGGCGCTTGCGGACGCCCGCCAGGGTGAGCGACGACAGCGCGCAACCGGCGCACGAGCCCTTGAGGTCGACAATCACCAAGTCGCCGTCGATCGCGATCAATTGGATGTCGCCGCCGTCGCGCTGCAGGCGCGGGCGCAACTCGGCGATCGCCGATTCGATCTGCGCGCGCCTGTCCGCTGGCGGTTCGGACGTGCCGACCGCGGACGACTCGATCGTCTGGACGCTCTCGTTCAGCATCGCTCGCCTGCCCTGGGATTGCCGTCGCAACCGGTCTTGCCGCAAGCGTTCGGGTTGTTGAAGACAAACCCGGCGATCGGACCGTCGCTGAAATCCACTTCGGAGCCGGCGAGCAAGAGTTGCGATCCCGCGTCCACGAACACCCTGACATCGTCGAATTGGATGATCGCGTCGCCTTCCCCAGCCGACGTTTCGAGGCCCATGTCATAACGAACGCCGGCGCACCCGCCGCCGCGGACCGCGATCCTGACGCCCAGAACTTCCTGGTCGCGCGCTTCGACGATCAGGCGCCGGATGGCTGAAGCCGCATTTTCGGTTAAGTTCAGGATGGTCGCCTCCTGTGCCGTCGAAAGGCCACGTAGCAAGTGTCGCGCCAATCGAAATCCCGCGGAAATGACAGTATTTTGGCTGGGACGCGACAGGGGCGGCGACGGATTTGTCGGCTTTGCGACACGCTCACGCGGCTTCCAACGCCTGCGCGGCGGCGTGCTTCTGACAATTCTTGGCGCAGACGCGCGAACAGGCGCCGCAACCGATGCAATCGCCCGCGTCGGCGACGGTCATCACGTGCCGCTCGATATCCTCTTCGTCCTCGGCCACTTCACCTTCCTCATCGAGCGGCACAAGTGCGAGTACGTTGCGTCCGCAGACTTTGAAGCAGCGGCCGCAGCCAAGGCATTCGGCCGCGTCGATCGACAGCAGATAGATAGGCTCCCATGGCGTGCCTGCCCGGGTGACTGCGTGCGTTGCGCTCATTTCGAATTCTCCCTCAATCCGCCCAAGCCGCATCCGGATAGCGTTCGATGTCGGCGAGCGCCGCCGCGACCAGCGCCTCGCCGTCCGCCTCGAGCCGTTCGAGCGACGCGAAGCCGAAGCGATGCGCGTCCCGCATCGTCTTCGAGACCACGACCAGACGTCCGCCAATCACGACGACGCGGCCGAACCCCTCCGACGACAGCTGCTGCACGGGCGACGCCATGACGCCGCTGCGACGCTCGATGCTGAGCGCCACAGCGTTGAAGAATTGCGAAATCCGCGTCAGCGTTTGCGGGTCGGGATCGCCAACGAGCGGGATCGCTCGAGCGCGTTGCCGATCGATGATGAAGGGCGCTAACAGCTCACGATCCGGCTTTCCCTCCCAGTAGCCATACGTGTCCTGCGCGCGAACTTGCGCAATCAGTTCGGACGCGAACGGTCCGACGTCGGCGTCGGCGATCGGCGCCGCCTCACTCATCGGCGAACGCGAGGCTTGTCTCGCGGTGCAGCAATTTGCGCATCCACGGCGGCGGGGCGCCGCGTATCATGACCTGCAGCCGACCGATGATGTCGGGTATAGGCTCGGCCGACGGCAGCTTCAGCGGATAGACCCGGTTGTTGACCACGCGCGCCGCGGCCATGCCGCCGATCGCCAGCGAGAATAGAATGGCGCAACCGGCGATCGCCTCGACTTTCGCCCCAATGTGGTCATCGCCGTCGTCGCGATGGCGACCGTTTTCGCCGCTGACCTGATCGAACTCGATCGCCTCGACGAAGCGATAGCCCGTCGGCCCCACTTCATAGATCACGATCGTCGGCGCGCTGCCGAAATGAGCGTCGACCCGCCGTCGATCCTGCGTGGCGAAAGCGACCTTCAGGGCGCCGGGGATTTCCTTGCCGTCGGTTGGCGGAATGGAATCAATGAGCCGCAACCGCCGCATGATGACCTCCTTGCCGGTCGCGAACGCCGTGACCGCTTTGGTTGGCGATGAACAGATTGCCGATTTCAAAAATCAGATCGCGCGCGCCGCGATAACCGACGCAAAGGCGGTGCGCCGCGCCCAGCGTGTCGAACAACGGGAAGCCAGCGGGAAAGAATGGGATGTCGAGCCGCTTGGCGACGCGGCGGCCGTGCGCGTGCGAGACGACGAGATCGCAGCCTGTCGCCCGCCGCTCCAGATCGTCCAGATCGCCGATCGTCACGCTCTCGACTGGCGCCTGCGTCAAAGCGGGACCGCCCGTGGTTGCGACGGCGCACGCAATCGTGGCGCCCATGTCAGCGAGGAACTGGGAGAGGCCGAGCAGCAGGTCGGGCTCGGCTGCGATCGCGATTCTCTTGCCGCCAAAGTAAAAGTGGCCATCCAGCATAGCGTCGACGAGTTGGCTGCGACGACGCCGGACGCCGGTCGGCGCAGCTTCACCTGAGCGTCTGGACAAAGCGGAGACGAAATCGTCCCACGCGCGCAATCCGACAAGTCGGGGAAACGTCTCCACCGGCACGCCGCAACGGCTTTCGAGCAGACGCGCGGCCGGCTCGACCTGCAGGCCGAGCGCCAGGGTGACGGCGGAGGCGCCCATGGCCCGAACATCGTCAAGACTCGTCCCGCCAAGGGTCGTCGGCACGTAGCGCTCGGCGACATGACCATCCAACGATCCGGCTAGGTCTGGCAGTATGATCGGCGTCAGACCGAACGCCTCGACCGTGTCGCGGATTTCTTCGAGATCGGCAGGCGTCAAATGGCTGCCCGCCAGCACGTTGACTTGGCGCGGATCGCGCGCCGGCGTCGGCTCGACCAGCGCCTCGACGATTGCTTTGACCGCGGCGCCCCAGCCGTCCTCGAGTCCGCCTTTGTAGTCCGAGGTTGCCGCATGGATCAGCGCGACGTCAGCGAGTTCGGGGTGGCGGCGCCGGATCAGCTTCACGTCGCCGCGGATGTCCTCGCCGCGCGTTTCCGTCAGTCCGGTCGAACAGATGCCGATGACCCTGGGATGGGCGCGTTCCGTGACGTTGAGGATCGCCTGCTCCAAATTGTCCGAACCGCCGAGGATCGTCGAAACCTCGTTCATCGCCGTGGTCTGCAAGGGAATCGCTTCGCGGAAATGGCGAACCAACAGCACCAGCGCGAAAGCGGTGCAGCCCTGGGCGGCGTGCAGCATCGGCATGCAACCGTCGAGGCCCATGAAGGCCATCGCCGCGCCGAGCGGCGGGCTCACCTTCAGCGGGTTGACGATGCAGGGCTTGCCAGAAGTTTCGATCCTCGCCACGTTAAGCCTCCCACGGCGCCGGCGCGCGCACCTGCCGCCAAATGGGGTTGGAGAGCGCCCGGTCGACTTCGCGCGCCAGCGTGACGGCGCCGTCGTAGCCCGCGTAGGCGTGATGACGTTCCTGGTTGATGTCGAGCCACGGCGCCTTGGCCTTCAACGCGACGAATTGCGTACGGCCGCCGGAGAGCATGATGTCGGCTTCGCCCGCTTTCAGCATGCGATACATCTCGCGCTGGGTGAGCGTCTCGAACAGTTCGCCGTCCTCGCCCATGAGCGCCTGGGCGCGCGCCTTGTCGCCCGGTGTCGACTTGCGCACCGAAGTGCCGATGACGACCATGCCGGCGTCCTGTAAAGCCGAGATCACCGACCACGACTTGACCCCGCCGGTGTAGAGCAGCGCCCGCTTGCCCGCGAGCCGCGGCAGGAGCGGCGCGAGTTCGGCGGCGACGCGCGCTTCCTCTGTCGCGATCAGATCTTCGGTCCGGGTGAGGAGATCAGCCGCGGCGCCTTGCGCGACCAGCATGCGGGCGATTGTCCTCAGCGACAGGCTGGTGGCCGAGACGCCGTAGAACGATCCCTCGAAATAGGGAATGCCCCACCGCTCCTTCATCTTGCGCGCCAGATTGATGAGCGCCTGGCTGCACACCATCATGTTCAAGCGCGCGCGATGGGCGCTCGCAATCTGACGAAAGCGGGCGTCGCCGGTGATCGCCGCCAGAACGCGGACGCCGAGGCGCTCGAACAGCGGCGTGACGTTCCAAAGGTCGCCGGCGACGTTGTATTCGCCGAGAAGATTGATGTCGGTCGGCGTCGTCTCCTCGGGCTCGATCCGGCCGATGACATGGTCGAGCAGCGCCTCGCCGGCCAGCTTGGTGCCGAAGTTCTTCTTACCAACGAAGCCCGGCGCGTTGACCGGGATGACAGGCCTTCCCAACCTCTCGCTCGCCACCTTGCAGACCGTGGCGATGTCGTCGCCGATCATCGCCGTCACGCATGTCTGGTATACAAAGATCGCTGGCGGATCGAAGCGGGTTGCGATTTCCTTGATCGCGCGATAAAGCCGCTTCTCGCCACCGTAAATGACGTCCATCTCGGTCAGATCGGTGGTGAAGCCGGTGCGATAGAGCTCGGGTCCGGACGACAAGGCGTGACGGCTGTCCCAGCTGTTGCCCTCGCAGGCGCTGGGCCCGTGAACCAGATGCGCGGCGTCGGCGATTGGCTGGAGCACGATCTTCGCGCCGTCGAAGGCGCAGCCGCCCGCCGCATTGCCAGGCGTCAGCGGCTTGGCGCCGCACCCTTTCTTGCGCCCGGCGTCGTCCTTCGCCCGGTTGGTCGCACAAGCCGGCTCGTCGAACAGGTCTTGAAGCGTGTGCTGCAACATGTCGGCTCAACTCAGCGCACGAGGTCGAACGAGATTCCCGTTTTCGCCGTTTCGACATCCAGAACGTCGAGGATCTTGTCGAGGATCTTCACCAGCACGCGTAAGCCTCCCGCATAGCCCCAGACGGGGAACCTGTGGTGGTGATGGCGGTCGAAGATCGGGAAGGTTAGGCGGATCAGGGGAATGCCGAGATCGCGCTCGAGATACTTGCCGTAGGAGCTGCCTATCAGCAGATCGCACGGCTCGGTGGCGAGCAGCGACCGCATCGCCCACAAATCCTTGCCGGGCCATATCTGCGCCTTGGCCCCGGCCGGACTGGTCGCGAGAAGCGCCTTCATCTTGGCTTCCCAGTCCTTGCCGCCGTTGGTCGACAGCAGGTGAATCGGCTCGGCGCCCATTTCGAGCACGAACCGCGTCATGCCGTAGACGAAGTCCGGGTCGCCGAAGATCGAATAGGTCTTGCCGTGCAGCCAGGCCGAGGAATCCGCCATCGCGTCCACCAGGCGGCCGCGCTCTTTCTCTAGCGACTCGGGGATGGGCTTGCCGGTGAGCTCGGACAGCTTCATCAGGAATTCGTCAGTCGCGCCGACGCCCATCGGATAATGGAACGCCGCGGTCTCCTGGCCGACACTGGCGGCCAATTCGAGCGATTTCTCCGAGCAGTATTGCTGCATCGCGATGGTCGCCTTGGCGTTGAGCGCCTCGGTGACCGCCATGAGGGTTGTGCCACCGTCGAACATGCGATAGGCGCCGTCGGTCGGCGTGTCGAATACTTCGGAGACGTCGGAGATCAGGGTGCAGTCAACGCCGAACTCGGCAAGGATCCGCTTCAGCTCGCGGTTGTTGCCGACCGCATAGCCGTCGAAGCCGGGAATGATGTTTAGGCGGTCGTTGGGCTCGCGCGCCTTTCCATTCCAGAAGTTGCTCAGTACGCCCTTGACCATCGCGTCATAGCCAGTGATGTGGCTGCCGACGAACGACGGGGTGTGCGCCTGAGGAAGGGGGTAATCCTCCGGAATGCTGCCGTCCTTGCGCGCCTTCTGGATGAACGCCGTCAGGTCGTCGCCGATCACCTCGGCGATACAGGTCGTCGAAATGGCGATCATGTTCGGCTTGTAGACGGTGTAAGCGTTGGCGAGCCCGTCGACCAGGTTCTGCAAGCCGCCGAACACGGCGGCGTCCTCGGTCATCGAGGTGGAGACCGCCGCGCATGGCTCCTTGAAATGGCGCGCAAGGTGCGAGCGGAAATAGGCCGTGCAGCCCTGCGAACCATGATTGAACGCCAGCGTCCGCTCGAAGCCGACCGCCGCAAACACCGCTCCAAGCGGTTGGCAGGCCTTGGCGGGGTTCACCATCAGAGCTTCGCGCGCCAGGTTCTTCTCGCGGTATTCCCACGAATTGACGTATTCGGTCTGCTTCGCGACCACTTCCGCCGTGGCGCCGCACTCGAACGCCTTCTTGCGTTCGAAAAGCGCTTGGTATTCGGGCTCGTTGAAGAGGGTGGCGTGATCCTTGATCCGCTCTGCAGATTGAGGCATGGGGCGCGCTCCTTAAGCGGTTTTCCAGGGCGCTTTGTGCATGCCCCACACCGGATTGTTGATGGCGAGGTCCATATCGCGGGCGAACACGGCGAAGCCGTCGTAGCCGTGATAGGGGCCCGAATAGTCCCACGAGTGCATCTGGCGGAACGGCACCCCGAGCTTCTGAGTGCCGTACTTCTCCTTGATGCCGGAGCCGACGAGATCGGGACGGATGTTCTGGATGAATTTCTCCAGCTCGAATTCCGAGGCGTCGTCGTAGACCAACGTGCCGTCCTTGATGTATTCCGTTGTGCGTTGGTAATCGTCGGCGTGCCCGAATTCGTACCCGGTGGCGGTCACCTCCATGCCGAGATCGCCGTAGGCGTCGGAGATGTGCCGCGGCCGCAACCCGCCGACATACAGCATGATCTTCTTGCCCTCGAGGCGCGGCTTGTATCTCGCCAGCACCGCGTCGGCGAGCGGCCGATACTTGGCGATCACCCGCTCGGCGCCCTCCTTGATGGTGTCGTCGAACTGCGCAGCGATCGCGCGCAGGCTCTTCTCGATCTGACTGGGGCCGAAGAAGTTGTATTCGATCCACGGGATCCCATACTTCTCCTCCATGTGCCGGCAGATGTAGTTCATCGAGCGGTAGCAGTGGATGAGGTTGAGCTTGGCCTTCGCGCCGCGTTCGACCTCCGCGACCGAGGCGTCGCCGGACCACTGACCGATGACGCGCAAGCCCATCTCCTCGATGAGAATGCGGCTGGCCCACGCGTCGCCGCCGATATTGTAGTCGCCGACGATCAACACGTCGTATGGGGTGCCGTCGAACGGCTTGTCGGCTGTCTTGTCGACGATATAATCGCGCATCACGTCGTTGGCGATGTGATGGCCGAGCGACTGCGACACGCCGCGGAAGCCTTCGCAGCGCACAGGAGCGATTACCTTGCCGATTTCCGCGCTCTTGCGTTTGGCGACGGCCTCGATGTCGTCGCCGATCAGGCCGACCGGGCACTCGCTCATGACCGAGATGCCGCGGTTCAAGGGGAAGATCGATTCGATCTCGTCGATCAGCTTGGCGAGCTTTTTGTCGCCGCCGAAAACGATGTCCTTCTCCTGGAAGTTGGACGTCACCTGCATCGCGACCCAGCTGTTGACGCCGGTGACGGCGCCGCTGACGTAGTTGCGGCGCTGGCCCCAGGAGTACTGGCCGCAGCCGACCGGGCCGTGGCTGACGTGGACGATGTCTTTGATCGGCCCCCACACCACGCCTTTGGCGCCCGCGTAGGCGCAACCGCGCACGGTCATTAGACCGGGGATCGACTTGATGTTCGACTTGACGCCGCAATCTGAATCGCCTTCCTCGTAGACGTTGAGGTGCTTGCCGCGCCTCTTCGCCGTCTTCGGCGGGTATTCGCTGAGCACGTCCGCGATCAGCGCCCTGCGGGCCTCTTTGGCTTCGGCTTCCATCGTGTTCTCCTGGCAATCGGACGATCAGGCGACCTTGGCTTTCACCTGGCCGACAATGGTCTCGTCTTCCGGCTCGAGGATGCCGAATTCCATCAGCATGTCTTCCAGTTCCTCCATCGTGATCGGGGTCGGAATCGTTCCCTTGCCGCCATTTTCGTGGATCTTCTTGGCGAGCTGGCGGTACTCCTCGGCCTGCTTGGATTCGGGATCGTATTCGAGCACCGTCATGCGGCGCAGTTCGGCGTGCTGCACGACGTTGTCACGCGGAACGAAGTGGATCAGCTTGCTACCGAGCTTCTTCGCCATCGCCTCGGACAGTTCGAGCTCCTTGTCGGTCATCCGCGAATTGCAGATCAGGCCGCCGAGCCGCACGCCGCCGGTGGAGGCGTATTTCAGGATGCCCTTGGAGATGTTGTTGGCGGCGTAGAGCGCCATCATCTCGCCGGACATGACGATGTAGATTTCCTGCGCCTTGTTCTCGCGGATCGGCATGGCGAACCCGCCGCACACCACGTCGCCGAGGACGTCATAGGAAACGTAGTCGACGCCGTTATATGCGCCGTTTTCCTCGAGGAAGTTGATCGAAGTGATGACGCCGCGGCCGGCGCAACCGACGCCCGGTTCCGGGCCGCCCGATTCCACGCACTTGATGCCCTTGTAGCCGACTTTGAGTACGTCCTGGAGCTCGAGATCTTCGATGCTTCCAGCTTCGGCGGCGAGAGACAGGACGCTATTCTGCGCCTTGGCGTGGAGGATCAGGCGCGTCGAGTCCGCCTTCGGGTCGCAGCCGACGATGAGGATCTTCTGACCCAAGTCGGCCAATGCCGCCAACGTGTTCTGGCTGGTTGTCGACTTGCCGATTCCGCCCTTGCCGTAGAACGCGATCTGCCGCAGCGCTGCCATGGAAGGCTCCTTTCGAGGTTGCGGACAATTCCGAACTCGAAGGCGATGCAGCAATCGGCATGCCAACTGCTTCGCCGCAGCAATTTCCGCGGTTTTCGCGCCTGCGCCGGGAATGGGCCGCGACACTCGGTCGCTCCGATTGTCGTCAATTCGACAATCGTGGTCAGTACCGGCCAATCGAAGTGTCGCATCTCCTACATCGACTCGCTCGCGCGCGCGCAGAGGTCGTGTATTCGCGGCCGAATGTGGCGTCGTTCGCTGTGGCACGCGCCATGCAAGTAGCGACGCGATCAACGACGGCGGCCTGCGAACATGCATCAAAACATTGTCGCCCTATCGAGCATCGGACGGTTCAAGTCGCCGAGCGATTCCAATGGCTGCGCGGCGACCAGTCTCGACAACGCCACGTCGTGCGGAACCGCGGCGCGACCAGAGGAGCTGCCGCAGTCGGTGTGGGAAAAGATCCAGGACCATCCCTGCTACAGCGAGGATGCACACCACTATTTCGCCCGCATGCACATCGCCGTCGCGCCCGCGTGCAACATCCAATGCAACTACTGCAACCGAAAGTACGACTGCCCGAACGAGAGTCGGCCTGGCGTGGTCAGCGAAAAGCTGACGCCCCAACAGGCCCTCGAGAAGACGCTCGCCGTCGCCGCTGAGGTGCCGCAACTGTCGGTGGTCGGCGTCGCCGGGCCGGGCGACGCCCTGGCGAACGCCGACCGAACGTTTGCCGCGTTCGAGCTTGTGGCGAAGGCGCTGCCCCATCTGAAGTTATGTCTTTCGACCAACGGCCTCGCGCTGCCCGACCATGTCGACCGGATCGTCGCGATGGGCGTCGAACACGTCACGATCACTATCAACATGATCGATCCGCAGATCGGCGCGCAGATCTATCCGTGGATCTTTTTCCGCCACAGGCGGTGGGAAGGCGTCGAGGCGTCGCGCATCCTTCATGAACGGCAGATGGAAGGTCTCGAGGCGCTGACAGCCCGGGGCGTCCTGGTCAAAGTCAATTCCGTTCTGATCCCGGGGGTGAACGACGAGCACCTCAAGGCGGTGAACGAAGCGGTGCGGGCGCGCGGCGCCTTCCTGCACAACGTCATGCCACTGATCTCCGACGCTGCGCACGGAACCCACTTTGGGCTCACGGGCCGCCTCGGTCCGACGCCCGATGAACTCCGTGCTGCGCAGGATCGCCTTGGCGCCAACGCCAAGCTGATGCGGCATTGCCGGCAATGCCGCGCCGACGCCGTCGGCCTCCTGGGCGAAGATCGGGGGGCGGAATTCACGCTCGACAAGCTCGAAGCGCCGAAACCCTTCGACCCTCGCCGACGCGAAATGTACTTGTCGGTGGTCGAACGCGAGCGCGCCGATCGGCAGAAGGCGGAGGAGGCGGCGCAGGTGGGTTCGACGACGCCGAACAGCCCGGTGCTGGTCGCTGTCGCCACCAAGGGCGGCGGTCGCATCAATCTGCACTTCGGTCACGCGACCGAGTTCCAGATCTACGAAGTGGACTCGCGCGGTGCGCGCTTCGTCGGACATCGCCGCACGGAGAAATATTGCGGCGACGGACATGGCGAAGTCGCCGCGATGGAGGCGACAATCTCGGCGCTCGAAGGCGTCTCCGCGGTGCTGTGCGCCAAAATCGGCGAGCGGCCGCGCGAACTGCTGGCTGCAGCTGGCGTCACGGCCACCGACCGGTTCGCCTTCGAGTACATCGAGGCGTCTGCAATCACCTGGTGCTCGACCCGAGCGCGCAGCTTCCGCGTGATCCGCTAGCACGGACGTATAAACCAACAGGACGAGTGAAATGACCTACATGATCGTCACCAAGAACTGCACCGGTTGTGGAGCGTGCGAATTCGAATGCCCCAACAAGGCAATCAAGGAGAAGGGCGGCGCGTTCGCTATTGACCCGAAGAAGTGCACCGACTGCGTGGGGTACTTCGAAACGCAGCAATGCGTCGCTGCCTGCCCGGCGCCGCGGACCTGCATTCCGGCGCCTGCGGCATGAGAAACGACGATCGCATCGAACTGGACGCCCCTCCGACGTTTGCTGCGGGCGACAAGGTGAGGTCGCGCCTGCGTATTCGCAACGACGGCAGCTATCTCGGCAGGCGCATCGGCGAGACGCTGATCGACGAAGGCGAAACCGGTTACGTTCGATCGATCGGCACTTTCCTCCAACGCTATTTCATCTTCGAAGTGGACTTCGTCGATCGGGGCGTGGTCGTCGGAATGCGCGGCAAAGAACTCGAGCTGATCGAGGCGAGCGAGCGATGAAGCTGATGTTGCGCAGGAGCGGCGAAGACCTCTCGGCCTACGTGGCGAAGAGAGACCTCGAAGCGCGCGTCGTCGAGACGCAACATCCCGGGCTGTGGGGCGGCTGGATCAAACTGAGCAATGGCTGGGTGTTCGAATTGCCGGAGATGAATCCTGCTCCGCGCCTGCCGATCAGCGTCGAAGCGCGCCGGATCGAAGGCTAATTCGCGGCGCCCGCGCGGCGCGCGATCGCCAGCAGCGTCGGCGTCTGCCGACGGATTTCAGTGGCGACCCCTGCATCCAACTTTTGCAACCAAGCGGACGGGATCTGCGACAATCCGTAGGTCGCCCCGGCGAGCATGCCGGCGATGGTGCCGGTGGTGTCCGCGTCGCCGCCCTGGTTGACGACTTCGACCAGGCAGGAGCGGAACGAATCGGTCGCGAAGTAGAAATGCAACACCGTCTGCACAGTGTCCACGACATAGGCTGAGGAGCCGCCATGATACGGCGAAAAGCGAAACGCCCTGTGCTTCTCGACCAGATCGTCAGCATGTCGCTGGCAGTCCTTGACGCCGCCGCCAGCGAGCAGGGAATGGATCATGCGCCCAAGGGCGAGTGTGGCGTCGTCCGAAAACGGATGATTGTGGGTGATGTGGCATTGGCCCAGCGTCCACCGCTCGAACTCGGCGGTCGCGCCGAAGGTCGCCAGGGTCACCGGTAGGTTGCGCATGCAGGCGCCGTTTCCTGCGTCCCCCTCGTTGTAGGCCGTTTCCATCGTCCCGTTAGCGAGATAACGGCTGATGCCGCGGCGGCAAGTGTTGCCGATGTCCGGCGGCCGGGAGCGGAACCAGGACGCGAATGCGTCGCAAACCGTCTTGAGATCGAATCCGCCGCGGCAGATTAGCGCCCGCCCGAGCGCCAGCGACATCGCCGTGTCGTCCGTGACTTGTCCCGGTTTCAGGCCCAACCATCCGCCGCCGACGATGCGATTATGTTCGCCGTAGCGCGCTTCGATTTCGCGTCGCGTCATAAACTCGACCGTCGCGCCGAGCGCGTCGCCGATCGCCAGGCCGAGATAGGCGCCGAGGGCGCGGTCGAGCAGCAACGCTTCGTCGCTCGTCAATATTAGAGCGCCTTCGCTTGGTAGTCGCCGCCAATGACGACAAACTCGCCTTCGCCCTTGAGGGCGTGTCGCGGCAGCAGCGAATTGAAGAAGAGGATCTTCACCGTCGGCGCCTCCACCTCGAGAATGATATCGCCGAAGCTCTCCGCCAACTCGCGCTCAGAAGTGAACGACACGAGATTGTTCAACCGGACGACGACGTGCGTTCGATCGGTCCGCTCGACGAGCACGTGTTCTGAGAAATTGTTGACGCCGCGATAGAGTGTGACGTGCTTCCGGCCGACGGAATGAAAATGCGCCAGGCTCCACTGGCAGAATTCGTAGAGCAAATCGAGCTGTGACTGGATCGCGTTGGAATGGAAGCGGCTCGACATCTTCTCTTCGACGTAGGTCGTCCATGCCGGCGGGGAAAAGTCCGAGATCGGCGCCTTGTGGAAAGTCGGAAAGAGGCCGAAGCGGCTTTCGACCCAGCCCTTCAGCACGGCACCTTCGGGCGAGTTCGCCTCGTAGCCCCAGCCGCGAAGCAGGCGAAGGTAACTCGAGGCGCGGAAGCGGGCCGGGCCGCGTCCATCGCGGTCCTGATCGTCAAGATCGAACATCGTTCCCATATAGGCCTCGAACATGCCGGCCGCCGTTTCGGCGTCTTCCGCCTCGCTCAGCATATTGAACAACGAGCGGTTGGCGTCGCACGCGCTGGCGATATGCAGCGGAACTGGAAACGCGTTGAACGCCGTGCTGGCGAGGAGTCCGGTTGGAACGCCGACGAGATTGGTGCTGTGGCCGCGGTTCGACTGCATGACGCGCGCTAAGCCGTCGACTCGACGTCCCGCCGTCGCATCGCGAATGGCGATCCGGCGCGGGACGCCGCGACGATCTGTGGCAACGCCTCGACGACGCGATTGATGTCGGCTTGCGTATTGTCGCGCGACAGTGAAAACCGCACCGCCCCAAGCGCCGCTGCGTAGGGCACCCGCATTGCCCGCAAGACATGCGAAGGCTCGATTGCGCCGGAAGCGCAAGCCGAGCCTGCCGACGCGGCAATTCCGGCCCGGTTCAGATGCAGCAACACCTCCTCGCTTTCGACGCCGTCGAACGCGATCGCGCATGTTCCCGGCAACCGGTTCTCGACGTCGCCGAGCACGAAGCAGTCTGCGATGGTCGCGAGCAGCGCGCGCTCCAGACCGTCGCGCAACCCGGCGATCGTGGCTGAATCTCCGGCCAGCCTGGCGCGCGCCAGCACCGCCGCCGTCCCCAGCCCGACAATGCCCGGGACGTTCTCTGTTCCCGCGCGGCGGCCGCGCTCCTGCCGGCCGCCGCGAACCAAGGGGTGGAAATTCGTCCCCTTCCGCACATACAGAGCGCCCACGCCTTTCGGGCCGTGGAATTTGTGCGCCGACAGCGAAAGCATGTCGATCGGCGTCGAAGCGAGGTCGATTGGAATCCTGCCGACCGCCTGGGTCGCGTCGCTATGAAAGAGAGCGCCCGCCTCGTGCGCCATCTTCGCGAGTTCGGTCACCGGAAGGATCGTGCCCGTCTCGTTGTTCGCCCACATGATCGACGCCAGGGCCGTCCTGGGACCGAGCGCGCGGTGGTAGGCCGGAATGTCGAGACGGCCGCGTCCGTCGACGCCGATGCGACAAACCCGGATGCCGCAGTGCTTCTCGAGATCGGCGCAGACGGCCAGGACGGCCGGGTGCTCCACCGCCGATACGATCAGCTCGTCGCGGTCCTCGCGCTGCAGCGCCTGGCGCAGAGCGGTGTTATTCGCCTCGGTGGCGCCGGCGGTGAACACGATCTCGTCCACATGTCCGCCGCCGAGCAGGGCTTGCACCTGTCGCCGCGCCTCGGCGATCGCACCACCAGCCGCCACGCTGCCGAAATCATGGCTCGATGACGGATTGCCGAAACTCTGGGTGAAGAACGGCAACATCGCCCGGACGACATCCGGGTCGGTTCTCGTCGTCGCGTTGTTATCGAGATAGGCCCAGTGCGTGATCGCCTCCGGTGTTGTTCGTCGCCAGAGCGTTGCAACATCGGCGCCAGCCGAATTGTCGCCTTGCGTCAGCATTTTTGAGGTCTTTCCGAGGTCTATGTCGCGAACCCGACATGTCGTGTTTGCGACGCGAGATCAGACGCGCGCTTCGGCGTCGCGGCGGATATGGGCAAGCAGGGACTCGCCCGTCTCCTCGCTGAAGCAGGCGTCGAAGTCGCAACATTCGCCGCAGCTCGGCGCAGAGCAAAGCGCGTAGTCGGCGTCGCGACAGATCGTGCGAAAGAAGAACTTCTTCCACTTCATGTCGCTGCGATTGCGGAGCGCGAGCGGAGCGAAATGCCGAATCATGAGGGCGCTGAGCTCACCGCGATTGCGCAATCCCAAATCCTGCCAAAGGTGGTTCGGGCGCTGGGCGCGCCGCGCGATCATGCCCGCCAGCAGGTCTTCGAGCTGCGAACCTGTCGTTGCGCCTCGCTTGAGGAGATCGACGAGGCACAATTCGTCCTCGCCGCGCGGCGCCGTTCCGGCGGTTTCGAATAGCGCCGCCGCATGTGGAAACATAGCCAGAAGAACCGCTGGCTGGCCGTCGAATCCCGCTGTTTCGCCAATTGTCTTGCCTTCGGCGATCGCCTGGCGGCGCGACAGCGCGAGGACCGAGGCGACGACATGGACGTCGAAGCTTTCGCCCACCCCGTCGATCAGCCAACGATAGGTATCTTCGGGACTCATCGATTCAGAACTTCCTCAAAGCGATGCGGTGCTTGCGCAAGGCGTAACCGATCTGGCGCGGCGTCACGCCGAGGATGCGGGCCGCCTTCGCTTGCACCCAGCCGGCCTTCTCCATCGCCTCGACCAACCTATCCTTGTCCCCGTCGGGAGTGTCGGGAGGAGAGCTCGTCTGCGGCGGCGGCGCCGAGATCGGAGTGGGCGGGGCGCGACTGACGCCCGCGGCGCCTACCGCGGTTTCCGCCCGCACCCCCTTCCACAGCAGCGCCGACAGACAGCCGTCGTTCTGGCAGGGAAAGTCGGCATCGGCGAGAACCTTGGAACGAGCCAGAGTCGCCGTGTGGCGGATGCAGTTCTCGAGCTCGCGCACGTTGCCCGGAAAATAGCAGGATTCCAGCATCGCAAACGCCGCCGGGGTCAGCGACAGCTGCGTGCCGTGCTCGTGGTTGAACCGGGACAGGAATTCGTTAGCGAGCGGCGAGATATCATCGCGGCGTTCTCGCAGCGGCGGAAGAAAGATGGGAACGACCGCCAAGCGGAAATAGAGATCGGCTCGAAACGCGCCCTTCGCCACTTCCGCTTCCAGGTCCCGATTGGTCGCGCAGACCAGACGGACATCCACCTTGATTGTTCGCGTGCCGCCGACGCGCTCGAATTCCCCCTCCTGCAGCACCCGCAGAAGCTTGGCCTGAAACGAAGTCGAAACTTCGCCAATCTCGTCGAGAAAGAGCGTTCCGCCGCTGGCGAGTTCGAAGCGGCCCTTACGCTGATTGACCGCGCCGGTGAACGCGCCCTTCTCGTGGCCAAATAGCTCGGATTCCAGCACCGACTCGGACAACGCGGCGCAATTCAGTTTGATGAACGCGCCGTTCTTGCGCGACGACAGATTGTGGATCGCGTTGGCGACCATCTCCTTTCCGGTTCCGGTCTCGCCGCGCAGCATGATGGTCGAACGGCTTTTCGCCACCTGCCTGACCTTGTCCAAAACCGCATGCAATGCCGGACTGCGGCCAATCAGGCCCTTGATCGTGGCCGGCGCATGTCCGACCGACTCGTCACGCTCTTTCGCCAATCGAGCCTGCTCGACCAGCAGCCGCTCCCGGTCTTGCGCCACGACTTTGTGCAGCCGCAGCGCCTGGCCCACCAGGTTGGCCACCATCGTCAGGAAGCGCACGTCGCTGTCGAACGGCACAGGGCGTCCTGTTGCGCGGACCCGATCGATTGTCAGCGTGCCGACGATGGTTTCGCCCTGCTTGATCGGCACGCCGATGAATGACACCGCCTCGCCGCGGGGACCTCGGATTTCCTCGACAGCGGCGTTTGAGAACAGGGGATCGCGCGCGATGTCCGGGATGACGAGCGGCATCTGGGTGACGACGATCTGGCCGATGGCCCGTTCAGGCAATCTTTGGAAAAAGGCCATCGCGCTGGCCCGGTCCCAGTCGGAGCCGACGACGAGTTCGGGGGCGCCTCCCGGTGCCAGCAGCGCTATCAGGCCGTGACGCATGTCGAGGAAGCTCGAAAGCAGCGCCAGGACGCCCGACAAGGTCGGCTCCAGACGGTTTGGTGCCGCCAGAAGCTTGGAAATCTCGTACACGCCGCCAAGGGCCATTTCGGCCCTGTTCCGAGCGGCTTGGACGTCGTGACTCACTTGGTTAAAGGTAGGCGGGCTCATGACTGCTCCGTCGGCTACCCGTCGTCGGCGTGCACCCCCCGCATGATCTCCATGAAGCGCAATTTGCTTGTCGAAATCTAATGCATAAAGTGCGCCACTCTGGAGCGCTACGGCTGGGGCGATGTCGAATTGTCGCCTCGCGGACTCCGCCATCGTTTGCGTATCAGCGAACTCCGGCGCAAATCTGCGCAATTGCGAAGCGGCGCGCCGACAATCGCGCCCTAACCCTACTGACAACCCACTCAGTCCCCGTGAATGGCGCATCGACCCCAAGACGAATTCGATAAAACTCGGTGCCCGCGTTCCGCTCGAAGGCAAAATCGTATTAATGGCGAAACGACAAGTCACGACCCAAGTTCGAATCGATTCAGGCCGTCTCCGCCACTCGGCGCGCCATGACGACGCGTCGATTGCGGGGAGGAGCACCGTGTGGCGATGGCGCAGCTTAGCGACGTGCAAATCGCGACGGCGTTGCGGTCGAGCCTCCCCGAAAGGGTCGTGTCGTCGCCAATATTTGCCGAGGCTTGATGTTCGCCACCAGGCCCCAACAGATCCGCTGCGAATACGCCGTTAGCTGCGGTTTGACGGTCAGGTAGCGAGGCGTCGCGCGTAAAGTGCGACGCCTCCCCAATGGTCATGACTTAGTGGAGCGACCCGCCCCCTTCAGTGCCTCAGCAGTCTGAAGCTAAGCGACATGCTCCAAGATCTTCTCCATCTCCGCCGCCGTGAAGGCGCGCAATGTCTGGATGCGAACATTGCCGGCCTTTGCCGTATTCAAAGCGAACGCCGCGCCGGCTAGATCGTTAGGCGCTTCTGAAATCGCGACCAGGTCGTACTCCCCCTGCGTCCAGACGAGTTCCTTGATCGTTATTCCGGCCGCCGCCGCGGCCTTCTTGACCGCTTCCGCCCGCTTGACGGTATCCTTGATGGTTTTCAGGCCTTGGTCGGTGAAAGTGTAAAGCGTCACATAAGTGCCCATTGTGTTTCCTCCCGTCGTGGAGAGTTATTGTCTGAAACGCCGCCCAGTCTCCACCATGGGCGCGCGTCGACCATTATGTCGCCGCGCGCACTTTCTGGAAGCGCGCGGTCGGGACGACAGCTTAGGCGACGTGATCGACGCCTCGCGGAGCTTGTCGAGTTGCTCGCGCCGCGCGGCAAGCCGGCGCATCTACGTCCAGAGAGGCGCGATAAACCTGGTGAAACCGCTCACGCGTTGTTGGTGATCCAAATCGTCGGTGCGCCAACCACTCCGGCGCTCTGCATGGCCTTCTTCAGTTCCTCGCTTTTGACGAAGGCTTGCGCGGCCTCTCGCGTGGCGAAATTGTGCGTCACGGTAATGTCGTTGGGGTTGTCGGCCGCTTGGTATACGGCTTGGGCTTCTACGCCCTTCGCCTTCTGAATCGGGGCGAAATCGTCGTAGATTCTGCGCCAAGTCTTATAGTCCGAGACCGTGTGTCTCACGAACATCGTCACCATCGGACATTCCTCCCAAAACTTTCTTTTTGCGCGTGCGCCTCTAAGAACATCGGCGAAGCGTGTTCAGGGGTACCATGGCGCCACGCAGGCGACAAATGACGGCATATCGCTGTTCCTTTCCGTCGATAGAATTGGGGAGGTTGGCGCTGTCCCAAAACCTGCCAATCTCCGTACGGTGTCGAAGGACAGCTGTGCGGAACCTGCATGGATACGCGCGGCCTGCCGGCCGAGCAGATGATGGAAGGCGCCGAACGCAGCACGATGGATGCGCTGGCGCACGAGACGAGCGCCGCCGACAAGGTGCCGGTATTTTGACCGCGCGAGTTGCACGATGAAGGTACGCGACAGTGGCATGCCTGACGAGGCCTTCTGGTCGACATTCTTCTCCGTCGAAGCGGCGATCGATCGACTTTTCGGCGGCGGGCGCATCGAGGGCGATGTCGTGGAGTTCGGCTGCGGCTATGGAACTTTCACGCTTCCAGCCGCGCGTCGGACGACCGGTGTTGTGACGGCGCTCGATATCGATCCGGAAATGGCGGCCCTTGTCCGGCAGAAGGCCGCTGACCAGACAATCCTGAACGTGAGAGCGGAAGCGCGCGACTTCGTGGCCGAGGGAACGGGTCTCCCCGCCGGCTCGCAGTCGCATGCGATGATCTACAATCTGCTGCATTTGGAGCATCCGGTCCCGCTGTTGCAGGAGGCGCGCCGGGTCCTCAAGCCCGGCGGAGCGCTTTCCGTCATCCATTGGCGCAGCGATATCCCCACGCCTCGCGGGCCGTCCCTCGACATCCGCCCCACGCCTGAGCAATGCCGGGAGTGGTTGAAAGAGGCTGGCTTTGTCGGCGTCGAAGCCGTCGACCTTGTGGACTGCTGCCCTTTCCACTTCGCTCTGGCTGCCACCCGACAGCGGCGGGCGCAGCGCGGGCACCTCGTCGCGCAGTCCGGCAAGAATCAAGACATTCTGAACACGCCGTAGGCATTGAAATATCGAGCCGTCGGGGGTTCAGAGATTCTGTGGCGAATGTCGCTTTACGATCGACGGAAGCCGAGCGAACCGATCGCCCCAACGTCCGCTTCGGAGGCGTTGCGACTGTCGGCTGAACGACCGTAGTGGGCGCAACCTAGCCGAACCGATCGCGGCGGAAGGCTCCTCGACGCTGAGGTCGAGGAGCCATCAGATGTTACACCTTCGTACCTTCAGAGAGTGCGAGGGCGTCCTCTATATCAACGCCCAGATAGCGAACGGTGCTCTCGATCTTCGTGAAGCGGTACGACGCCGATCGGCATCCGGACCCCACACGATGACGTAATTGCGGGGCGGGCGTGGCGCTCGGTACGCTCGGTCCTCAGGCAATCCCGTTCGTCGGAGGGCATCGTGAAACGATATGTCGGATTGGACGTCTCGCAAAAGGAGACCTCGGTTTGCGTTGTCGACGAATCGGGCCGGTGTGTCTTCGAAGGGAAAGCCAAGTCCCATCCAGGAGCCCTGACCGAACTTCTTCGCA
>JBEKVR010000055.1:0-50336 GCA_049513815.1 Roseiarcus sp. | reverse complement strand
ACGCCCTGCCGCTCGGCGTCATCGACGCCAAAACAAATCGCTTGCGCCGCCTGCGCGTCCTTCAGGACGCGCAGGCGGCGCAACAACCCTCAGAAACCTGAAAATGTGTCACCCATCATCCCCGTCTAAATTGTCACCCATCATCCCGCTGGACAGCGACTCTGCGGAAGGCGCCATCGACCTCAGCGCCGCGGCGATCTCTTCGAGCGCGACGCCGTATTCGATCGCTCTCGCTTCGCTCCGCGATTCCGCGTCAGACCTTCACGACCGAGGCGCGGTAGATTTCGTCGATGGCGCCGGCCAGCGCTGCGTTGAATTCCACGTCGCTCATCGAGCGCCTGAGGTCCTGCGCCAGCGCGCGCGAGAAGCTCGCGATCATGCCGTGATTGGCGGCAAGGCGCTTGCACGCCTCGGCCCGCGTGTAGCCGCCGGACAGCGCGACGACGCGCGCGACGCGCTTGTCCCTAATGAGCGGCGCATAGAAATCCGGCGTCTCGGGAAGCGTCAGCTTGAACATCACCTGCCGGTCGGCCGGCAAGGCGTCGAGTCCTTTGGTCAGCTCGGCGAGCAGGATCGTCTCCGCGCCGGCCTTCTCCGGGCTCTTGATCGAGATCTCCGGCTCGAGGATCGGCATGAGGCCGTGTTTGGCGATCTGTTCGCCGATCGCGAACTGCTGTCTCGCAATCGCGGCGATGCCCGCCTTCGAGGCCAGATTGATGACAGAGCGCATCTTCGTTCCGTAGACGCCGAGCTTCACCGCCCGGGCGAGCAGCGGATCGAGGTCCGGCATCGGCTTCATCAGACGGACGCCGTCTGTTTCCGTCTCGAGCCCTTTATCGACCTTCAGGAAAGGAACGACGCTGCGCTCCTGCCACAGGAACGTTGGGACCGGCTTGCCCTGCGCCAGTCCATCCATTGTGCGCTCGAACAGGATCGCGGCGATGACCTTGTCGCCGCTGAAGGCCGGCGAGGTCATGATGCGCACGCGCATTTCATGCACCAGCTTGAACATCTCGGCGTCGCCGCTGTATTCGCTGTCGGCAACGCCGTAGAGGCGCAGGGCGCCGGGGGTCGATCCGCCGCTCTGGTCGAGCGCGGCGATGAAGCCGCCCTTGCTCGACATTTGCGTTTTCATCTTGTCATTGGCCATGTTCCTCGTCCTTCCCTGAGATCGTTAGGCGCCAAAACTTCGAGCCGTTGCGGCGAGTTTGCGGAAATCGTTGATGGAGATCGGACGGCGTCAGCGTCCGACCGCATTGAGCACGTTCGCAACGAAGACGTCCCGACGACCAATGCTTCCGCCGCGACGTGTTTGCAACGGCGGCCACGATCACAAGACCGATGGATAGCCGAGCATGGGAAGCAGGCGGCTCACGATCGACGCCAGACAAACCAATACGACGAGGAGTTTGAGAAGCTTCGCGAGCCGCGCGTCGGGGCAGAATCTGTCGATGACCCAGAACAGAATAGCTCCGAGGACGACTGTAATGAGAATTCCGATTGCGAGCGAAATCACGGCGGCCTCACGCTCCCCGTTCGATTATCTTATAAGCTTAGCGCGCGCGTTAGAGCGTCGCCAGCGTCGGAAAATACCTACTGGCCGTTCGAGGCGGCGGAAATCGCGACGATCGCGCATCGCGACGGCTGGAATGTCGCCCAACCGGCGCGGTTAACGAGCGCGCGCCGCGGACCGCAACGAAGACACCCGAATTCTCACCTGATCCGCTGGCAGGATCAAATTGCCCTCGCGATCCTCGATCCAGATCAACTCCGCGTCCTTCGCCATGATGACGTCGGCTGCGCGAAGCGCGGCCTCGACTGCCGGATAACCGAACTCGCTCCCGGTCGCTGACCGCCTCGTCGCCGAGGTCAGGAAGTAGGTCTCAGGTTTTGCCGACATTCCTCATTTCTCCAGCTAAATCGCCGTTATCCGCGAACCAGGAGAACGATGATCACGATCACCAGCAACAAGCCGAGTCCGCCACCGAACAGATGGAATGGCGGCCCCATGTAGAACCCGCCGCCGCCGAACACGAGGACAAGGAGAATCAAAAACAGAATTAGGCCCACGTTCGTCATCCCTTCGATGCTGAGGTCCACGCGTTGGATCATGCCTGCGGTCGCGCCGGCGGAACAGCGTCGGAAAATACCTACCGACCACGCTGGTCGGCATCGGTGACGAGCGAAAAATGGCTCCTTTGCGCCGCGACGCGGGTGTGAGTGATTTCCGAGGCTGTCGCTTAGCGACGACACGGCTACCCTTAGCTTCTGGCGCCTCGATGGGGACCGCCCCGGCCTTCACTGCTCCGAGCCACTCGATTCAACGGAATTCTGACATGGACAAAGACCGTATAGACGGCACCGCGAAGACCGCTGGCGGAAACATCAAGGAAGCCGTCGGCAAACTCATCGGCGACCAGAAAACGGTCGCCGAGGGCCAAGCCAAGCAGAAGGTCGGCAGAGTCCAGAACGCAGTCGGCGGATTGAAGGACGCCATTCGCGACATTGAAAAGGCGAAGTAGCGCACTACGCTCTTTGTCCGGCGACGCGTGTAGCCCGGCGAGCGCTCGCCGCAGGTTTAAGAACGCCGAATTCATAGGAGGATCTCCATGTCCAAGCACATGCCGCAGGCGCCGGTCGCCAACCGCAGCAATAAGGGCCCTGGCGACCATCACGAGGTCGGCAGCGACACGACGCACGAGAAACGCGCTGGCGATCTGAATGCTTCCGAACAGGGCGCCTCCGCCAACATCAAACAGAACACGACGAACAAGGGCTTCTTCCTCGGCCGCAGAATGAAATAGCGGCGCGAGCAAGAGCGGCGACGGCTTTGATCGACGGAGTGAGACGTGGGACAAGGGCGATGAAACTATGAACCGCAGCGCTCTCTACCTCATTATCGGCGCCCTCATCGTCGCCGGAGTGGCGATAGGTTATCAATTGTACAGCGAACGACAAAAGACCGACCGCATTGTCATTGACGTCGGGAAGAACGGCCTTTCTATCGAGAAGAAATAGCCGGATGGGCGCGGGCTTGAAGTCGCGTCGGAGCGCCTGAGTGGCCGCCGCGTTACGGTCAACCTCCGGCTCCGCGATGTGGGGGCGTTGAGAACGACGAACATCCGCATCCGAGGAGCGAGCAACATGTCGAATGATCAGAACGAGCCCGCCAAGAAGGAACCGCCCGTCGAAGACGAGACGCCGCTGGCGGAACTGAACTGGGCGTCAAAGGAATTGAAGGCCAAGATCGCCGAGGCGAAAGCCCGCAACGACATGCCGTTCGATTCGACGCTGGGGAATCCAACCTGGGACAAGAACGCCGCCGACGGCCATCTCGACGTTCCCGACGACGATGACGACGGTTGGCCGCGTTTGCCAGCGAAGGCGAACAAGACCTCGCCGCCTTGACCCGCCTATGGATCGGCAATGCGAATTCACCCTGCCCAGCGCAATGGCTTCGATAATGGACCGCGTCGATCGGCAGTCAGGCCCCACGCCGCTTCACGTCCTCTTTAGCTGATGTCGAGGCGACGGGTCCGCTCGGCTGCCGAGTTGACAGCGGCCGTTCCCCGCGTCGCTCCGATGGGCGGTCTCGACATCTGCATGCTCTACGCATTGTGCTTCCGCAGCCAAGCAATGTCGCAATCGCTCGTGGGTGATTTCCGACGCTTCACTTCCGATCTCGCTTGGCGCGGAGTCCGCGCGCATCATCGACGCTTCCCCCCTCCGTCATTGATGCGCGCTCGGAAGGTATCATTATGTCTTCACGTCAGTTGATCGGCGGCTTCGCCGCCGCCCTCGTCGGCGCGGGCGCCATGTTGGCCTCGGTAGGCGCCACCCAAGCCACAATGCTCCCGGCGACGCACTATGCAGCGCCCTATGTTCAACATGTCGATTGCGCGATCGGCGCGCATATCGGCCCGCTCGGCGCCTGCATAATCGGTCACGACGACAACCCGCCCGTTGTGGTCGAGCACCGCGTTATCGATGCTCCTGATCCGCAAGCCGCCGACGGTTGCTCGACGAAGTCCGTCACCAGGACAGACGGGAACGGCGACAGCGAAACCCACACCAAGACCAACTGCTGATATTCGCCGGAAATTGGCGCCGCTCATCTAGCCCAAGTCTCGCCTTGGTTGACGGCGCAAAAGCTGCTCGCGGTTCTGCATCGATCGTCACACAAAGTTGGCGAGCGCCGCGAGCAGATTGAAACGATGAGGCTGCCGAAAGACCGCGGGACGATGTCGTAAGGACGCTCCCTCGTTTGGCGATTCGCGCGGTCGAACCAGTCCCTGCCGACCGCACGACGTTGGAGTGCCAAAATGTCGAAGATCTACTTTGTTCATGCGGCGACTGACGTGGGCATTCCGATGGTGAAGGCTTCCCGCGCGACGATCGACGAGGCGCTCAAGGAGGCTGAGTTCGAGTTGAGCGGCGGAGCCGCGTTCGTCTGGATTGTCGATGGCGACGGCCATCTGATTTTGCCGGCGGACCAGATCAAGGCCCGTCTGGTTCAAGCGGCCCGCGCGCCGTAAGGCTTCGCCAGCCGATTGGATCGCCGCGGCTGCGCCTGTCGGCGCCGGCGGCCGAGAAGCCCGGCGAGCGAAACGGACGGCTCGAGGCGGGCTTCGATCGGCCAGGACCGCCGCTGAGTAGATTCCGATTCTTGTCGACGTCGACTGATGGCGTCTCAATCCGCCTCGCGATGACGCACGCCCCAAGCCTGAAAACGGCGCCGCATGTGGGAGGTCACGCGCGAGGAGAGGCCATTGAAGCCATTCATCCTAGCGGCGTTGGGCGCGACCTTCATGATTTCCGACGCGTCGGCGGATCAATTCGGCATCGCGGCCTATTATCACAATCCTAGTCATGGCGGCTTGATCGCCGCGCATCGCACGCTGCCGTTTGGAACGCGCGTGCGAGTCTTCAATCTCGACAATGGCCGAAACGTCGTCGTGACGATCGTCGATCGAGGACCGTACGCGTCGACAGGTCGAATCATAGACCTTTCAACCGTCGCCGCCGACGTGCTCGGCATGCGCCAAGCGGGCGTCGCGCACGTCAGACTCGAAGTCGTGCAATAGACGGGAAGCGGCGCGGCGTTTGACCCCGGCGCCAATGCCCGTCGTTCGCCACGCGCGCGTTCCGACGCCCGATGGCGGCGCCATCTCAGGCACGGAAAGACGGGATCGTCTCTCTAGAACCCCCGCGCCCTCAGCGCCGCCGTGATCTCGTCCAGCGTCGCGGGGTCTTCGATCGTCGCCGGCATCGCCCAGGGATCATGGTCGGCGATCTTCTTCATCGTGCCGCGCAGGATCTTGCCTGAGCGGGTCTTGGGCAGGCGCTGGACGACCAGCGCCAGCTTGAACGCGGCGACGGGGCCAATCTTCTCGCGCACCAGCGCGACGACTTCGCGCTCGATCTCGGCGTGCGGGCGGTCGACGCCGGACTTCAGCACGACGAAGCCGCACGGCTGTTCGCCCTTGATCTCGTCCTTGACGCCGAGCACCGCGCATTCGGCGACCGCCGGATGCGAGGCGACGACTTCCTCCATGCCGCCGGTCGACAGACGGTGGCCGGCGACGTTGATGATGTCGTCGGTGCGGCCGAGGATGGTGAGATAGCCGTCCTCGTCCCTAAGGCCGGCGTCGGAGGTCTTGTAGTAGCCGGGGAAGTCCTTGAGGTAGCTCTCGCGCATGCGCTCGTCGTTGCGATAGAGCGTCGGCAGGCAGCCGGGCGGCAGCGGCAGCTTGATGACGATCGAGCCCATCGTCCCGGCCGGCACGGGATGGCAGCCCTCGTCGACAATCTCGACCGCGTAGCCCGGCATCGGCACGGTCGGCGAACCACGCTTGATCGGCAGCAGGCCGAGGCCGACCGGATTGGCGGCGATCGCCCAGCCGGTTTCGGTCTGCCACCAGTGGTCGACGACCGGCACTTTGAGGACGTCCTCGGCCCAGGCGACGGTGTCGGGATCGGCGCGCTCGCCGGCGAGGAACAGCGTGCGCAGCGAGGCGATCGAATAGTTCTGCAACAGCGTCGCGTGCGGGTCCTCCTTGCGCACAGCGCGCAGCGCGGTCGGCGCGGTGAAGAAGGCTGAAACCTTGTACTCCTCGACGACGCGCCAGAACGCGCCGGCGTCGGGCGTGCCGATCGGCTTGCCCTCGTAGAGGATCGTCGCGCAGCCGTGCAGCAGCGGCGCGTAGACGATGTAGGAATGGCCGACGACCCAGCCGATGTCGGAGGCCGCCCAATAGGTCTCGCCGGGTTTGACGTCGTAGATCGCCGACATCGTCCATTTCAATGCGACGCAATAGCCGCCCGTGTCGCGCACGACGCCCTTGGGCGTTCCGGTCGTGCCGGAGGTGTAGAGGATGTAGAGCGGGTCGGTGGCGGCGAGTTCGACGCAGGCCGCGGTTTTTCCCGCCGCGCGCGTCGCCGCGACCAGCGCGACCCAGTTGTGATCGCGATCGGCGAACATCTTGCCTTCGAGCTGCGGCCGTTGGAAGACGACGCAGGCCTGCGGCTTGTGCCTGGCGAGGCCGATCGCCAGATCGAGCAGCGGCTTGTATTCGACCAAGCGGCCCGGCTCGACGCCGCAGCTCGCCGTCAGCACCAACTTGGGCTCGGCGTCGTCGATGCGGGTCGCGAGCTCCTTGGCGGCGAAACCGCCGAACACCACCGAATGCACGGCGCCGATGCGCGCGCAGGCGAGCATGGCGAACAAAGCCTCGGGGATCATCGGCATGTAGACAATGACGCGGTCGCCTTTGCCGACGCCGAGGTCGACCAGCGCCGCGGCGAGCGTCGCGACTTCGTCCTGCAGCTCACGATAAGTGATGCGCCGCTTCGAATGGGTGACCGGGCTGTCGTAGTAGATCGCCGCCTGGTCGCCGCGGCCGCCGGCGACATGGCGGTCGACGGCGTTGAAGCAGGCGTTCAACGTTGCGTCGGGGAACCAGCGGCCATAGACGCCGGCTTCAGCGTCGAAGATCGTCTTCGGCGCGCGGATCCAGTCGATCGCCTCGGCCGCCTTGGCCCAGAACCCAAGCGGATCGGCGCGCCACTGCGCGTAGACTTCGCCGTAGCGGCTGCCCATCGTCTCGCTCCCGCTCGCCGCACCGGCGGCGATCGTCGTTTTCGGTCAGGACCTTGACGTGCCCGCCGGGCGAGCGCAATCCGCGTCGCGCTAACATTTAGGCGTACGACGAGCGATTGATGCTTTCTGTTTTTCCCGGCAATCCGGCGTTCTATTTCGCGGCGATTCCGGCGGTGATCCTGCTCGGCCTGTCGAAAGGCGGATTCTCCGGCTTGAGCTCGCTCGCCATGCCGCTGTTCGCGCTGGCGATCTCTCCGGTCAAGGCGGCGGCGATCGTACTGCCGATCCTGATCGTCCAGGACTGGGTCAGCGTCTGGGCCTTTCGCAAGGATTTCGACCTGCGCAACCTCGCGATCCTCGCGCCGGCCGGGGCGCTCGGCGTCGCGGCGGGCTGGCTGTTGGCGTCGCGGGTCGACGAACAGGCGGTGAGGCTCGCGGTCGGGCTGATCTCGGTCGGCTTCGTCGTCTTCATGCTGCTACGCGACCGCCTCGCGTCAGGCGCGCCAACTCGGGCGACGGTCGCGCCCGGCCTGTTCTGGGGCACGATCGCCGGCTTCACCAGCTTCATCAGCCACACCGGCGCGCCGCCGACGATGGTCTACATGCTGCCGCAGAAGCTGACGCCGCGTATCTTCGCCGGCACCTCGGCGATGCTCTTCGCCATCGTCAACCTGCTGAAGGTGGGACCCTATTTCGCGCTCGGACAGTTCAGCCGCGACAATCTCTCGGAGTCCGCTTCGCTGCTGCCGGTGGCGATCGTGTCGACCTTCGCCGGCGTCTGGCTGGTGCGGCGCGTGTCGGCCGAGCGGTTCTATGTTGCGGTGCTGGCGCTGACCTTCATAGTCGGCGTCAAGCTGATCTGGGACGGCGCCTGGGGGTTGTGGGGGTAGCGCGAATTTAACCGCCGACGCAGCATGGTGCGTCGCAGGTTTGAGGGGAATGGCGGATGAGCGCAGGCGGCGACGACGCGATCGAGGCGGGAAGCCGCATCAGTCGGCAGATCCCTTCTTTCGCCGTGATCGGCCTGGTCGGCTATGTCGTCGACGCCAGCGTCACCTATCTCGGCGCCAAATATCTCGGCCTGTCGCCCGAGATCGCCCGCCCGCCGGGCTTCCTCATCGCGACTGTGGTCAATTTCGCCCTCAACCGCGCGATCACCTTCCGCCACGCCAAGGCGCCGCTGGTTCGCGCCTTCCTGCGCTATTGCCTGGTGGCGACAGCCGGACTGGCGGTCAATTACGCCGTCTATTCGCTGTGCGTCGTCCTCTGGCCGCTCATTGGCTTCGTCGTCACGCCGGGAATTCTGCCGCTGTTCGTCGCCGCCGGCAGCGGCGTGGCGATGGTCGTGACCTTCGTCGGCTTCCGCTGGTTCGCCTTCCGCGCCTGAGGCGCGACAATTTTCGTCGCGTTTGTTTGCCAGCCGCGGAGGAAAGTTCATCCCAGGCGACGGCGCTAGCGTCGATCGAGCGGAGGCAGGCTCATGAAGCGGCTTATTCTAGGAATCGCCCTCGCCGCCGCGCTTTGCGCATCGGCGGCCGTGGCGCAGACCCCTCCCGACGATTGCGCCTTGACCTTTTATCGCGACAAGAGCGAGGCCTGCCTCAGCGAGACGCTCGCCGCCCTGCGCGACGCCACGTCGGTCAAGCCGGAGATCAACGCCGCGATGGTCGGCTTCCTCGCCGGGGTGATCAAGTCGACGCCGACGTTGGAAGCGAAGATTGTCGCCGCGGTCGGACCGCCGGCGATGAAGACGACAATCCTCATGGCGCTCAATCGCGCCGGCCGGGACGAAGCGGCGCGCAGCTTCGCCCGAACCGAGAATCTGCAAGCGGCGCTGGCCGGGCTCGAACGCGAGTTGCCGCCGCGGCTCGACGAGATCAAGCCGAGATCCGCCGTCGCCGACAACGACCTGTTGATCGGCGCTTTCATGGCGACCGGCGATCCGGCCTACATCAAGGCGATTCTCGGCAATTTCTCCGCCGCGAAGGACGACCAGATCCGCGACGCCGTCCGCGTCGCCCTGATGCAAGCGCGCTTCGGCGAGAACGATCGGCGTGGCGGCTACCAGCGGTTGGCGCGCGTCGTCTGCGGCAAGTATCAGTGCAGGCGCGATCTTTCGGCGTTCTCGCGCGTCATGACGCTCTCCGCCGCCTACTGGGCGCTCGCCTCGCTCGCCGCCAAGGACGAAACGATCCGCAAGACGAGCCAGACCTTTCTCGACGCCGATTGGCGGGTCAAGGCGATCGAGCAGAACGAGCAGGACGCGTTCGCCGCTTATGTCGAGCGTCTCTCCGCCTGGACCATCGCCAAGAGCGACCCGGATTCCATCGACAAGGCGAAGTCGGACGATGCGCTCCTCTCCGGCTACGAAAACCTCGGCCCGACCTGGGATCTCCTGCACCCGCTCGTCGGAGACAAATAGGTCAAGTCCGAGGGATCCGGCGCGCGGACGCGTCCGCCCCCTCGCATCCGCGCGCCGGCGGGTTATGATGGCGGACCCCGAGGGGAGAGCCGGCATGACGACTTCGCCTTACGACCTGGACCTCGATCGCAACCCCGCCAATTTCCAGCCGTTGACGCCGCTGACGCTGCTCGAGCGCGCGGCCCAAGTCTTCCCCGACCGATTGGCGATCGTGCACGGTCCGCTGCGGCGCAATTATCACGAATTCTACACCCGCTCGCGCCGGCTCGCCTCGGCGCTCGCCAGGCGCGGCTTCCAGCGCGGCGACACGGTCGCCGTTATGCTCGCCAACACGCCGGCGATGCTCGAATGCCATTACGGCGCGCCGATGTGCGGGGCGGTGCTCAACACCCTCAACACCCGCCTCGACGCGGCGGCGATCGCCTTCATGCTCGATCACGGCGAGGCCAAAGCGCTCTTCGTCGACCGCGAGTTCTCGGCAGTGGCCGCGGCCGCGCTGAAGCTTTGCAAGGTCAAGCCGCTGATCGTCGACTACGACGATCCCGAATACGACGGCGACGGCGCGGCGCTCGGCGCGCTCGACTACGAGGCGCTCGTCGTCGAGGGCGACCCAGACTACGAATGGGTCAGGCCGTGCGACGAATGGGACGCGATCTCGCTCAACTACACCTCGGGCACCACCGGCGACCCCAAGGGGGTCGTCTATCACCACCGCGGCGCCAACCTGCTCGCGGTCGGCAACGTCGTCACCGCCGACATGGGCCGCCACCCGGTCTATCTGTGGACGCTGCCGATGTTCCATTGCAACGGCTGGTGCTTCCCGTGGTCGATCAGCGTCAAGGCGGGCGTCCACGTCTGCCTGCGCCAAGTGCGCGCCAAGGCGATGTACGACCTCATCGCCGAGCACCGCGTCACCCACCTCTGCGGCGCGCCGATCGTCATGTCGGTGCTGCTCAACGGCCGCCCGGAAGAGAAGCGGCCGCTGCCGCATCTGGTGCGCTTCTTCACCGCCGCCGCGCCGCCGCCCGCCGCCGTGCTGGCGGCGATGCGCGAAGCCGGCTTCGAGGTCACGCATCTCTACGGTCTCACCGAGACCTACGGCCCGGCGGTGGTCAACGACTGGAAGGACGAGTGGAATGCGCTTGACGCGACCGCCCAGGCGGCGCTGAAATCGCGCCAGGGCGTGCGCTACCACGCGCTCGAGGCGCTCGACGTCATCGATCCCGAGACGATGCGGAGCGTCCCCGCCGACGGCGAGAAGATGGGCGAGGTGATGTTCCGCGGCAACGTGGTGATGAAGGGCTACCTCAAGAACAAGGCGTCGAGCGACAGGGCGTTCGCCGGCGGCTGGTTTCATTCCGGCGACCTCGGCGTCAAGCATCCCGACGGCTACATCCAGCTCAAAGACCGCTCCAAGGACATCATCATCTCCGGCGGCGAGAACATCTCGTCGATCGAAGTCGAGGACGCCTTGTTCCAGCATCCGAGCGTCCAGCTTGCCGCGGTGGTGGCGGCGCCGGACGACAAATGGGGCGAGACGCCCTGCGCCTTCGTCGAGCTGAAGCCCGGCCACAGCGCCACCGAGGACGAGCTGATCGCCTGGTGCCGCACGCGGCTCGCCCATTACAAATGCCCGCGCCACGTCGTGTTCGCCGAGATCCCGAGGACCTCGACCGGCAAGGTGCAAAAGTTCGCCTTGCGCGCGCGGGCGCGCGCGGCCGCGTCGTCATGACCGCCAGCCGAAAACCGGGCTGGCCGCCGCACTGCCGCGCCGCGCTGGCGCGCGCGCTGAGACTCGCTTCGCGCCAGTTCCCGCGCGCCGGCGAGGACGAAGCGACGCGCGTCCACGACGTGCGCAAGACTCTGAAAGGCGCGGCCGGCCTCGCCCGGCTGTTCACCGATCTCATTGCGGCGCCGGCCGAGGCGACGCTGGCGGCGATCAACGCGGCGCGGCGCAAGGTCGGCCGGGCGCGCGATCTCGACATCCTGCCCGGCGTGATCGCCTCGCTCGATCTGCCGCCCGAATCCCGCGACGCGCTGATCGCCGCGATCGCCGAGCAACGCGAAGCGGAGCGGCGCGCCCATCACGACATCGACGTCAGCGGCCTCGCCGCCGAGCTGCGCGCGCTGGCCGACTCGGTCGAGGCGTGGGACGTCGAGGCGGCGGGCGCGACGCCGCTGATCGCCGCGCTCAGACGAACCTATCGCTCGGCGCGCCGGCGCGGCGACGCCGCTTTGCCGGGCGGGTCGCCGGGCGAATTGCACGCCTTGAGAGTCCGGGTCGTCGACCTCGTGTATCAGCTAGCCGTGTTCGAGCCGGCCTGGCCGGCGATGATCCGCGCGGCGACGCGCGAGCTGCAGCGGCTGCGCACGGCGCTCGGCGATCACAACGATCTCTCCGTGCTCGCCGAATTCGCCGCCGCGCGCCCCGAGCTGACGCCGGAGCAGAAGGTCGCCGTCGCCGTGCTGATCGCCAAGCGACGCCGACCGTTGGCGCGACGCGCCGCGCAGCTTTACGCGCGCCTGTTCGCCGAGCGGCCGTCCGCCTTCGAGCGCCGGCTCGCCGCCATCATCGAAAATCCGCGCCGCAAGCCGCCGGCGCACAGAGCGCCGCGCGCGCCCCGCCCCGCCGCAGCGTCGGATGCGCCAGTGGCCGGCCACGGCGGCGGGACGGCTCACATCCCGTAGACGACGCGATTGTTCGCGCGCCAGCGATTGAGAGCGCTCCCGGCCTCTCCGAGATAGTCGGGATTCTGGCTAGCGACAATCCTCTCCAGCACGGCGGTCGCCTTTTCCGGCGCGATGCGCATACAAGCCAGCGCGGCCTCGAAGCGCACAGCGACCTTGTCGCTGTCGAGCAGCGGCAGCAGCCGCTCCAGCAGGCCGCGCGCTTTGAGCGCCCGCATCGCGTCGAGCGTCTGACCGACGATCTCGTTGCGGATGTCCATGTCCTTCGAGTCGCCGATGCAGTCGAGGAACTGCGTCGCATCCTCGCGCTCGCCGAGCTGTTCGAACCGCGCGACGAGCTCGTCGTCCGACAAGGTCTCGATCGGCGGGCCGAATGGCGGCTTCTCTCGCGCGAGCGCGCGCTGAGCGAGAACCTGGCGGGTTTTCAGGCTAGCCATCAGCCCTGACAAGGAAGCAGTCGCCCATTCGCCGTCGACCGCCGCGAGCATGCCCGTCGCCCAGGCGCGAACATCCGGGTTGTCGGCTTCGAACAGACGCCGCACTTCAGCGACTGGCTTGCGGGCGACGATCGCCGCCGCAATTGGTCGCATCTTTGCGATCTTTGCGGTTCGCTCCGGCGAAGCCCTGACTTTTTCAGAGGGACCCGACCGCAAGGCTTCCGGCCATTCGGAATAGATGGTCGGCGTCGACTTGGCCGCCTCGACGAACATTTCGATCAGCTTCGCTGTTTCGACTCCGTCGTAGCCATCCGCGTTCATTGCAGCACTCCGAACAGGCGCATGGCGCCCAAACCCGCCTGGAATTGATCCTCGAAATCCATTTCGCCAACGACGCGCCGCCGAATCCTGCCTGCCGGGTCGTCTTGATCCTTGCCGTTGAAGTACCCTGTGATCAGCTCGTGCTTCGTCCTCGGAATCCAGACGATGTTCCTGGGATCCTCGAGCGCGGCGCGCCCGAATTTCTCGGCGATCGCCGCGAGCGGCGACTTGGCGAGGTTGGCTGGATTCTGTTCGACAATGTGGTGCCGTTCGTAACCAAGACGAAAGCGAGTCGGTCGGTGGCGCAACTCGTCGAGCGTCTTGGGCGGATCAAAACTCGCATCCGTCTGGTCGATCGTCCGCTGCTCGTCAGGGCTGGCAGGAGTCGACGAGAGTGTCTCGATCGCCACTTCGATCGCGAGCTTCAACGCCAAATCGCCCCATAGCACGAACCGCCCAGTCTTGACCGCGTCTTCGCCGGCGCTCTTGAGCGCGTCGCGCACCGCAGTCAACACCCGTCGCCAAGTCCAGAACCCGGTTTGCGCATCGCCGGCGGCGTCTTCCGGCGCCTCGGACTCCGCCGTCTCGGCGTCCGTCGGCGCCTCGGCGCCTGCCGCACGAGCGTCGCCGACTGCCTCGGGGCCAACCGCCTCGCGATCGCGCGTCGCCGGCGGAGAGGGTGCATCTGTCGCTGCGAACCAACCTGGATTGGGCGGCCCGCCGAGGCGTGGATGCTTGCTCGAATCCCAATCGGCCTTCAGCAGCCCTTCGGCGGCCAGTTGCGCGGCGAGTTCCGCCGAACCGCGCGGCGGCGCGTCCTTGCTCAGCGCCGGCGGATCGGGAAAGCGCAGCAGAACGGCGCCCATCGAGGCGAGCGCGAGATCGCCGCGATCCAGCGCTCGCGCAACAGCCGCCAGTCGGCCTTGCTTCGCCGCGCTGTCAATTGGCAGGCCATAAACCTCGCCGAGCGCCTCGTCGCGCTCCGCAACAGATCGGGGCGTCCAGCCGCCGCCGTCATTCGACTGCGCGCGGCGCAACATCGGCGCGCCGCCAACGAAGAGGCCATCGGGCCCGCAGGTCACCCCGCCGTCAGCAAGGCGAAAGAATCGCAAATTCGGATGCAGTTGCACGAACGCCAGCCGTCTTTCTCATCACAACGGCCTGTTAGAACAAACAGCGAACATCCGGTCAAGCAAATGTCCTCGATCCAGTGAGGCTTTGTAACGCCGACGCGCGTTTCCGCCGCCTACGGGTAACGCGCCTTGAGGTCGGCGACGCGCTCGGCGTCGCGGTCGATGATGCAGGAAAGCCGCGGATCGCCGCCCTTGGCGTTCATGCCGGCCTCGAACGGCGCCACGTCCTGACACTCGACGTCGCGCCAGTTCACCCATTGATCTTCGGCCTCGTTGAGCGAGCGCTTCCAACGCGACTTCTGCGCGTTGAGCACGCCGGCGCGCGCGTCGACGCTCTTCAGCGCGGCGTCGACCTCCGCCGCGAGGTTCTTGTCGGCGCGGTCGACCGCCGTGCGCAGACAATCCGCGAGGTCGCGCGCCCCGATCTTGTTCGCGTCGCAGGCGAGCTGCGAGGGACGGATCTCGCCCGCCCCAGCGGCGACGGCGGAAGCGGCAAGGATGGCGGCGGCGAGGAGACTTCGCATGTTGGCATGTTCCACGGCGAAGATTACCCCATAACGACAAAGCCGGAATTCGCCTAGGCTTCTATCGCTCATTGTTCAACGTTGGTCCGCGCGCTTCCTCGCGCGCCGCCGAGGGCGTCATGTCGAAACGAGCGCGGAAGCGACGGTTGAAATGCGATAGATCGGAGAAGCCCGCCTCGAAGGCGATTTCGGCGATGCGACGGTTGCGGTGAAGCGGACTGGTCAGCAGGCGATGCGCCAGTTCCAGCCGTTGCGCGTTGAGGAAGTCCGAGAAACTCGTGTCCATCTCCGCGAACAATTGTCGCAAGTACCGTTCGGAGACGCCGTTCGCTTTGGCGATGTCCGCCGGCGACAGCTTTGGGTTGCGCAGTTGCGCCGACACGCTTTGGCGCGCCGCGAGTGCGCGCGCCGCGCGCAGGCCACCCGCCGACGCGGCGTGACCCGCGTCGCCGGCGGCCCCTAGAGCCAGCGCGACGAGATCGAGCACATGCGCGCCGGCCGCTTGCAAAGTGGCGACGTTCACCGCCGGACTGGTCAGTAGGGTTTCCAGGTAATTGCGCAGCAGGCGCAATTCGGGTCGATTGCCGTCGACGACAGGCCGCTTGAGCCGATCCTCTGCGTCCGGCGCCAGGCTCATCAACGCCTTGCGCGGCATCGACAAAGCGAAAAACGCGCCGCCGCCGGAGCAGGCGATCGACGCCGCCCGCGAATTGTCAGTGAGCGCGACTTCTCCCTGCCTAAGCGTCCGGTCGACAAAGTCACAGTGAAACGAGGACGCGACGCTGATGAAGAGGCCAAGATCGTCGTTGCCGTCGCCGATCATTTCGCGGCTGCGGGTCAAGACCACGGGCGAGCAATGCGCCTCCAGGAAACTCACGCCGCCGAGCCGCATCGAACGCAGTTGAGCGCGCAACGGCGCCGCGCCCCACTCAGCGACGTCGATCCGGATCATTTTCCGGGCGACCTCCTCGCGGAAGGTTTCAAAGCGCTCCCGCGCCGGGAGCGTGTCGGTCGAAAACGCGCCGACGTGATGGGGAGAATCGGACATGTCTTCGAGGGCCCGCGTCGAAAATCGAAATCTGCCTGACTGTGATTTACGGTCTGTCCGCCGCCGCCGCGACCAACGCCGATCCTGGCGTTCGGGCTCGAACTGTCGCGGATTTCCACGCCTTGTCAATATGTTGGAAATCCGCAAAAGCGAGCGACGCGGATCGATCGCCGCGCCCGCCAAGCGTGGATTCCGCCTGAGACAAGTCTGAGCGTCGCGTTGCGCCGCGAACCGGCGAATGCCGCCGGGGACAATCCGGAGCGCCGCCGCGGCCAAGACGGACCCCAAAAAGACAGGCAGATTCATGGCGCGCTTCGGTCTCGAGGCGTCATGACAAGCCCGAGACTGGGCGAAGACGGAAAGCGGCGGGGGGCCAAATGGGACTTTCAATTTGGGCGGTCGGCATTTCGGCGATCGTCGCCTCGGGGTCCGCTTTCGCGGCCGATCTTGATCTCCGCACGCACAAGGCGCCGCCGCCGGTCGCGCCTTTTGCAGCGCCGACCTACGATTGGACAGGTTTTTACCTCGGCGTAAGCGGAGGCTACGGTTGGGGACAGGCGACCTGGACCGACCAAAACGACGGCGACTTCGCCAATTTCCTCGGTCAGCAATACCCGACGCAGCCCAAGGGCGGCGTGCTGGGCGGACACGTCGGATACGACAAACAATTCGATCACATCGTGCTCGGCGCCGAGCTTTCCGGCTCGGCCGCCTGGATGATGGGAACGGTTGAGAACCCCGTCGTGCACAGAGTCTTCGGCACAACGCACGTCCACGCGCTGTACGCGGCGACGGCCAAGCTCGGATACGCCGTGGATCGTCTCCTCGTGTACGGGAAAGGCGGTCTCGCTTTCGCTCAGATGAACATTCTCGGCAATGACACCATCGCCAATATTCAGTTTAGCGACAGCCAGTTGCGGCCCGGGCTGACGCTTGGCGCTGGGCTGGAATACGCCATGACGAACAATTGGTTGGTCGGCCTCGAATACGACTACTACGATTTCGGCGATCCGCACTTCCGCGGCTACGACAACGGCACAGGCGGATTCAATAATGACTTCAATGATTTCAAGGTAAACACGAAAATCAACACGATCAACGCTAGAATTTCGTATAAATTCTAGCGGGCGTGCTGCGTTTTTGGCGGAGATTTCTCATCTTCGCGGCGCGCACCGATCTCGTGACGGCATGACAAGGCCGAGACTAGGCGAAGACACAAGGCGGCGGGGGACAAATGAGACTTTCAGTTTGGGCGGTCGGCATTGCGGCGATCGTCGCCTCGGGGTCCGCTTTCGCGGCCGATCTTGATCTCCCCACGCACAAGGCGCCTCCGCCGCCGCCATCGGCTTTCACCTGGACCGGTTTCTATGTCGGCGGCTACGCGGGTTACGGATGGGCACGGTCGACGGCCACCGACATCGGCGACCCGTTTGGAACGCCCTGGTATATCCTCGGCCACGAATTTTCGACCGCGCCGACGAGTTTCACCGGCGGCGGGGAAGTCGGCTACAATTATCAATGGGGCCAGTTCGTCGTCGGCGCGGAAGCCGACGTTGGTTATTTCAACCACCATGGCTCCGCACTGTACGACAACACGCCGGGGCATTCCGACACCTCGATCATCGCCAGCGGCGACATGAATTCGACGCTGCGGGGGCGTTTGGGCTTCGCCGTCGATCGAGCGCTCGTCTTCGCGACCGGCGGCGTGGCGGCGACAAACGCCACGGCGCGGGTCGTTTCCTTCAGCAGCTTCATCAGCCCAAACGCCGATTTGCAATGGGGCTGGACCATCGGCGGCGGGTTGGAATACGCCGTGACGAATAATTGGTCGATCAAAGGCGAGTATTTGCACGATGATTTTGGCCAGTCGGACGTGACCCTGGCCAACACGACGTATCGCTTTCGCATCCGTAGCACTGACGATGCAATTCGTTTGGGAGTGAATTTTCGGTTTAATTAGGCGGGACAGCGCTTGTCCTACCGAGGCGGACCCCCGGCGGTCGGGGCGTCGGAACCGTCGACAGCTCCCGCGGCATGACGGAGACGGCGGCAACGCTGCATATCACGGCTCGGCGACTTGAAAGCGGCCCGTCGCGATGTCCTCGATCAGCAGCGCGTCGAAGCCGAGGCGCTTCAGCGTCTCGATCGGAATCGTCGCCGGCCCGCTGCAGGGCCCCTCGGCCCAATGCAGCAGGTTGGCGGCGCGCATCGCCAGCCCTTTGGCTTTGGCGTCGGGCCAGAACGCGAATTTCATCTCCTGCTCGGCGAACGCCTCTTTGCAATCGGCGCCGACGCCCTCCTTTTCCGATTCGTCGACGAACAGCGCCGTCAGCGCAGGCGAGGCGATCGCTTCGGTCGGCAGGTCGGCGCCGCCCGACGCCCGGCCCGGCTCGGCAAGCAACGACGCGGGTAGCAGCTTGCGCCAGTCGACCGGCTCGCCCGTGCGCAGATCGAAAACGAGCGCCTTGTCGATAAAATTGGGATGCGCGCCGCCGCACGACAGATTGCCCTGCGCCAACAGGCTGACAAAATGCGCGCCGATGAGCGGCGCGTCGACGCTTTGCTCCCACCAATAGCCGTCTTGCGGCGCGTCGCGCCGGCAATCCTTCGTGTCCTCGCGTTGCTTGGCGTTGGCCGCTTGCAGGGCGCGATTGATCCTGGCGATCGCCGGCGTCCCGCCGACCAGCGTCGGGTAAGCCTCGGCGGTCTTGGCGAGGTTCGGCGTCTTGCGCAGCGTCGGTGGCGCGCTCGCGCCCGAGGCCGGCAGCGCGAGCAGCGCGACAAGAACGGCGAAGGCGATCGCTTTCATCGACGATTCGATTCGTTGCGGACGGCCCGCGCGATGGACGCGGTTCGCGTTTCGGGTGCGGAGGCCTTGCTTACGGAATGGCGACCAAGAGGCTGCGGACGGATCGAACATCCTCCGGGGCTCACCGAGGCGGCGGGCGCCGGCGCAGGAAGGCCTCGATCCTCTCTACGGCACTGAGGATGTTGGCGCGCGAATTGGCGTAGGAGACGCGGATGTAGCCCTCGCCATGGACGCCGAAATCGGGCCCGCCGATCGTCGCCACGCCCGCTTCCTCGAGCAGTGCGGCGGCGAGCGCCTTCGCCTTCCAGCCCGTCGCGGCGATGTTGGGAAAGGCGTAGAAGGCGCCCTTCGGCGTCGCGGCGCGCACGCCCGGCAGCGCGTTGAGCCCGTCGACGACGATGCGGCGGCGCGCGTCGAATTCGGCCACCATCGCGTGAACCGCGTCCTGCGGCCCGGTCAGCGCCGCCAGTCCTGCGAATTGCGCCGCCGCATTGACGCAGGAATAGGAATTGACCGCCAACTTGCGCGCGGCGTCGTAGAGCGGCTGCGGCCAGACCGAAAAACCGAGCCGCCAGCCGGTCATCGCATAGGTCTTCGACCAGCCGTCGAGCAGGATCAGCCGGTCGCGGATCTCGGGATAGGCGAGCAGCGTCTGGTGGCGATGGTTGTCGTAGGTCATCTGCCCGTAGATCTCGTCGGACAGGATGGCGACGTCGGGAAAGCGCGCCAGCCCCGCTGCCAGCTTGTCGATCTCGTCGCTCGGCGTGACGCCGCCGGTCGGATTGGCCGGCGAATTGAGGATGATCAGGCGCGTTTGCGGCGTGATCAGCGCCAGCGTCTCGTCGGCCGAAAAGGCGAAGTCGTTCGCCTCGCGCATCGGGATCGGCACGGGCCGCGCGCCGGTGAATTCGATCATCGAGCGATAGATCGGGAAGCCAGGGTCGGGATAGAGGATGTCGACGCCCGGCGCGCCGAACATCAGGATCGTCATATGCGTCGTCACTTTGCCGCCGGGGACGATCAGCACCAGGTCGGGCGAGACTTCGACGCTGTAACGACGATGGAGGTCGGCGGCCACCGCCTCGCGCAGCGGCGCGATGCCGTTCGCTGGCGTGTAGCCATGCTCGCCGTCGCGCAACGCCTTGACCGCCGCTTCGACGATATGCGGCGCAGTTCTGAAATCCGGCTGGCCGATGCCGAGGTTGACGATGTCGCACCCCTGGCGCTGTAGCTCGGTCGCCCGGGCGAGCACTGCGAACGCGTTCTCGTCGCCGAGGCGCGAGAAGGCGGGAACGACGTCGAGCATGGGCGGCCTCTTTCCGTCGCCTTTGTAGACGCGGCCGTCGGCCGCGTCCAACGCGGCACGATGGTCGACGCGGCGGGCGGCGACGGCTGGACCGCGCTCGTCGCGCGCGGCTACAACGGGCGCCGCAGCGGCGCGCCGTCGCCGTTCCAGGATGAAGACGCCATGCTGACCATCTGGGGCAGTAAGACGTCGTCGAACGTTCAGGCGCTGATGTGGTGCGTCGGCGAGCTCGGGCTCCCCTTCCGCCGCCACGACGTCGGCCACAAATACGGCGGCGCCGACACGCCCGAGTTTCTCGCGATGAACCCCAATGGGCTTATCCCGGTCTTGCGCGACGGCGATGGCGAGCCGCTGTGGGAAACCGGCGCGATCCTGCGCTACCTCGCCGCGCGCTACGGCGACGACTCCTTCTGGCCCCGCGACGCTGCGGCGCGCGCGCATGTCGACAAATGGGCGGAATGGGCGAAGATCAACGTCGTGATGAATTTCACCGGCGGCGTCTTCTGGCGCGTCGTGCGCGTCGCGGCGCGGGACCGCGACGAAGCGGGCGTGCAGCGTGGGCTGACGACGCTCGCTCCGTTTCTCGACATCGCCGAGAGGCGACTCGCCGCGCACGCCTTCCTCTGCGGCGACGCCTTTACGCTGGCCGACGTCCAATTCGGCCACATCCTCTTTCGCTATTTCGACATCACAATCCCGCGCGCCGAGCGCCCTGCCCTGCGTAACTATTACGATCGGCTCGGCAAACGCCCTGCTTACCGCGAGCACGTCATGGTCTCGTACGAAGAGCTGCGGGTCTCGTAGGAGAGATCCTTTGACGCGGCGAGCGAGGCCGGCGAGCGGGAAGTGGGTCCGCCCGCCGGCTCGTTGTGCGGGTCTTCGAGCGGCCTTCGCTCCGTCTGCGGAGCGAGGCGCTCGCTCGCGTCATGGCGAGTTCGACCGCCCGCCGTTCAAGCGATCGCCGCCCGCTTAGGCGAGCACATTCTTGAGCACGATCGTCTTGATACGGGTGACTTCCTCCAGACTGCACATGATGCCTTCGTTGCCGATGCCGCTCATCTTGTAGCCGCCGAAGGGCATTTCGCAGGATCGGAAGAAGCTGCAGCCGTTGATCACCGCCCCGCCGCACTCGAGCGCGTTGGCGACCTTCATCGCTTCGTTGATGTTGGCCGAGAACACGCAGCCCGACAGGCCGAAGATCGAGCCATTGGCGATCCGCACCGCCTCCTCCGTGGAGTCGAAGCCGATGATGGGGACAACCGGACCGAAGATCTCCAGATCCTTGGCGACGTCGGTGTCGGCGCCGACGTCGGTCAGCACCGTCGGCTCGTAGAAGGCGCCGCGGCGCTTGCCGCCGAGCACGATCTTGGCGCCTTGGGTGACGGTGTGATTGACCTGCGCCTCGACCGCGATGGCGGCCTTTTCGCTGATCAGACAGCCGATGGTGGTCGCCTCGTCCTGCGGGTCGCCCTGGACCAGCCGACCGAGGCGCGCCACCAGCTTGGCGGTGAATTCCGCCTTGCGGGCGTTGTGGACGATGAAGCGCTTGGAAGCGCAGCACACCTGTCCCGTGTTGTACATGCGGCCGAACATCGTCTCTTCGACGGCGAGATCAACATTGCCGTCTTCCAGCACGATGAAAGCGTCGTTGCCGCCGAGTTCGAGAGCCGACGGCGTCAGATTCTTCGCCGCCGCGCTCGCCGTGTCGATGCCGACCTCGGTGGAGCCCGTCAGGCTGATGAAGTCGACGCCGGGATGGGCGCAGAGCCAACTGCCGACCGTCGCGCCGCGCCCGGTGACGATCGAGATGGCGCCGTCGGGAACGCCGGCTTCGATCAGCAATTCGCACAGCCTGATCAGGGTGAGCGGATTATCGGTCGACGGCTTGACGATCGCGGCGTTGCCCATGATCAGCGCCGGGGCGACCTTCTGGTCGAACAGGTCGCAGGGAAAGTTGAAGGGAATGACGCAGGCCACCACGCCGACCGGTTCGTTGACGGTGAGCTGAATGGTCTTTTCCATCCCGGGTTCGGTCCCGCTCGGGATCACCGAGCCGTAGAAGTGCTTGGCCTTTTCGACGAAGCCGCGGAACAGCGTCGGGATGTTGTCGATCTCGTTGCGCGCCTCGACGATCGGCTTGCCGGTCTCCTTGGAGAGAAGCCGGGCCAGTTCCTCCTTGTGCGCCAGGGCGAGATCGACGAAGCGGTTGAGCACGACGCCGCGCTCGTAGATCGGCGCCCGGGCCCAGACCTTCTGTCCGGCGGCGGCGGCGGCGACTGCGGCGTCGACGTCGGCCTTAGTCGCGGCCGGAATGGTGTCCACCAACGCGCCGTTGGCGGGATTTGTCACGGCGATGGTCGCGCCGTCGCTGGCGTCGACCTTGCGGCCGCCGATGATCATTTTAGCCATGATGAAAGTCTCCGATGGCGATTGTCAGTGTGAGAAGCCGGCGAAGGAGAGCATCAAGCCGCCGCAGGTGTTGGCGCTCCAGTCCTCGAAGCCGTATTCGCCGAAGGTGAAGACGCCGATGAAGGGCGCGCCGCCGGCGGCGGTCTTGATTTCCCGCCACGCTTCGCCGATGCGATCGCCGATGCCGCCGCGCCGGCCGCCGCAGTGGACGAGAAGATAGGCGCCTGGCTTCGACCCGAGGCGTTCGTCGACCTTGGCGATCGCCATGCTGGTCGAGGCGATGAGGGCGTCAGGGCTGGTGTCCATCATCACCACGGCGGTCCCCACCGCCAGATCGCTGCCAATGTTCATCGAGTGATCGGGATTGCCGACCATCGGATGACGGATGGCGATGAGATCGCCGAGCGGGTCCTTGACCCCGAGCGGGTGGCAGATCGTGGCGCCGAGCAGGGCGAGTCCTTGGAGCCCGTCGGGATCGAGCCCGCGCCAAGCGGCGTATTTCTCCAGCGCCGGCTTGCCGTCGATCTCGACCAGCCGCCGCTTGCCTTCGACCTTGGTCACGACGCCGACGGTGTCGGTGGGCGTGAAGGCGCCGCCGTACCAGGCGCCGAGCTTCTTCTTGGTGTAGAAGAAGACGAGGCCGAGGCCGTCGCCGTAGGAATTGCGGCCGAACAGCACCTTCCACTTGCCCTCGACGCTGTTGTCGGCGGCGCTGCCGCCGAACATCGGCACGCGGCCGATGACGTCCTCGACGCCCTTGAGATAACTCTCCTCCTCGCCGGGAGCGGCGACCATGTAGAAGTAGGCCGGCGGTTCGGTCCGCCCGGCGGCGCTCATGGCGGCGCGCGCGGCGGCGCGTCCGGTTTCGCGCGCATTGCCGCGCTTGGGGCCGCCGGCCGCGCCGATGGTGATCTCGTCGTCGGCCAGCGCCATGACGCCGGCATAGCCGTTCGGTCCGGTGATGAACCCCTCTGGGGTGAAGACGCCGGTGAACGAGGTGCAGCCAATGACGGCCGCTCCGGGCAGGACTTCGCCCACGCCTGCAAGGAGGGCCTCCTGATCGTAGTCGCAACTCGAATAGACGAAGGCGAGTTGAGCGCCCGCGACCGCCGCATGCGTCGCCGCCTCCTTGCCAGCCGCTCGGGCGTCGGCCGCGATGCTGGATCCGACATGAGCATTCAACATGGTGTAACCTCCCCCGTTCGTCTCTTGCACGTGGAGGAAGAATGAGCTTCTATGTTTGGCGAAGTAAATAACGCACAATTTTGTTAGGTCGCGCCAAGATCCTTTCGGCGCGGACGACTGAAGCGGGGCGGCGACAGGTTGCGCCGCAGCGAATACGCCACATTCCCGTTGTCTTTATTGCCGAATTCGTTGGCCGGAAGCGGACGCCGGCAAATCTTTCGCCCCTCGACGTTGGCGCGCTCATCGGCTCTGCGCGCCAAAATGACGCGGGCTAACCTGTCGCCGCCGCGACACGGTGCGCGCGGCCCATGCTTCCCGGCGTCGCGACGCGCCGCCACGTGTCGGGCCGCGACGCAGCATGGGGATCGAATCCGAAGCCGCCTGGTTGGCTCGGCCATTCGAATTCGGATAGCATCGAACCGATGCTCCCAAGCGACGTTCCACACTGTCCAGCATTCAGGGAGAAGCGAGATGGCCTTCACGCTGCGCCGCGACCTCGCGGCGAAAATATCGGCGGGCGAACTTCATTGCGAGAAGGAGCTCACGATGTCGATCATCAGTGGAAAGTACAAGGTGGTCGTCATTTGGCATCTCGGACACGAGCGGCCGATGCGCTACGCTGAGCTGCACCGCTTGTTCAAAGAGATCAGCGACCGCATTCTGACCAAGCAATTGTCCGAATTGGAGCAAGATGGCGTCGTCGCTCGCACCGTCTACGCCGGTTCGCGTCCCAAGGTCGAATACCGTCTCACCGATCTCGGCATGTCCCTGGTTCCGATCGTCGACGCGATCTATGCATGGGGCTGTCAGCACCTCGACTTCTATCTGGAAAGAGACAAGGTCCGGGCCGCTTGAGGCCTTGGGACGCCGCTCGCCGTCGACGATCGTCGCGCTTCCCGCCGCTATGGCGACTTCGTCCAATGCAGAACGTCGATCGGTCCTAACTCCCTTCGCCCTCGCGCGACAGCGCGGCGAGGCGCGCTTCCTCCTCGGCGCTCAGCGCCGGCGTCGGCTCGCGCGCGCGGCGCATCGCCGCCCACCAAATGCCCAAGCCGCCGAGCGCCAGCGTCAGCGGCCCGCTCAGCCACAGCAGCACGGTCGAGAGCTCGAACGGCGGCTTCAGCAAGATGAAATTGCCGTAACGCGAGACGAGGAACGCGCGCACCGCGTCGTTGCTCTCCCCCTGCCCGATGCGATCGCGGATCAGCAGGCGGATGTCGCGCGCCAGCGGCGCGTCGGAATCGTCGATCGACTGGTTCTGGCAGACGAGGCAGCGCAGCTCGGCCGACAACGTCCGGGCGCGCGCCTCCTGCGCCGGGTCCTTCATCACTTCGTCTGGCTGCACCGCGCCGGCGACGGCGGCGACCAGCAGGAAGGCGAGAGCGAGCAGGGCGCGAAGCTTGGCCATCACTTCAGCCCGCCCCGCGCGCCGCCGCGGCGGCGGTCGAACGGGCCGGCGCCGGCGCGCCGAACCGTAGCCGACGGTCGGCGAGCGACAGCGCGCCGCCAAGCGCCATCACGACGGCGCCGAGCCAGATCAATGTCACCAGCGGCTTCCAATAGAGCCGCGCCGCAACTGCGCCATTGTCGTTGGGGTCGCCGATCGCCGTATACACTTGGCCGAGGCGCAAGGTGACGATGCCGGCCTGGGTCGTCGCCATCTGCCGCGTCGCAAACAGGCGGCGCGCCGGCTCGACCGTCGCGACGACGACGCCGTCCTTACGAATCGTCATCTCCCCCACCGTCTCGCGATAGTTGGGGCCGGCGCGGTCGGCGAGCGAATCGAGCGTGATCTGGTAGGGGCCGACCGTCTGCATTTCGCCGGCCTTCATCATCGCGATCGTCTCGGCGCCAAAGCCGGTCGAGGCGAGGCCGAGCAGCGCGACGCCGGCGCCGAAATGGGCGAGCGCGCCGCCCCAGAACGACAGCGGCAAGCCGGCGACGCGCGACAGCATGACGCCGAGCGACGCGCCGCGCCGCCAGGCGCGCGAGACGATCTCGGACAGCGTCCCGAGCATGACGAAGACCGCCAGCGCCGCGGCGATCGGCGCGAGGACCGGCCCGCCGCGCATGAAGGCGACGAGCGCGACGAGGACGACGAGGCCGCCAGCGAAGGCGACCGCGAGCCGCTCAGCGACGCCAAGCAGATCGCCGCGCTTCCAGGCGAGCGAAAAGCCGAACGGCGTGGCGAAGGCGATCGCCATCAGCAGCACGCCGGCGGTCAGGTTGAAGAACGGCGCGCCGACCGTGATCTTCTCGCCAGTCACCTGCTCGAGCGCCAGCGGATAGAGCGTGCCGAAGAACACGATGGCGCAGACCGTGGTCAGCAGCAGGTTGTTGAGCACCAGCGCGCCCTCGCGCGAGATCGGCGCGAACAGCCCGCCCTGCCGCAGCATCGGGGCGCGCCAGGCGAACAGCGCGAGCGGGCCGGCGATGAACCCAGCGAGAATGACGAGGATGAACACGCCGCGCCGCGGATCGCTGGCGAAGGCGTGGACGCTGGTCAGCACGCCCGAGCGCACCAGGAAGGTGCCGAGCAGCGAGAAAGAGAAGACGAGAATGGCGAGGAAGATCGTCCACACCTTCAGCGCGTCGCGCTTTTCCATCACAGCCGCCGAGTGGATGAAGGCGGTGCCCGCCAGCCACGGCATCAGCGACGCGTTCTCGACCGGGTCCCAGAACCAGAAGCCGCCCCAGCCGAGCGTGTAATAGGCCCAGTAGGAGCCGACCGCGATGCCGAGCGTCAGGAAGCACCAGGCGATCAGCGCGAACGGCCTGACATAGCGCGCCCAGGCGGCGTCGATGCGCCCCTCGATCAACGCCGCCGCAGCGAACGAGAAGACGATCGAGAAACCAAGGCGGCGCTGATCATCCCCTGCACGGCGAGCGCGTCGGCGCGCAGCCGAACGGGCAGCGAGCGGCCGAAAGCGGCGACGATGGCGCCGAACACCGCCAGGATCAGCGTCCACAGCAGCATCGAGCCTTCGTGATTGCCCCACACGCCCGAGAACTTGTAGACCGCCGGCGCGGCGCTGTGCGAATTCTCGGCGACGTTGAGCACCGAGAAGTCGGAAGTCAGATGCGCCCAGACGAGCGCGGCGAAGGCGAGCGCGACGAGGACGAACTGGCCGAGCGCAGCGCTCGTTCCAACCGCCATCAGCGCCGGATCGCTGCGCCGCGCGCCGACGAGCGGCGCGCTCGCCTGCGCCAGCGACAGCGCGAACGTGAGAATCAGAGCGAAATGGCCCGCTTCGACGATCATGGCTTGGCCCGACCTTCCACCCACAGACCCTGGCGCTTCAGCGATTCAACGACTTCACGCGGCATGTAGCGCTCGTCGTGCTTGGCCAGGATCGCCTCGGCGCTGAGCCGCCCATTGGCCGCCAGCGTTCCCTCGGCCACCACCCCCTGCCCTTCGCGGAACAGGTCGGGCACGTTGGCGAAGCAGGCGCCGGCGCAATCGACGGCGACGCTCTTGGCGCCGTCGGTAACGGCGAAGGTCATCGCGTCGGCGCCGCGCGCGACCGAGCCGTCCTCGACCAGCCCGCCGAGTCTGAGCCGCACGCCCGGCTTCAGCGCCTTGGCCGCGACTTCGCTCGGCGTGAGGAACAGCGCGATGCTGTCGCTCATCGCGTAGAGTGCGAGGCCGACCGCGACGCCGACCACGGCAAGCGCGACGCCGATCAGCGTCAATCTGCGGCCCTTGCGCGTCACCGTCAGCCTCCGATCCCGAGTTCGCGCGCCAGCTCGTCGAGCTGTTGTTCCGCCTGAGCGTCGCCGGCGAGCGCCTTGCGCGCCGAAGCGAGCGCGTCCTTCGCTTTGTCGGTCTCGTGCAGCACCGTATAGGCGCGAATAAGGCGTTGCCATTCGTCCGCGCCGCCGCCGCTGGTGGCGAGCCTCGTCGCCAGCCGATCGACCATACCGCGGATCATCGCGTCCTGCTGCGCGGCGTCGTCTTGGGCCGGCGCGGCGTCGCTTTGGGCCGGCGCGGCGTCGCTTTGGGCCGGCGCCGCGCCGCCGCCGGTCAGCGCGGCGAGCCGCGCCTGCAAGGCCGGCGTCCACGGCGCTCGCGGCGGCGCGTCGCCGAGCAGCGCGCGATAGATCGCGATCGCCTTCTGCAGGTCGCCGTCCTGTTCGGCGGCGAGGCCGAGGTAGAAGCGCGCCGACGGCAACCCGGGCTGTTCGGCGAGCGCCTTGTCGAAGGCGGCGCGCGCGTCGGCGGTGACGATTCCGCCCGCGGCGCCGACCAGGGCCTCGCCGTAATCGGCGCGCACGGCCGCGTTTTCGCCGTTGAGCCGTAGCGCCTGCTTGAACGCCTCGACCGCGTCATCGAAGCGGCCGAGCTTCATATAGACCGGCGCGACCAGCGACCAGCCGGGGCCGTTGTCGGGATTGGCGGCGAGCTGCTGTTCGACGTGGGCGAGCGCCGCTTCGACCCCCGACATGCTGCGCGTGTCGACCTTGCGCTGGGCGAGCGGCGAATCGGGAAGGTCGGGCCGACCCAGGTCGGCGTAGAGCGCCAACGCGACGACCGGCGCCGCGACGACGATCGCGATCGCCCACCCGCGCCGCAGTCCCGGCGCGTCGGCGACGGCGCCGTCGGCGGTCGCCGCGCTGGTGGCGATCAGCCGCCGCGCCGCCTCGACGCGCGCGCCGGCGGCCTCGTCGGCCGGCAGAAAGCCGCGCGCGACGTCGCGTTCGATCTCGCCGAGCTGGGCCTTGTAGAAGGCGGCGTCGGCCGGAACGGACGCGCTGCGCCGCGCGCCGCGGATCAGCGGCCACACCGCGGCGAGGGCGGCCAGCCCTGTCATTCCCGCTAACACAACCCAAAACATCACTTTTCGGCCTTTCGCGCCGGACGCGGCGGTTCTTAAAGCAAGTCGGCCGCGTCAGGAATAGGCAAGGCGTCCGCCGCCGCGACGGGCGGAGGCCAACCTTTTGCGGCCAGGACGGGCCCGCGCTTTGTCGGCGATCAAAGCCGCGGCAGACGAAGGGTCGCCCTGAGGCCGCCGAGCGGGCTCGGCTCGAGCCTCAGCGCGCCGCCATAGGCGGCGGCGAGGTCGACGACGATCGACAGCCCGAGGCCCGAGCCGGGGCGCGATTCGTCGAGCCGCCGGCCGCGCTCCAACGCCGCCGAGCGCTCGTTTTCGTCGAGACCGGGCCCGTCGTCGTCGATCGAGGCGGTGAAGTAGTGCCGCCCGGCCGCCTCGGAGGGAGGCTCCGGCTCGGCGTGGACGGTAATGCGCGTGCGCGCCCATTTGCCGGCGTTGTCGAGCAGGTTGCCGATCAAGTCGGTGAGATCCTGCGATTCGCCGCGGAAGCGCAGTGCGTCGGGCGCCTCGACGACGAAGGCGATGTCGCGGTCGCGGTAGATCTTCTCGAAGGTGCGGATCAGTTGTTCGACGACCGGTTTCACCTCGGTCGCCGAACCTGCCGCCCCGGCGCGCGCCGCCGCTCGGGCGCGGTCGAGATAGAAACTGACCTGGCGACGCATCACGCCGGCCTGCTCGCGCACCTTGTCGGCGAGCCGTGGGCTGCTCGTGTCGGCTTCGTTGACGATGACGCTGAGCGGCGTCTTCAGCGCGTGAGCGAGGTTGCCGACCTGGGTGCGCGCGCGCTCGACCACGGCGCGGTTGGAATCGAGCAACAGATTGACCTCGGCGGCGAGCGGAGCGACGTCCTGCGGGAAGTCGCCGCTGATGCGTTCGGCCTCGCCGCGGCGGATCGCCGCCAACCCCTCTTGAAGCACGCGCAGCGGCCTGAGGCCGAAGCGCACCGCCAGCGCAGTCGAGCCGAGCAGCGCCACCGCCAGCACCAGGAAGGTCGCGGCGAGCGCGTATTCGAAGCGCGCGATCTGGGTCTGGATCACGTCGGCGTTGGCCGCGACCTGGATGAGATAGCGCCCGTCGTCGTCGTCGATCTCGCGCTCGATCATGCGCAGCGGTTTATCGCCAGGGCCGACGACGTAGCCGCTCCTGATCGCGCCGCGCTTGCTTGTCGAGTCGCCATCGGCGAGGCTCGGCAATTGGGTAGCGAACAACGAGCGCGACGTGCGGATCTCGGGATGAGCTAGGTCGGCGCGGGTGATCTGCCAGTACCAGCCGGAGAAGGCGAGCTCGAACTGCGGGTCGATGACCGGCAGCGCGCCGCCCTCCAGCTCGTCGTGGGTCGAGGCGACGTTGGCGACCAGGGCTTTCAGATAGACGCCGAGCTGCTCGTCGAAATTCGCTTCGGTCGAGCGCGCGTCGAGCGCCGACAGGCCGAGCCCGGCGGCGAAGAGGATCAACGAACTCCAGAACGCAGCGGAGATGAACATCCGCGAAGCGATCGACTGCGCGTTGAGCGCCTCGCGGATGGCCGCCAGTCCGAACCCGCGGCGGCTAGGCGAGGCGGTCAGCGGGCGCTCCTGCGTTTGGCGCCGCTCTCCCCCTCGGGCTCGATCACGTAGCCGAGCCCGCGCGCGGTCTGGATGACGTCGACGCCGAGCTTCTTGCGCAGACGGCCGACGAAGACCTCGATGGTGTTGGAGTCACGGTCGAAGTCCTGGTCGTAGAGATGCTCGACGATCTCGCTGCGCGAAACGATCCGTCCGGCGTGATGCATCAGGTAGGAGAGCAGGCGATATTCGTGGCTGGTCAACTTGACGACGACGCCGTTGACGGTCACGCGGCCGGCGCGGGCGTCGAGCCTGACCGGACCGGCGACGAGCTCGTCCGAAGCGTGGCCGGCGGCGCGGCGCAGCAGCGCGCGAATGCGGGCGAGCACTTCCTCCATGTGGAACGGCTTGGCGACGTAGTCGTCGGCGCCGGCGTCGAAGCCCTGCACCTTTTCGCTCCAGCGATCGCGCGCGGTGAGGATCAGGACCGGCGTCGTCCGGCCGGCCTTGCGCCAGGCTTCAAGCACCGTCACGCCGTCGCGCTTGGGCAGGCCGATGTCGAGCACGATTGCGTCGTAAGGTTCGGTGTCGCCGAGGAACCAGCCCTCCTCGCCGTCGAAGGCGCGATCGACCGCGTAGCCCGCCCCTTCCAGCGCGGCGGCGACTTGGCGATTGAGGTCGCGGTCGTCCTCGACAATCAGCAGACGCATGGCGTTCGGGCGCCCTTTCGCTCAGTTCTTCGGCCCCGGCTCGCGCGCGTTGCGCACGCTGATCACCTTGCCGGTCGCGGCATTGGTGACGACGTGGACGAGCCGGCCGTCACGGTGCAGCAGCGCAATCTCATAGACCAATTCGTCGCCATTGCGGCAGAGTTTGGCCGACAGCGCCTCGGCCTTGAACTGGGCCGCCGCCGACTTCAGCGCGGCGAACGGCTCGAGCAGGCGACGAGTCTTGATTTCCTCGCGGGTTTCGCTCGGCGGCAGGCAGCCGCTCTTGAGTGCGACGCGAACCTCGCCCTCGCCGGCGCGGGCCAAGCCGACGCCGGCGGCGAAAAGCGCCAGGGCGAGGCCGGTCGTCGACACACGAAGCATGTCGCAGTCTTCCCCCCCGCCCCTGAATGAGCGATGAATGCGCGATTATAGTCGCCCGGCCCGCCGCCCGCCAATCCCGCCTTACGGACATGCCTGCATGTTTCGCGACAATTTGACCCGACGGACGCGACTGGGCGCGTGGCTCGCTTTCGTCGTCGCCGCCCTGTCGGGGGCGTCGGCGGGCGCGGTGGTGGGCCCGAGCGAATCAGGCGCGCGCTTCGCCGACCACCTCGTCATGGTGCTCGCTCGCGGCGGCGACCGCGAGGGCTTCTGCACCGGAATTGTGCTTGGGCCGCGCGCAGTGTTGACCGCCGCCCATTGCCTGCGGCCGACGCGCGACATGGCGGTCGTCTATCGCGACGCGGCCGGCAGGTCGGTGCTGATCGCCGTCGCGGCGGCGATCAGCCATCCGCTCTACCGCGCCAACGCCATAGCCGAGCGCCAGGTGTCGATCGACCTCGCGCTGGTCGAGACCGAGACGCCGCTCGACCCGCGCTTCTCCCCGCCGCCGCTCGCTGAAGGCGACGGCCCCGCGGTCGGCGACGACGCGATCCTCGCCGGTTATGGCGTCGCGCGCGAAGGAACGCCGACGAGCGGCGGGACCTTACGCAGCGCCCGGCTCAAGGTGCGCGCGCCGCTGTCGCGCATCCTGTTGTGGGCGGAAGATGCGGCGGGCGGCGCCGGCGCCTGCGGCGGCGACTCTGGCGCGCCGCTGTTTCTCGGCGACGGCGAGACGGTGGCGGCGATCGTCGCCTGGACGTCCGGCGCCGAGCGCGGCAAGCGCTGCGGCGGCCTGACCCAGGGCCCGCTGATCGCCCCACAGCGCGACTGGATCGCCGCGACCCTGGCGGGGTGGGGGCGCTAGGCGCCTCACGTCATTCGAATCCGGCCGCCCACGGGTGGCAAACCCGGCAGCGTGCGGCGGCCGCCGTCGATCGCGCGTCCTCCAATCGCTGTGATTTCAGGCGACGAGCCCGGCCTGTCCCAGCAGCTCCCGTTTATGCCGGTAGGAGGCCTGAAAAGCCTCGTCCTCTTCGGGGGTGAGGCGGCAGGCGACGACGCGCTGCACGCCCGTGCGGCCGATCACGCAGGGCACGCTCATCACCGTGTCGCTGACGCCGTATTCGCCTTCCAACAGCGCGCCGATGGGAAGCACGGAGCGCTCGTTGCCGACAATCGCGCGGATGATGCGAAACACGCTCGCGGCGATGCCGTGATTGGTGTTGCCCTTTCCGGCGAAGATATCGAGGCCGATCTGGAGCACCCGCTGATGCACTGCGGCGTGATCGAGAGGCGGCAGGCCGTTCAAAGCGCAATACGCGTCGACGCCGAGCCCGCACACGTTGCAGAGGCTCCATGGAATGAAGCCGGTGTGACTGTGATCGCCCATCACGTAGCCGAAAATGTTCTTCGGATCGATCGCCACGTGATCGCTGACAATTCGCATGAAGCGCGCGGTGTCGACGATCGTGCCGAGGCTGATCACGCGTTCCTTGGGATAAGAGGAAAAACGCAGCGCCGCTTGCGCCATCAGATCCACGGGATTGGTCACCATCAGCACGATCGCGCCCGGCGACGAGCGCTCGACGTCGGCGATGATCTCGCGAATGACGCGGCTGTTCACGCCGACAAGCGAATCGCGCGTCTCCCCCTGCTTGAGCTGCGCGCCGGCGGTGACGACGACGATGTCGCTGCCGGCTGCGTCGGCGTAGTCGCCGGCGCAGAGCCGCGGATTCTGCGCGTAGATGAACGAGGCGACATGGGAAAAATCCCAAATCTCCGCCTGCGCCTTTTTCGCCGCATTGTCGACGACCACGATTTCACTCGCGACGCCGGCGTTGAGGAGGAAGCCCACCACTTCCGTCCCGACCGCCCCCATGCCAATAATCGATATCTTCACAGGAGGTTCCCCTAGCTCCGCGTCTTGCGCGGCGGCCGATTCGGCCATTTGACTATCCGCTCGCCAAAGTCTTCGGCCGGCAGGTCGTCCTCGCTCGCCGACACCCGTCCCCTGACCGACACCCCGGCCTGATGCACCGTCTCCGGCGCGCCCGACACCAGCGGGTGCCACCAGGCGAGGCCGCGCCCTTCGGCGAGGCGGCGGTAGGCGCAGGTGACCGGCAGCCACGTGAGGCTGCGCACCGCCTCGGGGGTCAGCTTGACGCAGTCGGAGACGCGGCTCTGGCGGCGGCGATAGTCGCGGCAGCGGCAGGTCTTGGCGTCGAGCAATGTACAGCCGACGTCTGTGAAGTGGATTTCGGCGGTGTCGTCGTCCTTGAGCTTGACCAGGCAACAGCGCGCGCAGCCGTCGCACAGGCTCTCCCACTCCTCGCGGGACATCTCTTCGAGGGTTTTGACCTCCCAGAACGGCGGGGTCTCGGCGGGGCGTTGAACCATGATCTATCCTTTCGCCGCCGGCCGGCCCGATCCGCTGCCCTGGGGTTCGCTTGGCGCGCCCGGCGCGGCGCGTCAAGTCGTTCAAATTGTGGCGGATCGTGCTAAGGATCGCCGCGAGCGGGAAACGGAGACCAGGACGGGTGTCGGCCGCGGCGAATTTCTCCCGGTGGTGGCGCAGCGTGAAGCATGCGCTGCTCGCCGTCGACGCGTTCATCGACTCGTCGATGTACGAGGGCGGCCGCCGCTCGCTGGCGATCCTCAAGGCGATCGCCGCCTTTTCCGACAGCCTGCATGTTTCGGGCGTCCGCAAGGCCCTGATCGACCTGACTTGCGAGGGCCTCAATCTCAGCATCGTCGCCTTGCTCGGCGTTCTGGCGCTCGCCCAGCCGGCGTTCCGGTTGACCAGCGACGAGGACTGGCTGAAACGCCAGGACCTCGCGGTGACATTCCTCGACCGTTACGGCGTCGAAGTCGGCCGGCGCGGCATCAAGCACGACGACGCAATTCCCTTCGACGAACTGCCGGATCACTTTATCAAGGCGGTGCTCGCCACCGAGGACCGCCGCTTCTTCGACCATTTCGGCATCGACGTCGTCGGCACGATGCGCGCGCTGACCGTCAACGCCCATGCCGGCGGCGTGGTGCAAGGCGGCTCGTCGATCACCCAGCAGCTCGCCAAGAACCTGTTCCTGTCCAACGAGCGCTCGATCTCGCGCAAGATCAACGAAGCCTATCTCGCACTTTGGCTCGAGCATCATCTGACCAAGAAGCAGATCCTCAGCCTCTATCTCGACCGCGCCTACATGGGCGGCGGGGCCTTCGGCGTGCAGGCGGCGGCGCAATACTATTTCGGCAAGTCGGCGCGCGACATCAATCTGCCTGAGGCGGCGATGCTGGCCGGTCTGTTCAAGGCGCCGACCAAATACTCGCCCGACGTCAACCTGCCGGCGGCGCGCGCGCGGGCGAACGACGTGCTGAGCAACCTCGTCGAAGCCGGCTTCATGACCGAGGGTCAAGTCTACGCGGCGCGGCGCAACCCGGCGACGCCGGTCAGCCAGAACACCGACACCAGCCCCGACTGGTACCTCGACTTCGCCTTCAACGAGGTCAAGGGGCTCGCCGAATCGGGTAAGCTCGGCGCGGAGCGCGTGCTGACCGTGCGCACCGGCCTCGACACCGGCATCCAGAACAAGGCCGACTCGGTGATCGAGGACATGCTGCGGGTCAACGCGCCCGCCTACAACGCCCACCAGGCGGCGACGGTGATCGCCGACACCGACGGTCTCGTCCGAGCGATGGTCGGCGGCCGCGACTACGGCGCGAGCCAGTACAACCGCGCCACCGACGCGGCGCGCCAGCCCGGCTCGTCGTTCAAGATCTTCGACTATATGACCGCGCTTCTGACCGGCAAGTACCACAAGGACACGACGGTGCAAGCAGGAGGCATCTGCATCGGCGACTACTGCGTACATAATTTCGGCGGCGAGAGCGGCGGCGCAATGCCGCTCTATCAGGCGCTCGCGCAGTCGTACAACACCGCCGCGATCTGGATCTCGGTGAAGATCGGCGAGGCCTACTGGCCGGCCGGCAAGCCCTATCACCAAGCCAAGATCGCCGAGCTCGGGCGCTCCAAGATCATCGAGACGGCGCGAAAAATGGGGCTGACGACGCCGCTCGTCGACACCGTTTCGCTGCCGGTCGGCGCCGACGAAGTGAAGATGATCGACATGGTCGGCGCCAACGCCATGCTCGCCAACGGCGGCAAGCGCGCGACGCCCTATGCGGCGATCGAAATCCGCAATTCCGCCAGCGCGGTGATCTACACGCACGCCGCCAACGGGACGCCGCCCGTCCAGGTGCTGCCGGCCGACAAGGTCGCCGAGATGAACAACATCATGACCCACGTGCTCACCGAGGGCACCGGGCGCGGGGCGCAGATCCCGGGCCTCGTCATCGCCGGCAAGACCGGCACGACAAATGGGCCGACCAACGCTTGGTTCAACGCCTTCACCGGCAATCTGGTCGGCAGCGTCTGGTTCGGCAACGACGACAACTCGTCGATGACCGGCAGTATGCAAGGTGGCGCGCTGCCGGCGCAGACCTGGCGCGAAATCATGACCTACGCGCATCAGGGCCTCGAGACCAAGCCGCCCTTTGGCGTGCCGCCCGCCTCGAACGCCCAGATCGCCGCCGCGCCGACGGCCAAGGGCGGCGCCGGCATCGTCGAAGCGCCGCGGCAGCTCGGCCTGTCGTCGAAGTCGGCGCACATCATCCTCGAAATCGGCGACTATGCGCGCTCGGCCGAGAAGCACGGCGCCATCGCCCCCGCCCAGCGTTACGCGTCCGACGCCGGCGGCGACATCGCTGTCATCCGCGCCGGCGCCGCTTCGCCCTAGCGTCCCGCTTGACTTCGCGGGTCGAGCTGGTGATTTTTGCGCCGCGGCCCGTCAGCGTTCGCCGCCGAGCCGGCGCGGGACTCCCCACGTGACCATGGTCGTCAAAGCACTCGCAGCCGGCGCAATCGGACTGGCGCTCGGCGTGGCGGCGAGCGGGTCGATCCTCGCCGATCCGCCCTTCGGCGCCGTGACGATCGGCGCGTGGCGCGTCGCCGCCAAGGCGGGCTCGCTCGAAGCCGACCCCTACACGCGCGCCGCGCTGTCGCGCAGCGGCGAGATCCCGCTTGCGCTCGGCGAGGGCCTGAAACTCGTCGCGCGCGTCGATAGCGCCGGGCGCCCGCTCGATCGGCGTTGTCTCTATCGCATTGGAACGCACACGCCGGCGGCGCGTTACTGGACGCTAAGCCTCACCGACGCCGACGGTTACTCCGTCGAGAACGCCGCCGGGCGCTACGGCTTTCGCTCGAGCGAGATTCTGCGCGACGGCGACGGCGGCTTCGCTATCTATGTCTCGGCGCTCGCCCATGCCGGCAACTGGCTGCCGATCGGCCATGTCCAGACCTTCGCGCTGGCGCTGCGCCTCTACGACACGCCGCTGGCGGCCAGCGCCGGCGGCATCGAGAAATCGAGCGTGCCGACGATCGAACGGGAAGGTTGCGCATGAGCGTGACCGCGCGTCTGGGCGGCGCGGCGCTGTTCGTCGCGGCCGTCGCCGCGACGGCGGCGCTGATCCATTTCGCCGTGGTGCTGCTCGTCCCGGTCGTCGCGACGCATGACGCCTACGCACGCCTCGCCGACCTCGGGCCGCCCGGAACGACCGCGCCGCTGCCGCGCGCCGGCCCGGACGAGCGGCGTTTTCCCTGGGACGATCCGGCGCTCGCCGCCGCCTTCTGCCGCTTCGACCTCTCGGCTGGGCCAGTGCGGATCAAGGCGCCGGTCGGACGCGCCGGCTTCGCCTCGCTCTCCTTCCACACCCGGCGCGGCGCGGTGTTCTATGCGTTGACCGATCGCGCCGCGACGCACGGGCGGATGGAGGCGGTGATCGCGACGCCGGCCCAATTGCGCCAGCTCGTCGCCCACGACGACGAGGACGATCCATCGCAGGACCTTCGCGTCGTCTCGCCGACCATACAAGGTTTCGTGATCATGCGTGCGTTCAGCGAGCTGCCGAGCCTCTATGCGACGGCGGCCGACGAGGTCAAAGCGATGGCCTGCGCGACCGAACCGCCGCCGCCGTGAAGGCGGGACGGCGGGTCGACGATTGTGGACATTGGCGGCGGTTCCGGCGATGCTTCGGCCGCAATCGATCGCCAATCCGGGAGAGGCTCGTCCATTGACGACGTTGCTCGTGACGCATCCGGCATGTTTCGCGCACGACATGGGCGAAGGCCATCCCGAACGGCCTGAGCGATTGCGGGCCGTCGACCAGGCGCTCGAAGACGAAACGTTCCAGCTTCTCGCACGCGACGCCGCGCCGCGCGTCGCGATCGAAGCGCTGACACGGGTCCACCCGCTCGACTACGTCGAGGCGATCCAGCGCGCCAGCCCGAGCCAGGGCGCGATCCAGCTCGATTCCGACACGGCCATGTCGCCCGGCACCCTCGAAGCGGCGCTGCGCTCGGCCGGCGGGGCGACGTTCGCCGTCGACGAGGTCGTCACGCGCCGCGTCGACAACGCTTTCGTCGCCACGAGGCCGCCCGGCCACCACGCCGAAATGGCGACGCCGATGGGCTTCTGCTTCTTCAACAACGCGGCGGTCGCCGCCCGACACGCGCAGGCGGCCCATGGCGTCGAGCGCGTCGCCATCGTCGATTTCGACGTTCACCACGGCAACGGCACTCAGGACATTTTCTGGAACGACCGCCGCGTCATGTACGCGTCGACCCACCAGATGCCGCTCTATCCCGGCACCGGCGCGCTGACCGAGACCGGCGAGCACAACCAGATCGTCAACGCGCCGTTGCGCGCCGGCGACGGCGGCGACGTGTTCCGCGACGCGTTCGAAACGGCGATCCTGCCGCGGCTCGACGACTTCGCGCCCGACCTGCTGATCATATCGGCCGGGTTCGACGCGCATTTCCGCGATCCGCTCGGCGGTCTCAACCTCAGCGAAGCCGACTTCGGCTGGGTGACCGAGCGTCTCGTCGCGCTCGCCGCCCGGCGCTGCGGCGGCCGTGTCGTCTCGCTGCTCGAGGGCGGCTACGATCTCGAAGCCCTGGCGCGATCCGCCGCCGCCCACGTCAGCGCGCTGATGCGCGGCTGAAACGCCTCCCCCTCGCCCCGCTTGCGGGGAGAGGGGACGACAACGCCGTCAAAGGCCAATCAGCCGTCGATCGGCTCTATCGCCGAGATCTCGATGCCGAAGCCGGAAAGGCCGACATATTTGCGCGGATTGCCGGTGCGCAAGCGAATCGAGCTGACGCCGAGGTCGCGCAGGATCTGCGCGCCGAGGCCGATCTCGCGCCATTGCGTCGCCCGCTCGCCTTCCGCGCCGGAGGGCGCCGCGCCGGCGAGATTGGTCGGCACGCCCGCCGCGCCGTCGCGCAGATAGACCAGCACGCCGCAGCCGTCGCGCTTGAAGCCCTGCAGCACCTTTTCGATCGAACCGGCGCCGAAGATGTCGCTGACGATGTCGGCGCGATGCAGGCGCGCCGGCACGCTGCGGCCCTCGCCGATCGGGCCGAGGACGAAGGCGAAATGCAGCACCGTGTCGAACGGCGTGCGATAGGCGTGGGCGGTCATCTCGCCGATCGGCGTATGCACCGGAAAGCTTGCGACCCGCTCGACCAGATTCTCGCGCGCCTGGCGATAGGCGATCAGCTCGGCGACCGAGATGCGCTTGAGGCCGTGCTTGGCGGCGAAGGCCTCGATCTGCGGTCCGACCATCACCGTGCCGTCGTCGTTGGCGAGTTCGCAGATCACCGCCGCCGGACGCTGGCCGGCGAGCCGGCACAGGTCGACTGCGGCCTCGGTGTGGCCGGAGCGCATCAGCACGCCGCCTTCGCGCGCGATCAGTGGAAAGACGTGGCCGGGGCGGACAAAGTCGCTCGCCCCCATGTTGGGATTGGCGAGCGCGCGCACGGTGTTGCAGCGCTGCTCGGCGGAGATACCGGTCGTCATGCCGTGTTTGACGTCGACTGAGACCGTGAAGGCGGTGCCGAGCGGCGCGTCGTTCATCGCCACCATCGGCGCGAGCTGCAGGCGGCGCGCTTCGTCGCCAGTCAGCGGCGCGCAGACGATGCCGCAGCCATTGCGGATGATGAATGCCATCTTCTCGGTCGTGCACAACGAGGCGGCGACGATCATGTCGCCTTCGTTCTCGCGATCGTTGTCGTCGGTGACGACGACGATCTCGCCACGCGCGATCGCCTCGATGGCCTGGCCGACTGGATTCATCATGTCCGCTCCCCAATTGAACGCGCTCGCGCCGTCGAGAAAGTCGTTCGGCGTCACCGCGCCGCGCGTCTCGGTCAGGATGCGCTGCGCCGTGTCGCGCGACACCCAGGCGCCGTCGCCGCGGCAAAACTGCGTCACCGCCCCGGGTGAGACGCCGATCCGCCGCGCGAAATCGGCGCGCTTGACGCCGGCGCGCACGAGCCAGTCCGCGAGCTTCATGACCGGAAGCTAGGCGCTCGGGCCATTAAGTGCAAGTCAACTCGTGCGGCACGTTTAGTGCTGCTAAACGAGTTTGACCAGCATTTTGCCGAAATTGCCGCCGTGCAGCAGGTCGACCAGCGCCTGCGGCGCGCTTTCCAGCCCCTGCCGCACCGTTTCCCGCCAACGCAGCCGGTCGGCGGCGACATGGCCGGCAAGCTCGCCGACCGCCTGCGGCCAGGCCTGCAAATGGTCGGCGACGATGAAACCCTCGATCTTGATGCGCCGGACAAGGAAGATCGCCATGTTCGGCAGCGGCGTCGGCTTGCCTTCGTAGGAGGCGATCAGGCCGCAGACCGCAATGCGCGCGAAGTCGTTGAGCCGCTTCAGCGTCTCGAGGAACGGCTCGCCGCCGACGTTCTCGAACACGCCGTCGATGCCCTGCCCCGCCGCCGCCTTCAGCTCCTCGGCGAAACGCGCCGACTTGTGGTCGACGCAGGCGTCGTAGCCGAGCGTTTCGGTGGCGTAGATGCACTTCTCGGGGCCGCCGGCGACGCCGATCGCCCGCGCGCCGGCGAGCTTGGCGAGCTGGCCGACCACCGAGCCGACCGCGCCGGTCGCCGCGGTGACGAGCACGGTCTCGCCCGCCTTGGGCGCGATGATCTTGTTGAGGCCCCACCAGGCCGTGACGCCAGGCATGCCGAGCGGGCCGAGATAGGCCTGTAACGGAATCGCCCTTGCGTCGACGACATTGACGCCGCGCCCGTCGCTCAGCCCGTAGAGCTGCCAGCCGCCCATGCCGACGACAAAATCGCCCGGCTTGAAGCGCGGGTTCTCGGAGGCGACGACTTCGCCGACCGTGCCGCCGATCATCGTCTCGCCCAGCGGCTGCGGCGCCGCGTAGGATTTCGCGTCGCTCAGTCGGCCGCGCATGTAGGGGTCGAGCGACAGATAGTGGTGGCGCACCACGATCTGCCCCGGCCCCGGCGTCGGAACCGGCTCTTCGACCAGGCGGAAGTTTTGCGGCGAGACCTTGTCGGCCGGGCGCGAGTCGAGAACGAACTTCAGGTTGCGGGACATTGTCGAACTCCAAACGGCGCGTCGGCGACGCCTAGCTGGCGCCAGCCGGCGCGCCTGCGGCGGATTGTCGCAGACCGTTACGGCAAAGCCCACGCACAACCCTTCGTTAACCCATCCAATACACGTTAATTGCAATTGTAACGCTGTTTCGTCAGCCGGTTTACGACGCCGCAAACAGCGCGCCGCCGGTTCGAAATCGCCCTAAGGCCCTGTCGCAACATGTCGATTCCTGCGCGGAGACGCTCGATGCGCGGTGTTGTCGGCGACCAAAACGCTTTGGACCGCCAGGAGCGGCCGTGTCTTGCCTGGGCCGTCATGATTTTCGTGTGTCGCAGTCTCGGCCGCCCGGCCGAGCGCCCTGGCGATGAAAGCGGGTCCGACCCGCCGGACGTCGAAACTGCCGCGCATTTCTCACGCCTCCCGGCCGCGCTTCGCCGCGCGCCGTCTCGACTCTCTTCACCCGCGGAGCTTGCTCGATGTGGAACTTTCTGAACGCCCGGCTGCCGATCTCCGCGCGGCTCACTGTGATCTCCGTGGTCTTCATCGCGCCGATCGCGCTGTTCGCCTATCTCTTCGTCGCGCAGGCCGAGGGCGACATCACTTTCGCCGCTAAGGAAGTCGCCGGAACGCGCTATCTCGACGCAGTTTGGCCGAGCTTCGCTGGCGACGCGCCAGCGGACAAGGTCGCCGGGCGCGAAGCGTTCGACAGTCAGTTCGGCAGCGCCGACGCGTCGGCCGCTTTTGTCGCCGCCAAGGACGCCGTGACGCGGCTGGCGGCCGGCAAGACGCTGATCGGCGCCGTCGCCGACGGCTCCAATCTCACGCTCGACCCCGACCTCGACAGCTTCTACGCGATGGACGCGGTCACCGTCCGTATGCCGGGCATTGTCGCCTCCGCCGCCGCGCTGCAACAGGCGGCCGAGGCGGAAAAGGGCGACGCACGACTGGTCTCGCTCGCCTTCGCCGTCAATCGTCTGCAGACGAGCGCCGACGACGCCGATTCTTCGCTGGGCGCGGCGATGAAGAACAACGCCGCCGGCGCGACGAGCCAGGCGCTGTCGACCGCGAGCGCGGCAATGACGGCGGCCGTCGCCAAGCTGCTCGACGACGGCAAGGCGCTGTTGGCCGGCCAGGACGCCGCGTCGCTCGCCGCCGACCATGCCGCGGCGATCAAGCAGGTCGACGCGACCTGGCGCGCCGCGAACGCCGAACTCGCGCGGCTGTTGCAGGTGCGGATCGACGGCTTCAACGCCAATCTGCGGACGAAGCTGGCGATCGCCGCCACAGCGCTGGCGTGCGCATTCGCGCTGCAATTCGCGGTCGCGCGCGGCATCTCCGGCCCGCTCGGCGGCCTGACGCGCGGCATGCATGAACTCGCCAACGGCAATTTCGACGTCATCCTCCCCGGCGTCGGCCGCAAGGACGAAATCGGCCAGATCGCCGGCGCGGTCGAAAGCTTCAAACACCTCGCGGCGGCGAAAGCTCAGGCCGAAGCCGAGGAAGCGCTGCGCCGCCAACAGGAGGAATCCGCCGCCCAAGCCAAAACCGCCGCCGAGCGCGAACGCGTCGCAGCCGAACAGGCGCAGGCGATCGGCGCGCTGGCCGCCGGATTGACTGAGCTGGCTGAGAAGCGCCTCGACCACCGCATCGCCGCGAACCTGCCGACCGCTTATCGTCGCCTGCAGGACGACTTCAACAAGGCGGTCGGCGCCCTCGCCACGGCTTTCGCCGAAGTCAGCGGCATGACGGAAACGGTCACTTCCGGCACGCGCGAAATCGCCGCGGCGGCTGGCGATCTCGCCTTGCGCACCGAGCAGCAGGCCTCCGGACTCGAAGAATCGGCGGCGGCGGTGCAGCAGATCACATCGACGGTGCGCCGGACCGCCGAGGGCGCCCAGCGCGCGCGCGACGTCGTCTCGACCGCGCGCGACGACGCCAAACAGGGTTCGACCGTCGTCCACCAAGCGGTCGAGGCGATGAGCAAGATCGAACAATCGTCGCGCCAGATCAGCCAGATCATCGGCGTCATCGACGAAATCGCCTTCCAGACCAACCTGCTGGCGCTCAACGCCGGCGTCGAAGCGGCGCGCGCCGGCGACTCGGGCCGCGGCTTCGCGGTCGTCGCTTCGGAAGTGCGCGCCCTGGCGCAGCGCTCCGCCAGCGCCGCGAAGGAGATCAAGGGACTCATTTCAACCTCGGCGACTCAGGTCGGCGAAGGGGTCGAACTGGTGGCCCAGACCGGATCGGCGCTGGGACGCATCGAGCAGAAAGTCGCCGAAATCGACAAGGTCGTCGCCGAGATCGCCGTCAGCGCACACGAACAGGCCGCGGGGCTACAGCAGATCAGCGCCGCGATGACGCAGATGGACCAGACGACCCAGCAGAACGCCGCGATGTCGGAAGAGGCCACCGCCGCCAGCCGCTCGCTCGCCGACGAAAGCGATCGCCTCGCCAAGGTGGTGGCGCAGTTCCGCCTCAACGGCGACGCCGATGAGGCGCCGCCTCGTGAGCGGAAGACGGCGTAGAGCGGACTGCAGCCTCAGCTCGTCATTGCCGGCGCGGCCATGCGTTCCGCTCCATGTCCCTCGTTCTGAGGCGCCGCGAAGCGGCCTCGAAGGACGACTCCAGCCCGCGCGTTCACCCGAGCGTTCCCTGGAGCATCCTTCGACCCGCCTGCTTTCGCAGGCGGCAGGATGAGGGTTCAGGCTTCGACGCTGGCGACCCGCGCGCATTGCAGGCAGGGGAAATCCGAGTTCCCCCGGCGCCGCACTGGCGACCACGGCCCTTTAGGCGCCGCCGAGCAGCTTCTCGATGAAGTTCCGGTCGTGCGGCGCGCGCGGCGCGGGCGCGTCGCCGACGTTGGGAATGGCGGCGGGCGGCAGCGGCGCGCCGTCGTCGGCGGCGGGCGCGATCGGGCGGCGCGCCGGAGCGAACGGCGCCGGGGGCGGCGCGTCGGCGCTCTGCGCCGGCCGGCCGATCGCCAGCGGCTCGCCGACCGGCGCCGGCGGCGGCGCCAGCGGCGGCGCGTCGGCGACCGGCGTGTCGCCATTGCTCCACACGCCGGACGGCAGTCCCGCCGGCGGCACGCCTTCGAGCGCCGCCCGCATGAAGCGGCTCCAGATTTCAACCGGCAGATTGCCGCCCGAAGTCTTCTTGGTCGGCGAATTGTCATCGTTGCCGAGCCATACGCCGGCGGTGAGCGCGCTGGTGTAGCCGACGAACCACGCGTCGCGCCAATCCTGGCTGGTGCCGGTCTTGCCCGCCGCCTGCCAGCCCGGCAGCTCCGCCTTGCGCGCGGTGCCGGTCAGCAGCGTCTCCTCCATCATCGAGTTCATCATCGCGACGTATTGCGGGTCGATGACTCGGCCGAAATTGGCGTTCTTGCGGGCGTAGAGCAGCCTGCCGTTGGCGGTGCGCACGCGGGCGATGACGTGCGGCTGCACGCCGATGCCGCCGTTGGCGAAGGCGTCGTAGGCCGAAACCAGCTCGAGCGGCGTCACCGCCGACGTGCCGAGCGCGATCGACGCGTTGGGCTCGAGCTCGGACGTGACGCCCAGCCGATGGGCGGTGCGCACGACCGTCTTCGGCCCGACTTCCAGCCCAAGCCTGACCGCCACCGTGTTGAGCGACATCGCCAGCGCCTTGGTCAGCGTGACGGGGCCGAAATACTCGCGCGAATAGTTCTCCGGGCTCCAGCCCTTGACCGTGATCGGCGCGTCCTCGCGCACCGTGTCGGGCCTCAGGCCCTTCTCCAGCGCCGACAGATAGACGAACGGCTTGAACGCCGAACCGGGCTGGCGTTTGGCGGCGACGGCGCGGTTGAATTGGCTGTCGGCGTAGTTGCGCCCGCCGACCAGCGCCTTGACCGCGCCGTCGGGGTCGAGCGCGACGAGCGCGCCCTGTTGGACGCCGAACTTGTCGCCCTTGGCGTTGAGCTCGTCGGTCAGCGCGTGTTCCGCCGCCGCCTGCATGCGCGGGTCGAGCGTGGTGGTGACGACGATGTCCTCGTCGATCGCGCCGACCGTGTCGTCGAGCATGTCCATGACATAGTCGGCGGCGTAGTTGATCGAGCCGGCGCTCTTGTCGTGCACGACCTGGGCGGGCGAAGCGAGCGCGAGCTTGGCCATCGCTTCGGTGATGTGGCCCTGCTCGGCCATTGCGGTGATGACCTGAGCGGCGCGCTCGTTGGCGGCGGTCAGGTTGCGGTTGGGCGCGAGTCGCGTCGGCGACTTCATCAGCCCGGCCAGCACCGCCGCCTCCGACAGCGTCACCTGGCGCGCGCTCTTGCCGAAGTACTTCTGCGCCGCCGCTTCGACGCCGAAAGCGCCGGAGCCGAAATAGACGCGATTGAGATAGAGCTCGAGGATCTGGTCCTTGGAATATTTGCGCTCGAGCCACAGCGCCAGGATCGCCTCCTGGATCTTGCGCGACAGCGTGCGCTCCTGAGTCAGGAACAGGTTCTTGGCGAGCTGCTGGGTCAGCGTCGAGCCGCCTTCCATGCCGCCACGCCCGGTAACGTCACGAAACACCGCGCGGGCGATGCCGATCGGATCGATGCCGAAATGCGAATAGAATCGCCGGTCCTCGATGGCGACGAACGCCTTGGGCAGATAGGGCGGCAACTCGCTCAACCGCACCGCCGCGCCGCCGGTATCGCCGCGATTGGCGATCAGCGAGCCGTCGGCGGCGAGAATGGCGATGTTGGGCGGCCGCCTGGGCACGGCGAGCTGGTCGATCGGCGGCAATTGGCTGGCGTAATAGGCGAACAGGCCGGCGATCGCGACGCCGCCCCACAGGCCGAGAACGAAGCCCCAGTAGACGAGCCGGCCGAGAAACGAGCGGCGCGGCCGGCGGGCTGAGCGTTCGTTTCTGCCGCCGCGGCCGCCACGGCCGCGCGATCCTGGTCGGTCGGCTGGATCGGCGCGCAAATCGCCACCCCCGCGCCGGCGCGGCGCGTCATCCAGTCGCGGTTCGATGCGCTCGCCGCTCCGCCTGCCGCCCCTGCCGAACATCGCGATCCCGCCCGGGCCTCAAAAAGATGACGTCGCGCCGAGCCCGACGATGGCTTCGAAGCTAAAGGCGGCGATTTAAGGGCGCGTTAAGCCTGCCGCCGCGTGAACGCCGCGGCGCGGATTGGCTGGGGACCGCGCGTTTCCAGCCCTTGCGCGGCGGGCGACGCCTTGGCAAAGTTCGCGCCCCGCGCGATAAGGCGGGGCGCTCAGCCGCGCCGCGGCGACGCGCTGGGCAACCGCCGCCCGCCGCCGCTACGGGCGGCGCGACAGTCCAGGATGCTGCGATGAAGGTCACTATAGAGCGAACGGCCCTGCTCAAGGCTTTGGGCCACGTCCATCGCATCGTCGAGCGGCGCAACACCATCCCGATCCTCTCCAACGTGCTGATCGAGGCGCGCGACCGCCAGCTGACGTTGAAGAGCACCGACCTCGACCTCGAGGCGACCGAATCGGCGCCGGCCGACGTCGCCCAGGCGGGCGCGACCACCGTGCCGGCGCATGTCATCTACGACATCGTGCGCAAGCTGCCGGAGGGGGCCCAGGTCGGCCTCGAAATGACCGGCGAGACGGGCCAGCTCTTGGTCCGCTCGGGACGCTCGCGCTTCTTCCTCCAGTGCCTGCCGGCCTCCGACTTCCCCGACCTCACCGCCGGCGAGTTCGCCCACAAATTCACGCTGGCCGCGACCGAGCTGAAGCGGCTGATCGACAATTCGCAGTTCGCGATCTCGACCGAGGAGACGCGCTACTATTTGAACGGCATCTTCTTCCACACCGTCGAATCCGGCGGCGCGACGGTTCTGCGCGCGGTGGCGACCGACGGCCACCGCCTGGCGCTCGTCGAAACGCCGGCGCCGCAGGGCGCAGCCGGAATGCCCGGCGTCATCGCGCCGCGCAAGGCGGTCAACGAAGTGCTGAAGCTGCTCGAGGACCTGACCCAGGACGTCACGATCGAAATCTCGACCGCCAAGGCGCGCTTCCATTTCGGCGACGTCGTGCTGACCACCAAGCTGATCGACGGCACCTTCCCCGAATACGGCCGCGTCATCCCAAGCCACAACGACAAGCGCGTGACGGTCGAGAAGGAGGCGTTCGCCAAGGCTGTCGATCGCGTCTCGACGATCTCGTCGGAACGCGGGCGGGCGATCAAGCTGGCGATCGCCGACAACAAGATGACGCTGTCGGTCAACAATCCCGACTCCGGCTCGGCGAGCGAGGAGATCGAGGTCGATTACGACTCGACGCCGATCGAAATCGGCTTCAACGCGCGCTACCTGCTCGACATCGCCGACCAGCTCGCCGGCGACACCGCGCTGATCAAGCTCTCCGACCCCGGCTCGCCGACCATCATTCAGGACCGCGAAGGCTCGCCCGCGCTTTATGTGCTGATGCCGCTGAGGGTGTAGCGTCTCCCCTTCCCTCGCTCGCGGGGGAAGGTGGCCGCGTGAAGCGCGGCCGGATAAGGGGCGGTCCCCTCTGGCTTCGACTCTAACTTTCCGCTCAGCGCCGCGAAGGCGGAAGTTCCGCGAACTCGTCAGAGCGTCTTGCGGCGCGAACCCTCATCCGTCGGCCTTCGGCCGCCGCCTTCTCCCGCAAGTGGGAGAAGGGGACTACGCCCGTCCGATCCTGAGCGTGCGCAACGCCATGGCGACAACGGTCTCGCAGCGCGCGGCGAGCGGCGCGGAGGCGGCGTCCTTGTCGAGTTTCAGCGCGATCGGGTGGATGAAGCGGTGGGCGGCGTCGAAGATCAGCGCCATCGCGCGGCGCCGGTCGGTCATGGCGAAGGCGCCCGAGGCGATGCCCTCTTCGACCACGCGCTGCACCTCTGACTGCACCCGCGCGCGGTGGCGGCGCGCCACCGGGCGCTCTTTCTCCAGCGCCTCGATCAGCAGATCGAACAAGGCCGGATCGCCCTCGAGCTTCTGGCGATAGGCGCGATGCACCGTCATCAGCATGCTCTCGAGCTTATCGCCCGCCGGCGCCGGGCCGTCGGCGACTTCGCGTAGGCGCGTCTCGATCGGCCGCAGCCACGAGGCGGTGATTTCCTCGAACAGCGTCGCCTTGGAGGGGAAGTAGCGATAGACGTTGGCGTGGGTCATGCCCGCGTCGTGGGCGACGCCGACGATGGTGGCGCGCGCCGCGCCGAACTTGCGGATGTGGGCGCGCGCGACTTCGAGAATGCGCGCCTCGACCGACTCGGGGCCCGAGGATGGCCGTACGTCCGCTCGATCCACTCGACCTCTCCGACGCCGAGTCGAATGGTCGCACGAAAGCCGGCGCCGCGCTACACGATTCAGGTCTCGACGACGCCGTCGAGATCGCGCATCGACGGCACGCCGTGCGGCTCGGCGAGATAGCCGGCCGAGCGCATTTCGATCAGCCGCGAAGCGCAGCGCGCAAATTCGAACGCCTCCGTTCCCTCCGCCGCCTGATAGAGTTCGATCGGCTCGCCGTCGGCCGAGGCGATCAGCTTGACCTTCAAATCGTAGAGCGCGTCGACGAGGGTGATGAACCGGCGCGCGGCGTCGCGCTCGTCGGCCTTGAGGCGCGGGATGCGGTCGACCACCAGCGTATGGAAGTGCCGCGCCAGCGTGAGATAGTCGACGGCGGCGAGCGGGCGACGGCAGAGTTCGTCGAAGGAGAAACGCGCGACGCTGTCGACCGCCTGCGGCACATGAAGCGCGCGTCCCAATAGCTCGATCTCGACCGGCGCGCCGCGCGGCGCGCCGGTCATGTCGAGGAACGCGGCGTCGAGCGCCTTTTCGGCGCGCGCGTCGGCCGGGCAATAATAGACCGGCGCGCGGGTGAGTTTCTGCAGTCGGTAGTCGGCGCGGGCGTCGAGCGCGACGACGTCGTTCCTTTCGCCGAGCAGCTTGATGAACGGCAGGAACAGCGCGCGGTTGAGCCCGTCGCGATAGAGGCCGTCCGGCTCGACGTTGGAGGTCGCGACCACCACCACGCCGGCGGCGAACAGAGCGGTGAACAATCGGCCGAGGATCATCGCGTCGGCGATGTCGCGCACCGCGAATTCGTCGAAGCACAACAGCCAGGCGTCGGCCGCCAGCGCCGCGGCGACCGGCGCGATCGGCTCGTCGCCGGACGCCTCGCCGATGCGTCGCTGCTGGCGCCAGCGGTGAACCCGCATGTGGACGTCGGCCATGAAGTCGTGGAAATGGACGCGACGCTTCTTCTCGACCGGCGCGGCGTCGAAGAACAGGTCCATCAGCAGCGTCTTGCCGCGCCCGACCGGTCCATGGATGTAGAGGCCGCGCGGCGGCTCGGGCGGCTTGGCGCCGATCAGCCGCCGTAGCGCGCTCGCCCGCCGCCCCGGCCGATAGCCGTCGAGCGTGCGCGCGAGCCGGTCGAGCCGCGCGGCGAGCGCCGCTTGCGCCGGGTCGGCCTCGATCCGCCCCTCGGCGACCATCGCCTCGTAACGCGCAAGCGGCCAGCGCTTCATGCGCCGAGCCCCGCGGCGCGGCTGAAGTTCGAGGCGAGGGTCGGACGAAGGCGTGCGGTCATCGGTCGAAGCTTGGCCGCGGCTGGGCGTGTTCGCCGCCGGCGGCGGACCGCCTTTTGTCTTTTCGCGCGCCGCAAGTCAAAGGGCGGGCGCCAAGCAATGTGGGCGCGGCCGTTGGCCGCGCGTCGTGCTTAAGCCAAGACGCGCTCAGCGAGCGCATCTGCAAGAAACGCCCGTCGCGATTAAGCGGCCGGAGAAACCTCGGCGGCGATCTTCTCGCCCAGCTCGCGTTCCGCCAGCGCGAGTTCGTAGGCGGTCTGCAAATTGAGCCAAAAGCGCGCGCTGTTGCCGAAATAGCGGGCGAGACGCATCGCGGTTTCTGGAGAAACGCCGCGCTTGCCGTTGAGAATGTCCGTGATTCGGCCGGAAGGCGTGCGCAAGGCCAAAGCCAGCGCGTTGGCCGACAATTCTCGCGCCGCCATTTCGCGCCTCAGCACGCGACCGGGGTGAACAGCCATCATCGTCGCGCCTCCTCAATGGTAATCGACAATTTCGACATCCCATGCGTCGTTGTCATGAAAACGAAAACATAAGCGCCATGGACCGCTGATCGTCATCGCCCATTGACCTCGCCTGTCGCCAGAGAGTTTGTGGAGCCCAAGCGATTTCAACGGGCTCAGGTCGGCAAGCGTTGTCGCCGCGTTCAGAGCCGCCAGCAGATCCATCGCCGCCTCAACGTCCAGGCCGGAGAACTTGTGTTTTCCGTCCTCTGCGAACCGGCGAGTGGCGCTGTTCGCCCAGCTCTTGATCATGCTTATCCGTACTACGCTCAACGTAGTACGTCAAGAGATGATACTCGAACCGCGAATGGCCCCCGCCGGCGTCCTTGTCTACACTCGCCCCCATGACCCAGCTCGCTCGTCCCGTCGGCCCCGGCGACCATGTCTTCCTGGTTGACGGCTCGTCGTTCGTCTTCCGCGCCTATTTCCAGTCGATCCGCCAGGATCCGAAATACAATTATCGCTCCGACAAGCTGCCGGTCGGCGCGGTCCGGCTGTTCGCCACCAAGGTGCTGCAGTTCCTGCGCGACGGCGCGGCGGGGATCAAGCCGACCCATCTGGCGATCATCTTCGACAAGTCGGAGAATTCGTTCCGCCGCGAGCTCTATCCGCTCTACAAGGCGCACCGGCCCGACCCGCCGCCCGATCTTGTGCCGCAGTTCCCGCTGATGCGCGCGACGGTTGCCGCCTTCGGCCTCACGCCGATCGAGCAGGACCGCTACGAGGCCGACGACCTCATCGCCACCTACGCGACGCAGGCGCGCGCCAAGGGCGCCGACGTGCTGATCGTTTCGGCCGACAAGGACCTGATGCAGCTCGTCGGTCCGGGCGTGGCGATGTTCGACCCGGCTTCCGGCGACCGCGAGGAGCGGCGCATCGGCCCGGCCGAGGTCGTCGACTATTTCGGCCTGCCTGCCGACAAAGTGGTCGACGTCCAGGCGCTCGCCGGCGACTCGACCGACAACGTGCCCGGCGCGCCAGGCATCGGCGTCAAG
>JBEKVR010000054.1:0-32372 GCA_049513815.1 Roseiarcus sp. | reverse complement strand
AATCCTGCCCGCATCTCGGCCGTTTCCGAGGGCATCGGCCTGTCAGGTGTTCCAGTGGCATTATCCGTCGTTTGGATGTCTTTGCTCGCCACGTTGAGGATAAGCCGGATTTGCGCTGCCATCTGGTCGTAGGCCAGTTCCATGCGTGGGGGGCTGATGGCGACAATGGTGATCGAGGTTGCTAGCCCCACCACCAGGAGAATGGCCCCGACGATCACCGCGATGAGCTTGGCGCGCAGCGCGTTCATTTGCCAAGCTCCCGGGTCTCGACTCGGACGGCGAACTGATAGCCGCCATTGCGCTGCGTTTTGATGATCTGTGGCACGCCCGCGTCGCTGAGCTTGCGGCGCAGACGGCTGATCAGCACATCGATCGAGCGGTCGAACGGCTCTGGCGCCCGGCCTTGCGTAATATCGAGCAGTTGATCGCGCGAGAGCACACGTCCGGGACGTTCGAGAAACGCCAGGAGCAGATCGAATTCGGCCGAGGTCAGCGGCACCTCGCCGCCATCGGGCGCCACCACTCGCCGGGCGCCGCGTTCAGCGGTGAACCCAGCGAAGCAGTAGGCGTCGTCCTCCTGCGCGGGGGCCGCGTTCCTCTCTCCGGTGCGGCGGAGCACGGCGCGGATGCGGGCCACCAGTTCGCGCGGATTGAACGGTTTGCCGAGATAATCATCGGCGCCGAGTTCCAGTCCAACGATGCGGTCGGCGTCTTCCTTCAGCGCCGTCAACAGGATCACTGGCACGTTCGATCGCTGCCGCAATTTCCGGCAGAGATCGAGGCCAAGCACGTCCGGCAGCATCACGTCGAGCACGATGAGGTCGATACTCGATACCGCAAGACATTCCTCCATGCTGTGCCCATCCGCAGCGAGCGACACGCGAAAACCTTGTGTGCGGAGATAACGGCCCAGTAGTTTGCGGATTTCCTGGTCGTCATCGACCACGAGCACATGCACGCTGGTTTCCACGTCCAGGCTCCTCATTCCGGCAGTTTCCATGCCCATTGCTAGACGCTGACAAAGGCGGAGCAAAAGAAGATTGTAACGCATTGTTGCCAAGCGGGGATTGGAAACGTTCGGCAACAATTCCGGCATGCGCGGCAACATCCGGAAACACCTGTACAAACGCAGGCAACAGCCGGGGGCGATGGTGCGAGCATACGCACAATGGAACCGGGTCTGAGAGGGGGGAGACAAGATGAGCCGCCGCGGCACCATCTTGATCTTGCGGGCCGTCGTTTTCGCGACGCTCGGGATCGTCGCGTTCCTCCTGGCATGGCAGGCCGCAGCGCCGCGCTTGGTTACGGTGGCCGCGCCGGCGCGCGGACAAGCCGTGCAGGCTGTCTACGCCACCGGCACGGTGGAGGCGAACGTCACCGTCCGCGTCGCCGGGCAGACCGCCGGCCGCATCATCGAATTGAAGGCGGACGAGGGCCAGATTGTGAAGACGGGCGACATCCTGGCGCGCTTCGACGATGGCGATATGCGTGCCTCCGCCGCCGAGCTGGAAGCGCGCGCGCTCTATGCGGGACAAACCTTCGAGCGAGTCGAGGCGCTGTCTCGGCAGGGGTGGGTGACGCGCGACAGAGCCGATCAGGCCCGCGCGGACATGGAAGCCACCCGCCAAGCCGCCCAACGTGCGAAGGACCAGATGAGCTTCCTCACCATCCGCGCACCCACCGCCGGTCAGATCATCCGGCGTGATGGCGAGGTGGGCGATTTCATCCCGCTTAATCAGCCAGTGTTCTATCTAGCCAGGGCCGGAGGGGCGCTACGCATCACGGCCGATGTCGACGAAGAAGACGTGCCATTGGTGGCAATCGGCCAGAAAGTGCTGATCCGCGCCGACGCCTTCCCCGATCAAGTCTTCGATGGCGGCGTGGCGGAGATCACGCCGAAGGGCGATCCTGTCGCGCGTTCCTATCGCGTGCGCATCGCGCTGCCGGAGAACATACCCTTGCGCATCGGCATGACGGCGGAAACCAATATCGTCACGCGCGAGAACAAGGACGCGCTGCTCATCTCAACAAGCGCTCTGCCCTCGGGGGGCACAGCTCTGGGGCAAGGGAAATCCGCCGACAGCATGGTTTGGGTGGTGCGTGACGGCCGGGTGCGGCGGCAGCCGGTGCGGATCGGCATTCGCGGGCGCGAGCGCACCGAGATCGCCAACGGCGTCACGGAAAGCGATCATTTGGTCGTCGATGCGCCGCAAAACCTGGAGCCGGACGAGCGGGTGATTGTGAAGCTGGCCGCTCAACCATCCACATCAGCGTCCAACACTCCGAAAGCCGGGGCTGCACAATGAAACTGGCGCTTTCCATAGCGCTAAGCCATCTGTTGGCGCGGCGGCGTCAGACCGTGGTTTCGCTCATGGGCATCGGCCTGGGCGTGGCGTTCTTCCTGGCCACCTCGGCAATGATGAGCGGCTCGGTGGTCGACTTCATCACCCGTCTTGTCGATAACGCGCCGCACGTCACCATTTACGACGAACACCGCAATCCGCAGCCGCAACCGGCGGCAGAAACCTTCCCTCACGCCGTCGTGGAACTGCGCAGTCTGAAGCCTCGTAGCGAGGTTCGTGGCATCCGCCAATATAAGGAGAAACTCGCGTTCATCGCCACGATGCCGCATTTGCAAATCGCTCCAGTGCTAACGGGGCAGGTCATCGTCACCTTCGCCGGGAAGGATCTCAGCGTTACGATCAACGGCATCGTCCCCGAATTGATGAGCCGCATCACGACCATTGATAAGCATTTCATCACCGGCTCGCTCGAAGCGCTGTCCGTCAATCCCGATGGAATCGTTATCGGCTCGGAGCTGGCCGACAAATTCCGTGTGGCAATGGGGCAGAACCTCACCGTCGCTTCGCCCGCAGGCGTTGTGCGCACGATGAAAGTCGTCGGCATTTTCCGTACTGGCAACGCCAGCGTCGATGAAAGTCAGGCGTTCATAATCCTGAAGCGCGCGCAGAGCCTCCTGAACCGCTCCAACGTCGCCAATCGCATCATATTGAAACTCGGGGATCCCAATTCCGCGCCAGAAGTTGCGCGCACGATCGAAGCGGCCATCGGGTACAAGGCGCAGTCGTGGCAGGAAGCGACCAGCGAGGTGATGAGCGTTCTCAAGATGCAAAACGCCATCATGTATGGCGTCGTCAGCGCCATCCTGATCGTGGCGTCGTTCGGCATCTACAACATCATATCGACCGTGGTGATGGAGAAAACGCGCGACATCGCGATCCTGAAATCCATGGGGTTCCATGCGCGCGACATTCAGCGGGTGTTTCTGATCGAAGGGGCAATCGTCGGTATGATTGGCAGCACCGTCGGCACGGGGATCGGCCTGTTGATGATGCTGGGCATAAGTTATGTGAAGTTCAAATCACCGTTCCAATCGGAAGAAACCTACATGCCCGTCTCTTGGGGGTGGGAACAGATGGCGACTGGCGCCGGTTTCGCCGTAATCTCAGCGCTCGCGGCTGCCTATCTGCCTGCCCGCAAAGGCGGGCGCGTGCATCCGGTCGATATCCTCAGAGGCGCCGCATGACTGCCGTGCTGCGCGCCGAGGGCTTGACGCGTGTGCTCCCCGGCGAGGCGCCTGTCACGCTGGTGGAAGACGTCAACCTGGAGATCGAGCAGGGCGAGTTTCTGGCCATCATGGGGCCGTCCGGGTCAGGGAAATCCTCGCTGCTCTATCTGCTCGGCCTGCTCGACGCGCCAACCGCGGGACGCATCTGGCTTGACGGCGCCAACACCGCCGGGCTGGATGAGGATGCGTTGGCCGAAATTCGTCTGTCGCGGCTGGGCTTCGTGTTCCAGTTTCATTTCCTGCTGGCCGAATTCTCCGCGCTCGACAATGTCATGCTGCCGATGCGCAAGCTGAGCCGTCTGCCGGAACGCCAGGCAACTGAAAAGGCTCTGGCGTTGCTGGATTCGCTGGAACTGGCCGACCACGCCCGCAAGCGCCCCAGCCAGTTGTCGGGCGGGCAGCGTCAGCGCGTGGCCGTGGCGCGGGCGCTTGCCAACGATCCCATGGTCGTCTTGGCGGACGAACCGACCGGCGCACTCGACACCAAGGCCAGCACCAATCTGCGCCAGATCTTGCAAAAGCTCGCGCGGGAAGAGAAACGCACCGTCATCGTGGTGACGCACGACCCAGTGTTCGCGCAGGCCGCCGACCGGTGCGTATTCCTGGTGGACGGGCATTTGCAGCCGCCGGAAAAGGCCGTGGAGCCGTTCGAGGTGAGCGTACAGCACGAAGGCCGATGCGCACCGTCCGCATCGGTCTGTGAATCGGCGGCGGGTCTGAACGCCGATCGGCGTCCTAACTGCATGAGAACATAGAAGGCAGTTGGGTCAGGCGGCGGCGGCGATTCACAATCGACTTGGTCGACGCGCCGCTAACTGCCGAAACAAGCTCCGCCGATAGCTCAAATTGCCTCAGTTTGATCTCGTATCGTACACTTGACAAAAATTGTTTCATATCAATGTGATATTATAGTTCTTCGTCGCGGACGCCGGCACGCAACGGCGGTTAAACGACGATTTTGTCGTCTTAACGCGCGTGGGTGTCGAGCCTTAAGGACTTCCGATAAATGTCGCTCCGCCGAGAGGGCTGGTTTCGGCAGAGCGCGAGCATAGAAAGGCTGATTGGCGGCGCGGTGATCCACGGGCCTTATTGCAGCCAGTGGCTATTCGCCGACCTTTGCTCAGCCCTGTGGCAGCAGACAAGTTACAACATTTTTACAACGCGCCGCTCAATGTTGATATAAGTAATTGTAATTGTTTCTATAATTCCCGCTATTCGTCCAATCCATCATCGGCGCGACGGAAAAGCGCCAGCCGGCGAGGTTGTCGGGCAGATTCAAGCGCCAAGGCTCCTTTGGCGTTTCAGATAGCGTTGGTCGAGGGGCGCTGCAATGCGGGGGGTGAGTCGGGACGGAATCCCTTACGAGACGGGAATTGACCGCTGCTTCACGTCGCTGCTTCGCGCCAACATCGCCAGAGGGTTAGCATGCCGATCGGCGCTCGCACACTCGGCCGGGTTACAGTCCGTCAGAACAGCAATGTCAAGTTTCCCTTGACCGAGTTGCTCGTGACATGGTCGCCGTATTGGCCAGAATAGGACAGTCCGACCTCGGCCCGCGGGCTGAGACGCAGATCGAGCCCGCCCTCGAAAAGGGCGGTGTCGCGCGCGATCGGCAGGCCTGCGACCGCGAAGGTCCCGCCCGTGCTCTGGAATGTGAGCGTTTCCGTCGGCGTGAGCGAGCCGAATGCGCGCTGCCAAGCGACCGAGACGCGCGGCGTCAGCGCCATGCCGTTGGCCAGGGGATAGTCGAGCGCGGCCCTGCCGCCCAGCGTGGAATAGCCGATGTCGAGATCGTTCGACGATCCGCTGAGCGCGGCGACGCCGCCGCCGTTCTCGGCGAAGCCGTCGACGCTGAGATGGGCGAAGGCGAGCCCAGCGAACGGCTCGGCGGCGATCTTGCCGAGCGTCAGGCGATAGCTCGCCTCGCTGAAGACCTGCGTCGTGACCGCGTTGTAGCGGGCGGACGCGCTGTCGGCGAAGCCGGGAAACGCCAGCGAGCGCGTGGCGTCGAGATCGCTGAAACTCGCCGCGGCGGCTGAGCGCAGGCTCCATGGACCGAAGCTGGCCGCCACGTAGCCGGCCAGGTGCGCGGCGCCGATGTCGGCCGTGCTGCCGCGGTCGCTGACGCTGACGGAGGAGTCGGTATAGCCGGCCGCGACGCCGGCCAGCCAGTTGGAATCGAAGCGCCGGTCGACGCCGGCGAAAAAGCCGCCAAGCGAGCGGCTCGCCGCGGCGGCGTCGCCGTCGCCGCCGAACCGGCCCCAAGAATCGATCGCCTGGATCCACGCAGACGTCGCCGGAACGGCGGCCGGGGCGGCGCCAGGCGAAACCGCCAGTCTTCCGCCGCTTGCATGGGTCAGCGCGGACGCCGCGGGCGACGAACCAGGGTCGTCGGCGTACGCCGTCGTCGTCGGGCCGCCCGACGCGAGCGCCGCCGTCGGGCCGAAGGCGCCAAGTACGGAGGCCTGGCGCATCCGCGCCAACACCGCCTCGCGCAGATACAGACTGTCGTTGAGCGTCGCCGTCTCGGCGCTGGCGTAGACCTCGCCCGATAGCGCGTCGAAGGCGCGCTGAGCGCCGGCCGCGGATTGGACGTCCAACGCCAGATCGAGGCCGCTTCCCGCCGGGCCGGCGGACACCGCATTGGCCACCGCAAACTGGTTGGAGGTCGTCGCCAAGCTGGCGTAAGAAACGCCGTTGCGCGCCAGCGTCAGGAACACGTCGCCAGCGTCGCCAGTGTCGCAAGCGTAGCAGCTCAACACGGGTTGGAGGAAAGGCAGGTTGTCGGCGCTGACGTTGTCGAACGCGCCGTAGACGCCGCCGTTCGCGACCAGGATCGGATAGGCGTGGCCCACCTCCGCGCTGACGCCGAGCACGCTCGCGACGACCGTGCCGCCCGACAGCTTCGCCGTCCCGCCGACCCGGATCTGGTCAGAGCTGTTTCCGGCGATCTTCACCTGATACGCGGCGCCCGCCTTGACGGTCAGGTCGCGCGCAACCTGGATCGCGCCGATCGCGTTTCCCAGCGCGAGCGTCGATCCGCGGCGCAGAACGAGCGAACCGAAAGCGCCGACGCCGGAGAGAAAGCCAGAATTGATGAACGCCCCTGAACCGGCGAAGGTTCCGGTCAGGACGCCCTCGTTGACGACCCTGCCGTCGTTGGTCAGGACGCCGGTGAACACGCCAGTGCCGCCGAGCACGAAGGCGGCGCCGGGCGAGATTGACAGCGGGCCGAGCAGACTGCCGGTGACGCCGAGCGCGCCCCCTTGCACGTTGACGCCGCCGGTGAACGTGTCGTCGCCCGCCAGCACCAGGGTTCCGGAGCCTTGCTTGGTCAGGCCGCCGGGACCGCTGATGGCGTTGCTCCAGACATCGAAGGCGCTGAAGCCGCCCGCCCCGGCGTCCATGTTGACCGTGACGTTGCTGGGAAAGGCGCCGTAGCCTCCAGCGGCGGCGTAGAGATTGAGGCGAGCCCAGCCGGAGCCGTTGTCGAGCGCGCCGCCCGATGGCAATTCGGTGGTGGCGAGAATCGCGTTGAGCTGAGCCAGGCCGTAGGGCTGATCCGGGTTGAAATAAGGAAACCGCGTCTCGATCAACACGTCGGCGTCGGCCGGCACGACCGGCGCCGAAGTCGTGGCGCCGACCGCGGGCAGATTGTAGGTGAGATAGTAAGCGTAGTTCTGCGCCGCCTGCGCGAAAGCCGCCGCAGTGGGGATCGTTCCATTGCCGAGGCACGCAGCGAGATTGGCGCACGCCGCCGCATAGGGCGACGCGCCGCCGCCGCCGAGATAGGCCTGCATGGCAGCGCTGAGCGAAGGGAGATTGGCCTGCGCGAAGCCCCCGGACGGGTACAGCGAATCGTCGCCGGCCAGCGTTTCCGCGGTCACATAGGTGGCGAGAATCCGTCCGCCGATCACGTCCAGCGGATAATGCGCGGCGAAGACGTTGCGGCTGTAGCCGAAGTCCACCCCGGACTGCAACAGCTGCTGATAATATCCGGGCGCCAGGATGGCGAAAACAATCGCGTTGATGTTGCCGGTCGCCGAATGTCCGCTCGGAAAGGAGGGAGACTGGAGATAGCTCTGCCAGTTCTGCTGGTAGCCGTCGTTCGTCTGCTGAATCTGATAGGCGATAAGCGATGAGTTGGCCGACGTGAAAGGATTGTTGGCGATCGCGCTCGATGTCTGAAATGGCCGGGAATCGCCCAAGGGGTCGACCCCGTACGGGCCGATCGACGAATTGCCGTAGGCGTCGCCGTAGACGTTGATTTGGCCGAAGTAGCTCTTCAAGTCGCCAGAGTTGGCGCCGGTGGCCAAGTTGCCAAGCACGGAATTCGCCGCGCTCGTGACGTTCGACGGGATAGAAATTGTCGCCGTCGGAACCCCGGCCGCGCTGAAATAGAAATTGGGATTGTTGGGGAACGCGCCGATCAGAATGCTTTGCGGGGCGTAGGTGATCAGCGCGTTTTCCGCGGCGAGCGTCCTGCGGGCCGGGCTCGCGTCGGCGTAGATCGCTTCTTCCGTTTGCATGTTGGCGTCGAGCGCGGCGGGGCCGCCGGAAGAGGTCAACAGCGAGGCGAACGGCGACAGCAGATTCGCCTGGGTGGAGCATAACGTCGGCGGCTGCGTCGTCGGCGCGCACTGCGCGGTCTGGGCGAGCGCCGCGCCCGGCGCCGTCAGCGCGACAAACAGAATCGCCCACGACAGGCGGCGCGGCGGCGGCGCAAGGTCCAAGCGAACAAGCCCCGCGGCCGCCCGCGCGAAAACAAGCGGCTTTGCGCGAGCTGGCATTGAAGACCCCCCCGTGTTTGCAACCCGGCGACGCTAGAACGAAGACTCAATTCCGACCGTGGCGCCCTGGAAGAGCACGTTCGAACTGGTGTTGACGCCCAGCGCGCGCGCGGTCACCGTCGGAGGCGCGGTGGAGTATGTTTCTCGGATCTGCCCGGGCGCCAAAGCGACGCCGTCGAGCCACAGCGCCTGGTAGCCCACTTTGAGCGCAAGCCCCTTGGCAAGTTGATATTTCGCTTGCAGGGCCGCTTCGCTGACGAAGGCGGGGTGGTTGGTCGTGGCTTGCGTTGGGAACAGCTTCTTCTCCATGCTGACCAGGGCCGACTGCGTGGCGTTGTTGTCGAACACGCCGGCCTTTATCAGTCCATCGATCGAAAAACGTCCAAGCTCCAGCAGCTTGGCGTCAACCCCGATTTGGGCGCCGTAGAGGTTGTTTTGCGTCTTCGCCGTCCAGAACGGCGCGTAAGTCGACGCTGCTTCAGTCGAGCTGGCGTCGGAAAGAGAGCAGGGAGGCGGACTTTGCTCAAGACAAGCCGTCTTCCAGCCGGGCGCGTTGCGGTCCGCCGGAGTCAGCCAGCCGACAAGCGTGTCGTTGAGTTGGAGCCACCGCAATCCTCCCAGCACGGTCACGCGAGGGGAAAGGTCCAGCCGCCCGTTGACCTCGGCGTTGTAAAGGTTGGTGGAGTCCTTCCAGGCCATGCCTTGGTATGGGAAATCCTGGGTCTGCCAGAACGCGCCGGGGGCGTACATCACCAGCCAGTCTGCGGTTGCCGGCGGATTAGTGGGGCCGACGGTCTTTGTCGCGCTCTGGGTGAAGATGTTGAAATACGAGAATTCCACGCCGACGCCGGACTCGTCGTGATAGGTCACGCTCAGTTTCGGTCCGGCGGAAAAGCCTTGCCAAAACTGGTTGCTGTTGAACGCTTCGGCGGCCGAGGCGGAGGCGCTCTGCGTAGCGGCGAACTGCATGCTGCCCGGCAGGAGTCCGACGAGCGGCTGATTTGCGCCGCCCGTTCGGCCCAAGACGAGCGCCTCGGCCGAGAACGTCCATCGTGGCGCGCTCTGCGGCGGGTCGACCGGTTTTTGGGCGGACGATGCGAACGACCCGTCGCCCCCGGCCGGCCAGCTGGCAAAACTCTCTTGCGCTCTTGCCGGGCCTACGGTCAGGAGCGGCGCGGCGAACAGAGGATACAACAAGCAAGCTGCGAAAAACCCAGGTCTATGCCGAAACGACGCAAGGCATGTTCTCATGCGACCGCCCCCTCAACGTCGCTTTGCTCGCGCCTTGTTCTTCCCGGCGGCTAGTCTGGGGATCCCCTAACCGTCACGCCGAATCGACCGCGCTGAGAGTTCAGCGTACTCCGGCATGACTGATTCGTTTCGCCGTTCGAGCCACGCGGGGCGCGGCGCGTTGCCGCGCTCGCCTCGCCTGACGTCGGCTGTCCGCGCGCAGCTGAGCCGCCTGTGGATTCATGGAGCGCGCGGCGTTTGCTTGGAATCGCCTGGTCCCCAACGCCCCTCGTCCTGAGGCGCCGCGAAGCGGCCTCGAAGGACACTCCAGCTCGCTCGTACGCCAGCGCGGGCTGGATCGTCCTTCGACTCGCCCGCTTTCGCGGGCGGCTCAGGATGAGGTTCGCGTAAATCCACCTGCAATGCGTTCTAGATCGCGTGAAACCGGAAAACTCTCGTTCAGACGTCCCGGCCAGACGAGAAATCTTCCGTTCTTCCGTGAAACGGTTGCGGCTCACTCCGCGGCGAAGTCGACCATCTCGCACAAGACATCTGCGTCGGGGGCCTTCTCCGCGAGCGCGCGCAGGCTCGTCGTCTCGTCGGTCATCGCCGGCGCCTCGGTCGCGTTGGCGTCTCGCAAGCCGATCCTCCCAACGAATCGCCGGTGACCACCGCAAGCCGACCGCTCGCTACGGCGCTATCAGGAGCGCGCTTCGCAAGCGGCTTGCTCCCGCCGAGCGACGCCGCCAGCCGGGACACGACCCAAGCGGACGCCTCGCGCCGCCAAGACGATGGCGAGGATCGTCGCCGCTTTTACCGACAAGACACAATATAGCATGCGGCGCCGCGCGGCGTTCGCACGGCGCATTGTCGCAAAGCTATCGTTCTCGCAGTTGCAAGATAAGCGTGGGCGCCCCAACCGATAGCGCCGGTCGTGCCCCGCGCCGTACAGTACCAAGCCTCAGCAGGCGTAGAAGCGACAACGGCGAGGCCGACGAAAACAGAAAGGCCGCCAACCAGCGCCAAGGCAATGCGGGTCGCTTTCATGCTTCCCTCCCACGAGTTTCGTGACGCGACGAGTTTAGCACGCTCAGCAATGCGTGATGCGATGGTCACGGTCTCGCCGCACGCCGTGGGCGTGCGACAGACGGTCACGGATTCGGCGCGCGGGCTTGGCGGTCGAAGGCTGCGCGGGGTTTTCGCGCGTTGGCGAGCGGGGCTGCGTTCGGACCTTCTGACGGAAACGACCGGCACGAGCGCTGACAGAACGCCGCGCGCGATGCGAGCGTCTGGCTTGTCTTGGCGAGCGCGGCTCAGGCGCCAAGCAGCTTGGCGACGAACGCCTCGACGCCTTCCGCTACGCGTGAGCAGCGCGCGCGCTCGGCGGCGATGATCGCCGACACGCGCCCGTACGCGAGCTGCAGATCGTCGTTGACGATGACGTAGTCGTACTGGCGCCAGCGCTCGATCTCGCGCTTGGCGTTCTCCAGCCGTTTCTCGATCGTCGCGGCCGAGTCCTCGGCGCGACGATCGAGTCGCGCGCGCAGTTCCGCCATCGACGGCGGCAGGATGAAGACGCTGACGACGTCGCTCCCCAGCGCCTCGCGCACCTGCTGCGCGCCCTGCCAGTCGATGTCGAACAGCACGTCGCGCCCGTCGGCGAGCGTCCGCATCACCGGCTCGCGCGGCGTGCCGTAGCAGTTGCCGTGCACTTCGGCGGATTCGAGCAGATCGCCCGCCGCCTTCATCAGGTCGAACTGGTGGCGGCCGATGAAATGATAGTGGACGCCGTCGACCTCGGAGGAGCGACGCGGGCGCGTCGTCACCGAGATCGACAGGGAGAGGTCGAGCGCCTTGTCCTGCAGCAGCATGCGCGTCAGCGTCGTCTTGCCCGCCCCGGAGGGCGAGGACAGGATCACGATCAAGCCGCGTCGGCGCATGAGCCTAGAGCCTCACTCGATGTTCTGGACTTGCTCGCGCAATTGCTCGATTTGCGCGCGCAATTCAAGTCCCTGGGCGGTGAGCGAGACGTCGTTGGCCTTGGCGCACAGGGTGTTGGCCTCGCGGCCGAGCTCCTGGGCGAGGAAATCGAGCCGCCGGCCGACCGGCCCGCCCTCGGCGATCAGCGCCCGCGCCGCCGTGACATGGGTTTTCAGCCGGTCGAGCTCCTCGCGGATGTCGGCTTTGGCGGCGAGCAGGATCCCCTCCTGGTGCAGCCGATTCTCGTCGAAGCCGCGCGAGGACTCGAGCAGCGCCGCCACCGCGGCGGCGAGGCGGGCTCGCACCGCTTCCGGCCTGCGCGCCGGATTGTCGTCGGCGGCCTGGGTCAGCCTGGCGATGGCGTCGAGCCGCTCGGAGAGGATCGCCGCCAGCGCCGCCCCCTCGGCGCGGCGGGAGACGACCAGCGCGGCGATCGCCGCGTCGAGGCTCTGCAGCGCGCCGGCGCAGACGGCGGCGAAGCTCGCCTCGTCGTCGACCGTCTCGACGACTTCGACGACGCCGCGCACCGCCAGCACCCCGTCCATGGTCGGCGGCGCCAGCCCCGCCTTGGCCGCGGCGGCGCGCGCGGCCGAGACGATCTCGTCAAGCGCGGAGAGGTCCAGTCGCGCCTGCGTCGCCGCGCCCTCGCGCGAGGCCGAAATCGTCGCAAAACAGGCGCCGCGCGCCAGCGCTTTGCTGATCCGAGCCCGCGCCTCGGCCTCGATGCGGTCGAAGCCCGACGGCAGCCGCAGCCTGAGATCGAGCCCCTTGGCGTTGACGCACTTGATCTCGACCGTCCAGCGCCACGGCCCGAGCGCGCCGGCGACGCGGGCGAAGCCGGTCATGCTGGTCAGCGACATCGGCAAAGACTCCCGGCTTGGCGCTCGCGCCGGTCCCGAATCGCGGCGCGCCCCGCCCTTATAGCAGGGCCCCGCCGCGCCGCAGCGCCGACGCCGCAAAAGACAACGGGCCACGCTCAACGCGGCCCGTTTCGTTGCGTAGGCGCTTCATCGCTTCGCGGCGAAGCCTCAGAACTCGGTCCGCCCGTCCTTGGCCGCGACCGCGACGCCGCCGCCAGCCGCCGCGTGGCGCACCGGCGGAGCGGACGCGGGTTTGGGAGCGGCGGGCGCCGGCCGGGCGGCTGCGACCGACGCCGGCTTGGGCGGCTCGGCCGCCGCCGGCTTGGCGAAGGCGTGCGGGGCGACCTTGCGCAATTCGCGCCTGAGCGCGGCGCCGTCGCGGCCGTCGACCTGGAACTGTTCGACCAGATTGGCGAGCTGCGAGGTCTCCTGCGACAGCGAATGGCTGGCGGCGTTGGATTCCTCGACCATCGTCGCGTTCTTCTGCGTCGTCTCGTCCATCTGGCTGATCGCGATATTGACCTGCTGCAGGCCGGTCGCCTGCTGTTCGGCGCTGGTGGCGATCTCGGCGACGATGCCGTTGATCTTTGAGACCTGAGCGATGATGCGGTCGAGCGCCTTGCCAGATTCGGCGACGAGCTGGACGCCGGAATCGACCTGGCTCGACGACGTCGAGATCAGGCTCTTGATCTCCTTGGCGGCCTCCGCCGAACGCTGGGCGAGCGCGCGCACTTCGGAGGCGACCACCGCGAAGCCGCGGCCGGCGTCGCCGGCGCGCGCCGCCTCGACGCCCGCGTTGAGCGCCAGCAGATTGGTCTGGAACGCAATCTCGTCGATGACGCTGATGATCTGGCCGATCTGATTCGATGATTTGGCGATCGCGTCCATCGCCTCGACCGCCTGCTTGACGACAATTGCGCCCTTCTTGGCGTTGCCGTCGGCGCTGGCGACCTCGACCGCCGCCTGCTTGGCCCCTTCGGCCGACTTCTTCAGCGTGACGGTGATTTCGTCGAGCGCCGCCGCCGCCTCCTCGAGCCGCGCCGCCTGCTGTTCGGTGCGGCGCGAGAGATCGTCGGACGAGGTGGAGATTTCGTGCGAGCCGGCGTGGATCGCGCTCGTGCTCGCCACCACCGCGCGCACCGTCTCCATCAGCTTGCTCGCCGCGGCGTTGAAGTCGTCGCGGATCTTGGCGAATTCGCTCGGGAAGCGCTGGTCGAGCCGGGACGTCAGGTCGCCGCCAGCGAGACGGCGCAATCCGTCGCCGAGCTGGCTCATCGCCTGGGTCTGCGTTTCGGCGGCGTGCGCCTTCTCGGCTTCGACCCGATGGCGCTCAGTCTCGACTTCGGCGCGATGCTCTGTCGCTTCCTTCTCGACCCGCACCCGTTCGATCGCGTCGGTCTTGAACACCTGCACCGCGTTGGCCATCTCGCCGACTTCGTCGCCGCGATCGAGACCGTCGATCTCGACTTCGAGATCGCCCTGCGCCAGCGCGCGCATGCGCTCGATCATGCGCACCAGCGGCCGCGCGATCTTGAACGTGCTCATCCACAGCGCAAAGACGCCGGCGAGCAGGGTCGAGACGATCCCGACAACCGCCATGCTGGTTACGGCCTGGCTGGCTTTGGCGTTCAAGCCCTGGCTGGCGCCGGCGTTGGCGGCGAGCAGCGCCTCGTTGAACGCGTTCATGTCGCCGATCAGCGCGCGCACTTGGGTGTCGACTTCGGTGGCGAGGCTCGCTCCGTGTCCCATCTGAATGAGGTCAATTTGCTGGATGCCAATGCCGTGGATCAGGCCGGGCGTGTCGAGGCTGATCTGCATCGGCTCCTTCGCCGCCTCGGCGATCTTGTCGAACCGCTCTTTGAACTTGACGATCTCCTCGGCCTTGTCGGGCAGGTGCGTGGCGGCCGAAACGAGCAGCTTGCCCGCTTCGGGGACCATCGCCTCGAAATCCTGCTTCGCCGCTTTGCGGGCTTTGTCGTCCTGGTCGTACAGCAGCACGGCGAAGACGGCGTGCGGGACACCGCTCATCGCCGCAGCGGCGCGAGTCAGCTCCACCGCGGCGAGATCGCGCTTCTCGATGATGTCGCTGGCGGTCGCGCTGACGCCGACCAGCCGCGTCGCGCCAAACACCACCATGGCGATCACCACTGCCGCCATCAGCGCCAGAGGGATGAGGACCTTGGTCCGCAGCTTAAAATTGTCGATATTCATCAACCGGTTCCCCGAGGCGTCGGTCTCCCCTGCCGGCACGCGACAAGCCCCGTAAGGGGCGCGTCATCTCGTCTGCCAGCGGTTTTCTCGTAGAATTCCGGATTGAAACCGGCACGAACAGACGGCTACACGCCTGCAAGCGTCGGCACCGCCGCTTCGCTCGCCTGTCGTCGTGAAATTAAGCCTCTATAAGTGTTAATTGTCATTTAATTGGACATTGGTCGGCCCGCGCGACGCCTTTTCGTTCGCAGCCGCCCGACCGCCGCCGGCGAAGCGCGGGCGCAACGCGACCGGCGGCGCGACGCCCGCGCGCTGAGATTGCGCCTGTTCTCCACCGGCCTTGACATCCGTCAAGGATGCGCGTCGCTTTCGCCGCCACCGTTGCCCCAACCAACGAGGGGACGTGATGAACGACGCCGTTCTTCCCTCCGCCGCCGGCGTGGTCCCTGCCGCCCTGCCAGCCGCACGACTCCGCCGCGTTTGCGACCTCGCGTCGCTCGCCTTCGCGACGACGGCCGATCTCGAGCCGATCGACGGGCTGGTCGGCCAGGCGCGCGTCGTCGAGGCGGTCGGCGTCGGCGCCAAGATTGACAAGAAGGGCTTCAACCTCTTCGTCATTGGCCCCAACACGCTCGGCATGCAGGACGCGGTGAAGGCGATGCTGGCCGAGGACGCGCGCGCCCGGCCGAGCCCCTCCGACTGGGTCTACGTCAACAATTTCACCAAGCCCGACAAGCCGATCGCCATCAAGCTGCCGCCCGGCCAGGCGCCGAGCTTCCAGTCGGCGATGCACAAGCTGGTCGAGGACCTCAAGATCGCCGCCCCCGTCGCCTTCCAGAGCGAGGACTATCAGGCGCAGCGCAGCGCGATCGACGAGGCGTTCCAAAAGAAGCAATTCGACGCCTTTTCGGCGTTGCGCGAAAAGGCGGGTGAAAAGAACGTCCTGCTGCTGCGCACGCCTGTCGGGTTCGCGCTCGCGCCGTCGCAAAACGGCCAGGTCGCGCCGCCCGACGAATTCAACCGATGGCCGGAATCCCGCCGCCAGCAGGCGCAGGCCGACATCGAGGCGCTGGAGAGCGAGCTCGAGCACATCGTCCGCCAGGTCCCTCAATGGGATAAGCAGCGCCGTGATGACCTGCGCGCCTTAAACCGCGAAACGGCGAAATTCGCCGTCGATCATCTCGTCGAGGAGACGGCGGCGGCCTTCGCCGACATCGAGAGCGTCGCCCGCCACATCGAAACCGTGCGCGCGGACCTGATCGAAAACGTGCCGATGTTCGTCGCGACATCGGAAAGCGAAGGCGCGAGCGAGGGTTCGCTGCCGGGGGTGGCGTTCGACCGCTACGAGGTCAACGTGCTCATCACCCAGAACGGCGCGCCGGGCGCGCCGATCGTCGAGGAGCTGCACCCGACCCTCGGCAATCTCATCGGCCGCATCGACTACGTCTCGACGCACGGCGTGCTGACGACCAACTTCCGTCTCATCAAGCCGGGCGCGGCGCATCGCGCCAGCGGCGGCTATCTCTTGATCGACGCACGCAGCCTGCTGATCGAACCGTTCAGCTGGACGGCTCTCAAGCGCGCGCTGAGGCGCGGCGAGATCATGATCGAGGATGTCGGCCGATTTCTCGGCTTGACCAGCACCGTCTCGCTCGAGCCCGACCCGATTCCGCTCGACGTCAAGGTGGTGCTGTTCGGCGACCGCCTGCTCTATTTCCTGCTGTCTGCGTACGATCCCGACCTCGGCGAGCACTTCAAGGTTCTCGCCGATTTCGAGGACGACCTTCCCCGCACGGCGGAGAGCGAGGCGACCTTCGCCCGCCTGGTCGGCTCGCTGGCGCGACGCGACGGTCTCAGGCCGCTGGACGCGCAGGCGACCGCGCGCGTCGTCGAGCACGCGGCGCGGCTCGCCGACCATTCCGGCAAGCTGTCGCTCAAGGTCAACGACCTGCGCGAGGCGCTGATCGAATCCGATCTCCGCGCGCGCGAGGCGGGACGCGGCGTCATCGCCCGCGGGGACGTCGAGCGCGCGCTGCAGGCGCGCATCCGCCGCGCCGCGCGGCTGCGCGACCGCGCGCAGGAGGCGATCATCGAGCGCATCGCGCTCATCGCCACCGAGGGAGCGCGCATCGGCCAGGTCAACGGCCTCAGCGTGATCGCGATCGGCGAATTCGCCTTTGGCCGGCCGACCCGCATCACATGTCAGGCGCGACCGGGCGGCGGCAAGGTTGTCGACATCGAGCGCGAAGTCGAGCTCGGCGGCCCCATCCATTCCAAGGGCGTGCTGATCCTTTCCGGCTTCCTCGCCGGCCGCTACGCGCTCGACACGCCGATGTCGCTGTTCGCCAGCCTCGTCTTCGAGCAATCTTACGGCGGCGTGGAAGGCGACAGCGCCTCTTCGGCCGAGCTCTACGCGCTGCTCTCCGCCCTCGCCGAGGCGCCGATCCGTCAGGACCTCGCCGTCACCGGCTCGATCAATCAGCACGGCGACGTGCAGGCGATCGGCGGCGTCAACGAGAAGATCGAGGGCTTTTTCGACATCTGCGCCGCGCGCGGCCTCACCGGCAAGCAGGGCGTGCTGATCCCCGCCGCCAACGTCCAGCACTTGATGCTGCGCGCCGACGTGGTCGAGGCCTGCGCTGAAGGGCGCTTCGCGATCTATCCCGTCACTACGATTGACGAGGGCGTCGCGTTGCTGACCGGCCTGGAAGCTGGCGTGCGCCAAGCCGACGGCCTCTTCGCGCCGGGCAGTCTCAATCGCCGCGTCGAAGATCGGCTGCGCGCCTTCGCCGAAGTTCGCAAGAACTTCGGCAAGGAGACGCCGGCGGCGGCGAACAACGCGGCCGCGCCGTCATGACCGCCGCCCCGCTCGGATTCAAGCGCGTGGTGCTGGGGCTGCACCCCAACGCGCCGAGCCGAACGGCGAATCTGGCGGCTGAATTCGCGTCATTGTTTGACCTCGAGCTCCTCGGCCTGTTCATCGAGGACGTGGGCTTACGCAACTTCGCCGCCATGCCGTTTGCGCGCGAGATCAGCGCGCTCGGCGGCGGCTGGCGCGCCATCGAGCCGGCGCGGGCGGGGCGCGAGCTCGACTTCGCCGCCAATGACGCCGAGCGCCGCTTCGCCGCCGCCGCGCGAAGCCTCGCGCGCCGCCAATTCGAGATCGTGCGCGCCGCCGCCGGCCAGGCGCTCGCCGCCAAGCTGCGCAGCGGCGACGTGGTGACGATCGGTGCGCCGGCGACGCCGGCCGAACGCGCCGCCGAACCGCTCGCTTCGCTCATCGATGCGGCCTTCCGCTCCGCCGCCGCGGTGATGCTCGCCCCGACGCGCCCGGCGCGCAGCGCCGGCCCAGTCGTCGCAATGGCCACGACGCCGAACGATCCGAGCATCGCCGCTGCGGCGGCCATCGCCGAGGCGATGGGCGAGAAGCTTATCGTCGTCGAATTGACCACCCCCGCCGGCCACGCCTGGCTCTCCACGCACCGCGCTGGCGCGCCGGCGGCCGACATTGACGGCCTGCCGCCGGATCTGCATGGCTTGGGCGAGCGTCTCGCGGTGCTGAGTCGCGGCGCGGCCCAGGACCGGCTAGCGCTGGCGATCGCCGCCGCGCGCGGTGTGCCCACCCTCAGCATCGACAGCCGAGAGGAGAAGGAGGAGGAGGAGGAGGGGCGTAGCCGTCGACGGCGACCGCGCGCCGCCGATCAATCGAGCGTCTCGCGGTAGCGCCAGACGGCGAAGACGATGACGGCGACGGTGAAGAGCGCCATCGGCCACATCTCCGGCGCGATCTCGTTCCAGCCGTTGCCCTTCAGAAGCATGCCGCGAACGACGCGCATCGCGTGGGTGGTGGGAAAGACATCGCCGACGACCTGCGCCCAGGCCGGCATGCCGCGGAACGGGAACATGAATCCCGACAGCATGAACGACGGCATGAGGGTGAACTGAGCGAGCTGGACCGCCTGCATCTGATTGGAGGCCACGGTCGAGAAGGTCACGCCCAGGGCGAGGTTCGAGGCGATGAACAGGCCGAGCGCGCCGAGCAGCAGCGGCAGCGAACCGCGCACCGGCAGGTCGAAGAAGACCACCGAGGCGACGAGGATCAACCCGACCTGCACATAGCCGATGAAGACGTAAGGAACGATCTTGGCGATCATCACCTCGATCGGCCTGACCGGCATCGCCAGCAGGTTCTCCATCGTTCCGCGCTCGCGCTCGCGGGTGATGGCGAGCGTGGTGACGAACAGCGTCGAGAACGTCAGCACGATCACGATCAGCCCAGGCACGATGTTGAGCACTGTGAGTTGCTCGGGATTGTAACGGGCGTGGACGACGAAATTGACCGCAGGCGACTGCGGCGCCGCCTGGCGGATCGGCGGCAGGTCGCGATTGAGGTCAGCGAGCACCGAGTTGAGCGCGGCGACCGCATTGCCGATCGCGGTCGGGTCGGTCGCGTCGGCGTCGACGAGCACGCTGGGGTTTTCGCCGCGGTCGACCGCGCGATCGAAATCGGGCGGGATCTCGACCACGAACATCAGATCGCCGCGCGCCAGCCCTTCGTCGGCTTCCTGTTCCGAGCGAAGCCGCCGCAGGTTGTAGTAGCCGGAATTGTTCAACGCGGCGGCGATCGTGCGCTCGTATTTCGAATCGTCGATCGACAGCAGCCCAGCCGGCAGGTGCTTGGGATCGGAATTGATCGCGTAGCCGAACAGGAACAGCTGCATGATCGGAATGGCGACGATCATGCGCAGCGTCATCGCGTCGCGCATCACCTGGATCGTTTCCTTGCGCAGCAAGGCGATCAGGCGCGGAAACGAGAAGCGGTTCATCGCCGCGCCTCCTCGAGGCTCAGCATGTGGATGAAGACGTCGTCGAGCCGCGGCTCGACCTCGCGCCATTCGAGGCCGTCGCCCGCCGACCGCACCGCCGCCTGAAGCGCCGCGCGGTCCATGCCGGCCACATGCAGCGCACGGCCGAACACCCCCGCCGCCTCGACGCCCGGCGCGCCACGCAGCCGACGCGCTGCGGCGTCGACGCCCTCGCCCGTCGCCTCGAACGTGACGAGGCCGGACTCGCTGACGACCGCGCTCGCGCCGCCCTGCACGACGATGCGCCCCTGAGCGAGATAGACGATGCGGCTGCACCGCTCCGCCTCGTCCATGTAATGGGTCGAGACCAGGGTCGTCAGGCCGTCGACCGCCATGTCGTGAATGAGGTCCCAGAACTCGCGTCGCGCCTTGACGTCGACGCCGGCGGTCGGCTCGTCGAGCAGCAGCAGCTTCGGTTCGTGCAGCACACAGGCGGCGAGCGCGAGGCGCTGCTTCCAGCCGCCGGAAAGCTGACCGGCGAGCTGATCGCGGCGGTCGCCGAGCCCCATTTGCTCGATCATCGCGGCCACCGCGGCGCGGCGGTTGGGCATCTCGAACACCGCGGCGACGAAGTCGAGGTTCTCGAACACCGTCAGGTCGTCGTAGAGGCTGAAGCGCTGCGTCATGTAGCCGACCTGACGACGGATGTCGTGCGCCTGGCGCAGGATGTCGTAGCCGATGCAGCTCCCCGAGCCGCCGTCGGGCTCGAGCAGGCCGCACAGCATACGGATCGTCGTCGTCTTGCCCGAGCCGTTGGCGCCGAGGAAGCCGCAGATCTCGCCGCGCGCAACCTGCAGGCTCAAGCCCTCGACCACCTTGAGGTCGCCGAAGCTTTTGCGCAGATCGCGCACGTCGATGACGAGATCGCTCATGGCGAGGCAGCCTGCGGCTTCACCGTCACCGGCTGACCGGGGTTGAACAACGTCGCCTCGTCTGGCTTCGGCCGCGCCTCGGCGAGGAAGACGAACTTGGCGCGGGTCGATTCCGAATAGATGAACGGCGGCGTGTACTCGGCCTGCGGCGAGACGAACGACACCACGCCCGTCAGGTCGGGCCGACAATTGTCGCAGGTCAGCGCCACCGTGTCGCCGGGATGGACGTGCGCCAGTGACGGCTCAGGCACGAAGAAACGGATGAAGATGTTCTCCGGCGGCAGCAGCGAGACGACCGGCGCGCCCGCTTGCAACGTCTCGCCGGGCCGCGCCAGCACGTCGGCGACGAATCCAGCGACCGGAGACGCGACCGAGCGCTGGGTGAGACGCCAGCGCGCCTGCGCCAAAGCCGCGTCGGCGGCCTCGACCGCCGAGGCCTGGGCGACGATCTCGTCCGGTCGGCCGAGCGGCGCCTGAGCCTGTTGCAGCGCGGCCTCGGCGGCGGCGATCTTCGCCTCGGCCGAGGCGAGGTCGGCCTTCTCCTCATCGACGAGTTGCGCGGTCGCCGCGCCGCTCTTCAGCAGGGCCTCATTGCGCTGAAGATCGGCCTGCACCTTGCCGCGCGCCGCGACCGCGTCGCCGAGATTGGCTTCGGCCTGGGCGATCTCGGTCGGCTTGCCCGGGCTCTTGAGGTTGGCGAGTTGGTCCTTGGTCTGCTGCGCCAGGCGCGCGGCCTGATCGACCGCGGCGCGGTCCATCGTGTCGTCCTGGTCGAACAGCGGCGCGCCTTTGACGACATGATCGCCGCGCTGGACATGGACAGCGGTGACGAGGCCCTGCTGGGTCGGCCCAACCTTGACGAAATCGGCTTCGGCGTAGCCCTGCCATTCCTCGGGTCCGCGCGCGTCGTGGCGGAGGTAGAGCCAGGCGGCGACGCCCAGCGCCGCCACGATCAACGCCAGAACGAGGACTCGCTGGTTCATCGCGCGTTTCGCCCCGATGCGGCCGACCGCGCCTCGATAGGCCCGGCCGCAGCGGGGCGCAACTCAGGGCGGGCCCCGCTGTTGCGGCGAAAGGCCGCCGCGGGCGCTATTGTTTCGGCGGACGATTACGCTTGCGCGTCTTCACTTCGGCTCGCGGACCTTCGACCAGCCGGACGACCGCGCCCCACAGGGTGCGCACGTCTTGTTGGGTCATCGCCATGCGATGAAACATGTTGCGCAGGTTGCGGCGCATGCCCGGCTTCTTGCCGATCGGGCGGAAGAAGCCGGCGTCGTCGAGCTTGCCCTCGATGAACTCGAAGAAAGCGAGCGTCATTTCGCGCGTCGCCGGCGGCGAAACGGCGCGCGCGACCGCGGGCGTCGGCGGCGCGTCGCCGTGCGCCGCCTTGAACCATTCATAGCCGACGAGCAGCACCGCCTGGGCGAGGTTGAGCGAGGCGTAGGCCGGATTGGCGGGAAACATGACGATCTCGTCGGCGAGCGCGACTTCGTCGTTGTCGAGGCCGGTGCGCTCGGGACCGAACAGCACGCCGCGCTTGTCCGTCGCCGCGACGGTCGCCGCCATCGCCGCCGCCGGAGTCGAGACCGCCTTGACCTGGCCGCGCTCGCGCGCCGTCGACGCATAGAGGAAGTTCAGGTCGGCGACCGCTTCCGCGACGGTCGCGTAGACCCGCGCGCCATCGAGCAGATGGGCCGCGCCGGCCGCCGCGGCGTAGGCGACGTCGCGATATTCGCCGGTGCGCGGCCAGCCCTCGCGCGGCGCGACCAGGCGCAGATCGTCGAGGCCGAAATTGGCCATCGCCCGCGCGCACATGCCGATGTTGACCGCCAGTTGCGGCCGCACCAGCACGACCGCCGGCCCGCCGCCGAAGTCGGTGCGACTACGATCCGTCCCCGCCCCGACCATCGCGGTTCACGCCGCCGCGGCGCGGACGCGGGCGAAGCGACGGGCGATTTCGGCGGCGATGACGCTGCTCGAATCGATCGGCGCGTAGGCGAAGCGCTCGATCCGACCGGCAAACCGCTTGACCGCGCCGAGCCGTTCGAGCGCTTCGATCGCCTGACCGAGCTTGCCGGCGTCGCCGCCGCTCGGCTCGAAAACATGCACCGGCGCGCCGGTGGCGGTGGCCTCGCCGACCATGTTGGCGCTGTCGCCGGTCACCAGAACGGCGTCGGCGAGCGCCAGAATCGAGGCATAGGGGTTGTCGCCGTTCCCGTCCCAGACGAAGCCCGGCGCGCCGCCGAGCCCTTCGCTGACCGCGGCGACGAGTTCCGGCGGCGTGCGGCGCGACGGCGTCGCCATGATCGAAAAGCCCTGGCCGACGATCGCCCGCACCGCCTCCGTCATCCGCGCCAGATCGCCGGCGGTGAAATGCTGCGCGCCGCTCGGGCCGCCGAGCACGACGGCGCAACGCGGCGTCGGCAACGCCGCCAGCCGCACATCCGGCGCGGCGCGCGCCGCAGCGAGCCGGCGCGCCGAGAACGGATGCGGCGACGTCAGCGTCGCGATCACGTTGGGCCCGCGATGGCGGTCGTGTTCGGGAACCCAGATCAGGTCCATCGACGCGCGGGCGAAACGCGGGTCCTGGAGAAACACGGCGAACACGCGCGCGCCGCCGGCGCGTTTGAAAGCGCGCAGATAGGGCACCGTGACGCGGCCGCTGGCGAGAACGATATCGGGCAGCGGCGGTTTCAACAGCGCGGCGTCGCGCGGATCGACCGGCCCGAACGGCGACATCCACAAGAACGGCCGGCGCGGATTGACTCGCTTCAGCTCATAGGGCGCGCCGAGCGCCTCGGCGACGCCGACCGCGTTGATCTCGTGACCCGCTTTGCCCGACCCAAGCAGAAGGACGCGCACGCCCTCGCCAATCCGCGCATCCTGCATCGCGACTTACAATCCCATCTTGCCCGGCAGCCACTGGGCGAAGCTGCGGGCGAGCGTCTCGGCCCGGCGGCGGCGAATGTCCGTTTGGTACGGCGAATTGGGGAGGCTGTCAGCCCCGAGCGCGCAGAAGAGCGGGTACGACTGCGCCACCCGGCCGCGCCCATCGAGGACCAGGCCAACGCCCTCGATGCTGTCGTGCGCATCGGCAGCCAAGGGAAAGCGCGACATGTTGGTTTGCGACGCGCCGAGCGAGACGTCGTCGATCCGCGCCACCAGAACGCCGGCGCTGCGATCGCCAGGCGCGAGGTACTTGGCGAAGCTCTGCCTCAGGTACCCCGGCAGCACGGCCGCGACCCAGCGGCCTTCCTCGTCTTGAACTTTTTCGCGCAGCGGCGAGACGTCGACCCGAATCTCGCGGAACCGAACGCCGCTCGGCTGCGCCTCCGCGGCCGTCACGGCAGCCGACACCGCCGCCATCGCCAGCGCGGCCAGTGCGGCGCGTCGCGTCAATTGCAACTCGCCCATGTCACGATCCTCCGACGGCGGCTCGTCGCGGGCCGCCAGACCACCTCATCTATAGTCCACTTTGACGATCTCGTAGCTTTTGCCGCCGCCGGGCGTGTTCACTTCCACGCTATCGCCGACCTTCTTGCCGATCAGCGCGCGCGCCGTCGGCGAGGTGATCGACACCCTGCCGGATTTCACGTCCGCCTCGCTCTCGCCAACGATCTGAAACGCTTTTTCGGCCTCGGTGTCCTCGTCGATCAACGTCACCGTCGCGCCGAACTTGACCGTCGACCCCGACAGTTTCGACACGTCGATGACTTCGGCGCGTTGGAGCATGTCCTCGAGCTCGACGATGCGGCCCTCGTTGTGGGACTGCGCCTCTTTGGCGGAATGATATTCCGCGTTTTCCGACAGATCGCCGTGCGAGCGCGCCTCGGCGATCGCTTGGACGATACGCGGACGCTCGACTTGTTGTAGGCGCCGAAACTCCGCCTCGAGGGCGGCGTGGCCGGCGACCGTGATTGGAAACCTCTCCATCGGTGACCCTATCTCGAAACTGTCAAACCCATTGGTCCGCGACCGGCGGCTCGCGAACGAGCCGGGTCACGCGAAATAGTCCTGCAACGCTCGGACTTCGAGATCGCCGGCGAGATAGGCTTTGATGCCCTCCGCCGCGGCGATCGCTCCGGAAAGTGTGGTGTAATAGGGCGTTTTTTGCAAGAGGGCGGCGCGGCGCAGCGGCTTCGAATCGGCGAGCGAGGTCGCCCCCTCGGTGGTGTTGAACATCAGTTGGACGCCGCCGTTGCGCACTGCGTCGGCGGCGTGCGGACGTCCTTCCGAGACCTTGTTGACCTTGGTCGCCGGCACGCCGTGCTGCACGAGAAAGCGCTGGGTGCCGCCGGTGGCGATGACCTTGAAGCCGAGCGAGCACAGCAACTTAAGCGGCGCGACGACCTTCGGCTTGTCGACCTCGCGCAGCGAAACGAACACCGTACCGCCGCGCGGCAGGTTGGAGCCGGCGCCGAGCTGACTCTTGGCGAAAGCGATGGCGAAATTGCGGTCGATGCCCATCACCTCGCCGGTCGAGCGCATTTCCGGACCGAGCACGGTGTCGACGCCGGGGAAGCGCGCAAACGGGAACACCGCCTCCTTGACGCCGACATGGCCGAGCCCGTCGGTCGAGAACGCGAATCGCGCCAGCGGTTCGCCCGCCATCACCCGGCTGGCGATCTTGGCGATCGGCCGGCCGATCACCTTGGCGACGAACGGCACCGTACGCGACGCGCGCGGATTGACTTCGAGCACGTAGATCTCGCCGTCCTTCAGCGCATATTGCACGTTCATCAGACCGCCGACCTCGAGCGCCAGCGCAAGCCGGCGCGTTTCGTCCTCGAGCCTGGCGATCGTCTCGGTCGACAGCGAGCGCGGCGGCAGCGAGCAGGCGCTGTCGCCGGAATGGATGCCCGCCTCCTCGATATGCTCCATGATCCCGGCGACGACGACGTCCTTGCCGTCGCAAAGCGCGTCGACGTCGATCTCGATCGCGTCGGACAGATAGCGGTCGAACAGCAGCGGGTTCTTGCCCAGCACCGTGTTGATCTGGCCGGTCTTGTCGTTGGGATAGCGCGCCTTGACGTCGGCCGGCACCAGGCTCGGCAGCACGCCGAGCAGATAGTCGTCGAATTCGCCTTCGTCGCGGATGATCGCCATCGCCCGCCCGCCGAGCACGTAGGAGGGCCGCACCACCAACGGCAAGCCGAGATCGCCGGCGACGAGCCGCGCCTGCTCGACCGAATAGGCGATGCCGTTCTTCGGCTGCTTGAGGCCGAGCTTGTCGAGCAATCGCTTGAAGCGGTCGCGGTCCTCGGCGAGGTCGATCGAATCGACCGAAGTGCCGAGGATCGGCGCGCCCGACTGCGCGATCACGTGCGCGAGCTTCAGCGGCGTCTGGCCGCCGAACTGGACGATGACGCCTTTGAGCGTCCCCGCCTCGCGCTCCTTGGCGAGGATGGCGAGCACGTCCTCGGCGGTCAGCGGCTCGAAATAGAGGCGATCCGAAGTGTCGTAGTCGGTCGACACGGTCTCCGGATTGCAATTGATCATGATCGTCTCGAAGCCCGCATCGCGCAGCGCGAACGAAGCGTGGCAGCAGCAATAGTCGAACTCGATGCCCTGGCCGATGCGGTTGGGCCCGCCGCCGAGAATGACAATCTTGTCGCGCCCGCTCGGCCGCGCTTCGCAGGCGGCGACGCCGGCGAATGGCGCCTCGTAGGTCGAATACATGTAGGCGGTCGGCGACGCGAATTCGGCGGCGCAGGTGTCGATGCGCTTGTAGACCGGCGCCACGCCGAGGGTCGCCCGCGCCTTGGCGACGTCGCCCTCGTCGAGCCCGGCGAGCGCGCCGAGGCGCGCGTCGGAGAAGCCGTTCGCTTTCAGCAGCCGCAGATTGTCGGCGTCTTGCGGCAGGCCGAAGCTGCGCACCTTGTCCTCGAGGCGGAGGATCTCCGCCACCCGCTCGAGGAACCACGAATCGATGCGCGTCACCTCGTAGATCTCGGCGACGCTCATGCCCAGTCGCATCGCCTGCGCGACCTTCAGCAGCCGGTCCGGCGTCGGCGTGCCGATCGCCGCGCGCAGCGCGTTATGGTCGTCGCCCTTGCCGAGACCTTCGGTGCGGCCGATCGCCATCGCCTCGCCGACCGACTTCATCGAGGTGGTCAGCACCGGCTCGGCGCCGGGGAACTTCTCGAAGGCGAAGCGCGGGATCTTGGTGACGATGTAGTCGATCGTCGGCTCAAACGAAGCCGGCGTCGCGCCGCCGGTGATGTCGTTGGCGATCTCGTCGAGCAGGTAGCCGACCGCCAGCTTGGCGGCGACCTTGGCGATCGGAAAGCCGGTCGCCTTCGACGCCAGGGCCGAGGAGCGCGACACGCGCGGGTTCATTTCGATCACGATCATGCGGCCGTCGGCCGGGTTGATCGCGAACTGCACATTGGACCCGCCGGTCTCGACCCCGATCTCGCGCAGCACCGCGATCGAGGCGTCGCGCATGATCTGGTATTCTTTGTCGGTCAGCGTCAGCGCCGGGGCGATGGTGATCGAGTCGCCGGTGTGGACGCCCATCGGATCGACGTTTTCGATCGAGCAAACGATGATGCAATTGTCCGCCTTGTCGCGGACGACCTCCATCTCGAATTCCTTCCAGCCGAGGACGCTCTCTTCGATCAGCACCTCGTTGGTCGGCGAAGCGTCGATGCCGCGTTCGACGATCTCGATGAACTCGTGCTTGTTGTAGGCGATGCCGCCGCCGGTGCCGCCGAGCGTGAAGCTCGGACGGATGATCGCCGGCAGGCCGATGTCGTCGAGCGCCGCCAGCGCCTGCGACAACGTCTTGATGTGATGCGAGCGCGGCGTGGAAAGGCCGATGCGGGTCATCGCCTCGCGGAAAAGCTGGCGGTCCTCGGCCTTATCGATCGCCTTGGCGGTCGCGCCGATCATCTCGACGTCGTAGCGCTCGAGCACGCCCATCTTCCTGAGCGACAGCGCGCAATTGAGCGCCGTCTGGCCGCCCATGGTCGGCAGCAGCGCGAAGCCGCCGGGGACGGCGTAGCGCTCCTTGGCGATGATCTTGGCGACGATCTCCGGCGTGATCGGCTCGATATAGGTGCGATCGGCCATGTCCGGGTCGGTCATGATCGTCGCCGGATTGGAGTTGACCAGGACGATGCGGTAGCCCTCTTCGCGCAGGGTCTTGCACGCCTGGGTGCCGGAATAGTCGAACTCGCACGCCTGACCGATGATGATCGGCCCTGCGCCGATGATCAAGATGGTCGAAATGTCGGTCCGCTTCGGCATCAAGTCCTCTGGGCGCGCGCGCCGCTGGCCAGCGTCCGGCCGCCAGGGCGCGAAAAAAAAGGCCGCGCCGCGGCGCCGCCGCGAGGCGTCCTCCGGCGAGGGCTCTGCGCCCGTCGCGAACGGCCGCCGCAGCGGCCGCCGGCCCTAGTAGACGAGTTTCGCTGCGGGGGGAAGGGCGGCCGAGCGGCCGAGCGGCGGCCTGGCGGCGGCCCGGCCCCTGCGACAGCCGGCCGCATCTGCAGTCGCCTCAGTGTAATTATCCTGCCACAATGCGTTACGATTGGGAAAGTTTTTACAGATAGGCCATGGCGATGGACGACGCAAAAGACAAGGCATTGGCCGCCCTACGCACCGAGGAGGACGTCCAGACCGCCGAACTCGAAGACCTCGATGCGGAACGGGCGTCCGCACGGGCCGCGGCCCGACACGCGCGGCGTGCGCAGGCCGGCGCCGAACGGAACGCCGCCTTCGTCGCCGCGGCGATCGCGCCGCGGAAGGCCGAAAAGCCGCGCCTCCCCGAGCCCCACGCCCGCCGCGACCCCGACGCGATCCGCCGCGCTTTCGAGACCGGCGACTATCCCTACAGCACCAAGGTCAAGGAGAAGGCCTATCTCGAGCGCATGCTGCCGCTGCAGGCGGAGCTTCTGAAGGCGCAGAACTGGGTCAAGGAGACCGGCGAGAAGATCGTCATGCTGTTCGAGGGCCGCGACGCGGCCGGCAAGGGCGGCACGATCAAGCGCTTCATGGAGCACTTGAACCCGCGCGGCGCGCGCATCGTCGCGCTGGAAAAGCCGACCGAGCGCGAACGCACCCAATGGTACTTCCAGCGCTACGTCGAGCACCTGCCGGCGGCGGGCGAAATCGTCTTCTTCGACCGCTCCTGGTACAATCGCGCCGGCGTCGAGCGGGTGATGGGCTTCTGCTCGCCCACCGAATATCTCGAATTCATGCGCCAGTGCCCGGAGATCGAGCGCATGCTCGTGCGCGCGGGCACCCGCCTCTACAAATATTGGTTCTCGGTCACGCGCGAAGAGCAGCGTCGCCGCTTCTTCGCCCGCGAGACCGACCCGCTCAAGCAATGGAAGCTGTCGCCGATCGACAAGGCCTCGCTCGACAAGTGGGACGAGTACACCGAGGCCAAGGAGGCGATGTTCTTCAACACCGACACCGCCGACGCGCCGTGGACGATCATCAAGTCCGACGACAAGAAGCGCGCGCGGCTCAACTGCATGCTGCACTTCTTGTCGTCGCTGCCCTACGACAACAAGGACCACCGCGTCGTCTCCGGCCTCGATCCGCTGATCGTCGGCTCGTCGTCGCTGGTCATCGGCGGCAGCGCCAACATTCTCGAAGCCGCCGTCCACCCGGCCAATCGGCACGGCAAGGGCTGAGACGGCGCGCGCCTTCGCGGCCGCGAACCCCTCTCCCCCCTCGCGACAACCTGCCGCGGGGACTCGGGCCGCTCGGAAATATTAACACTTCATTTATGAGGGAGATCGGCGGCCGCCCGGGCAGCCGACGTCGTATGATTGCGGCGTTGGCGTTCGCCTATTTGTTCACGGTGCAGAGCATCGTGACGGCGATTGCGGCGTGCTGCCCGTCGCTCGGAAGCGACCTCGACTTCGATCCGGCGCTCGCCGCGCCGATTTGCGCCCACGCCGACGACGGCGCCTCGTCGACCTCTCATCATCAAGCGCCTGCGCCGATCCGCCATCACCCCTGCTCGCTCTGCGCGGCGAAAGCCGGCTGCGACGGGCGCGGAGGCGGCGTCGTCTCGATCCTCCCCGATCCTTGGCCGCCGATCGCCGTAGCGGTCACCGAAACGCTCGCCGCCGACGTCTCTACCGCGCTGCACCCGCAATCGGGGCGCGCCAGCTCGTGGTCGCCCCGCGCCCCGCCGTCTTTCAACGCATGAACTGAAATCCTTCGCTCCCGCGCGCCTCGGCGCGACGGGACTTCGTTCCTTGCGTCGAAAGAAAGATCCTCCTCGTGACCAAACTGTTCGCCGCCATACTGGCGGGGGCGGCGCTGGCGCCATGCGCGGCGTCCGCCCAGCAAGCCGCCCCGCAAACTCTGCCCAATGTCGAGATCGTTGCGCCCGCGCAGACGGCGCCGAACGCGCCCGCCGCCGGCGCCGGCACGATCAACTACACGCCCGTCCCGGCGGCGGCGATCGCCGCCGACGCGGCCGCCTCGCCGGATGCGGCGAACTTGCTCGGCGACGTCCCCGGCGTCAGCTTCAAGACCGGCGGCGGCGTCTCGAGCCTGCCCGTCGTGAACGGCTTCGACGACGAGCGCAACGCCATCCTGCTCGGCGGCATGTCGATCACCGCCGCCTGCCCCAACCACATGAACCCGGCCCTGTCCTATATCGACTCCGCCAACGTCGGCTCGGTGCAGGTGATCGGCAACAACGTTCCGGTCAGCATGGGCGGCGATTCGATCGGCGGCACGATCATCGTCAACCCGCGCGCCCCGGTGTTCGCGCCGGCCGCCGGGGCCAAGCCGACCGGGCTGCCGACCCTGGCGCTCGGCCCCAACGTCGTGTTCACCGGTTCGCTGACCGCGATGTTCCGCTCCAACAACAAGAGCACGAGTCTTTCGGGGACCGCGACCGCCGCGACCGAACACTTCAGCATCGGTTACGACGGCTCGTGGTCGCGCGGCGACGACTATCACGCCGGCGGCGGCACCGTCGTGCCCTCGACCAGCTACGACGCCGAGAACCATGCGCTGACTCTCGCCTATAAGAACGACGATCAGCTCATCACCCTGCGCGGCGCCTACCAGGACATCCCCTACGAGGGCTTCGTCAACGAATACATGGACATGCTCAGCAACCGCGCGAGTTCGGTCAATCTCGATTACAAGGGCGGCTTCGGCTGGGGCCAGTTGGACGCCAACGCGTTCTACCAGCACACCCAGCACTACATGAACTTCGGAAGCGACAAGGACCCGGCCGGCGTCACGACGACAACCGGCATGCCCATGTGGACCGACGGCCAGGACTTCGGCTATTCGATCAAGGGGACGATCGCCGCGAGCAAGATCGACACCATCCGCATCGGCAACGAATTCCATGGCGAAACGCTCAACGATTGGTGGACGCCAAATGTGACGATGGCGCCGAACAGCATGATGTGCTGCGGCACCTTCGAGAACATCCACGACGGGACGCGCGACCGCTTCAGCGCGTACTCCGAATGGGAAAGGGCATGGGCGCCGCAATGGACGACGCTGATTGGCGTGCGCGGCGAAATCGTCGACACCAACACCGGCGACGTGCAGGGCTACGGTCCAAAGTACTACGCTGGCACGGCGACCTACCCCTCCGGCTATAACGCGTTCAACGCCCTCGACCACGCCAGGACGTTCGACGATCTCGATTGGACCGCGCTCACGCGCTACACCCCGAACGCCGATACGACCTACGAAGCGGGCGTCACGCAAAAGACGCGCGCGCCCAGTCTCTACGAGCTTTACGCCTGGTCGACCAATTCCATGGCCGCAGAGATGAACGGTTGGGGCGGCGACGGCGACGGCTACGTCGGCAATCTCTATTTGAAACCCGAGATCGCGCACACCCTCAGCGTCAGCGCCGATTGGCGCGACGCCGTCAGCGACCGATGGGAATTCAAGGCGACGCCCTACTACAGCTACGTGCAAGACTACATCGACGTGAATGTGCTTACGCCGGACAGCAAGACACGGGCCACGGACATCCTGCAATACGCGAATCACAACGCCGAATTGTATGGATTCAACCTGTCCGGCCGGGTGCGCCTCGCCGAAAGCGCAAGTTTCGGCGTCGTCACTCTATCGGGCGATGCGGGCTACACCCGCGGCATCAACCTCGACACCCACGGCAATCTCTACGACATCATGCCGCTCAACGGCAAAGCCGCACTCAGCGACAAGATTGCGCTGTGGGGCGGAACGTGGACCAACACCGTCGAAATGCAGGCGGTGGCGGCCAAGACCGAAGTCGACGCGGTGACCAACGAGCTGAACACCCCCGCGTACGCGCTGACGAACTTGCGCTCGGCCTATGAGTTCAAGAACATCCGGTTCGACTTCGGCGCCGACATCGCCGAATGGAAGATCGACAAATACGCGACGGATGCTCCCGACCCGGTCGCCGGCATGGGCCGCACGCTCTACGCCGGGATGACGGTGAAGTTCTGAGGCCAATGCGCGCCGACACGCCCCAACTCGACGCCGTCGACGACGCGCCGCAGTACCCCTGCCGGCGCGTCGTCGACGTTCTTTGCCCCGGCGCTTTCGACGAGCCGCCGCCCGCCGCGCGCGACGCGACCGCGTTGCGCCTCGTCGCCGCGGCGATCAGCCTCGCGCTGCACGCAGCGGTCTTCGGCGCTGTGGCTTGGCGAGTCGTCGACTTTCCCGCCACGACGGCCTCGATCGACGTGGAGCTCGTCAACGAAAGCGAGGCGGCCGAAGCGCCGGCCGCCGAGCCTGTCCCACAAGAGCTTCCGCCACCCGAGCCGCCGGCGCAGGCGAGCCCGCCGCCCCCCGAGCCAACGCCGGAGCCGACCGCGACGCCGGAGCCGACGCCCTCACCCGCCCCGACCACGACGCCTACGCCGGCGCCGACATCGCCGAATGGAAGATCGACAAATACGCGACGGATGCTCCCGACCCGGTCGCCGGCATGGGCCGCACGCTCTACGCCGGGATGACGGTGAAGTTCTGAGGCCAATGCGCGC